>JBMSQQ010000004.1:0-70167 GCA_049423385.1 Silvanigrellaceae bacterium | reverse complement strand
GATCGAGAAACGAAGGAAGGAGCGAGTCATGGTCATCAAATACAATCGACCTGCGGAATCACAGAGAGGCAACGCGACTTCCACGGCGTTGATGGTTTTGTCGGGTGTTGCACTCGCAACCTCGGCCATATTGACCGTGAACCAGGGGTTGAAGAAAAGCCGAGACTCCACGGATCAATCCGGTCTTGAAAGGCGCTTGAATGAATCTGCAATTCAGGCCGTCACACAGCTCATCACAAATGGTCAGCTGCGCTTCGATGACCTGTGTTCGACACCCCGCATTGAACCTGCCGAAAACAATCCGGACTACGCTTATCCGGATGGCAGCTGCGGAAAAGTAATTCAAAAAAGAGCATTGAACTGCCAGAGCACGAAAGACATCGACAAACAATGGCTTTACTCGTGGGATGCCAGCAGTTCCTCTGCCTCGGTTCAGGTGTGCGTCAAATCCACCGAGAAAGCGAAATCAACAGGCGTATTGACCGAAAAGAATCAGCCGGTCACAGTGCGGTTCACCAAAATTGAACCTGTTAAAGATGATTCTGGGGAAACGCGGTCATATGCCTTGGTCAAAGCCCAGCCAGACGGCCGAAACGAGCGTGGTGCCTATTTTCGGAGTTTGAATGGACGCATTGCACTTGGATTGGAAACAGGCAACACAGGCCTCGTTGGCAAACACGCCGCCGCAGACAGCTGTTTTTACATGCGGCCAGCCTCCAACAAGAATCTTGGTGCGCGCAAGTTCGGCAAAGACCTTGTGCTGAACGCAAGGTCAAGCACACTTGATTATAAATTTAATGAACTTGAGCCTCGACCCGACGGTCCAAATTCAGATGAATTTCAACAGGCGTTGGACGTTGGCACCACGGCTCCCGAGGGATACGAACTTCTGACAGAATATAGAGACATGTTAATAGATAAAAGCTATAAAGCTGGCGAACGTGGCAATCGACCTGAAACCGAGAGCTGGAGCAACAGTGCAACAGCATGGGTTCCGGGGAACGGTCGAGGAGAGTATAGAGCAGACGTCATTACGGTCACGAACTTTGTTCAACAGACGGGCAAACAATTCATAGGCGTGATGCCCAACATTCCAGACGGTCCAAAGTTCGTTTACTTTCTGGCGTCAAATCCGTCCAACCATGGTCAACACTATCATGGCCCTCAATACACCGTATGGAATCCGGCATATAAGGATCAGTACAAGGCTGGATGCGCCGGATCAGCCGGAGACGGTGCCGCAGACTTTTGCACAAAGGTGGAAGTCCCGCTCAAATCCTACAAAGCCACAATGGCAAACAAGTGCAAAACCACGAAGCGCAAACTCGACTCTGTTGCCTACGATCAGGTCCCCGAAAAAATGTATGCCGACCGCGCAGTGCAAACAAGTTGCAACAAGGATTGGGTATCCAAGGTAGAAGAACTCCTGAAAAAGGAAAGTGCAAAGACGGGCGGAATGGCAATTCCCACAGGTGAAACAACGGCTGTCATGGTGACGCAGGCTCTTGAAGTGGATGATACTTTCTTGAAGGGCCAAGGAGTGTGGGCTGGCCACCCCATTCGTGCTGCATACGATGCCTTCGCCAGCACATTCAGCGGAACGGGCGTGGCCGTCGTGGACACATACACGATAGAATACACAAGCGACAAAGACACTGCGACTCCTACAACAGTAACCAATCCCGATGGCACGACCTCAGCTGGTGAACCAATCATCACCAAGGGCAAGGTCAGGGAATGGGATATCCATGGCATTGACAAGATGGAGGGCGGTGGCAAGAAGGAAGAAAAACACGTCTCCAAAAGCTGCGCCTACTTCAAATACTACAAGCCTGATCAGCCGAAAGCATGCTCGATTTCATATGTCACCAAAGACAACGCGGGTTACGTGTGCCGCAACAATGATGGATGTTTTGATGAACTCACAAAAATCCGCATGGCCGACGGCAGCGATCGATTGATCACAGCGCTGAGAAAAGGCGAATTCGTTTGGAACCCCGTAACAAACAAGCCAAGCAAAATCACTAAACTCACCATTGGGCCAGAAAGCAAACCACTCTTGCACGTCACAATCGGAGACTCGACTGTGCGTGTCACCGACTCGCATCCCTTCATGACGCGTCGGGGTTGGGTGGTGGCGCGCGATCTGCGCCAAGGTGATGAAGCTCTCGCAAGCGGAAAGAAATTCATGCCTGTTGGCAAAATAGAACTGGGAGCAGCAGGCAGGACGGTTGTCAACCTCGCACTCGAGGGTCCTGCGAATCAATATGATCTTCATTATGTTCTCGCAGACGGGGTCGTCACAGGGGATCTTGTCATCCAAAACATGCTCACGCCGAGAGCTGATGCAGCTCAAAGCAAGGGTAAATGAAAGACATGACGCATCGAGGTTCCGAAAAAGGATTTACACTCGTCGAATTGGTGATCAGCGCATCGCTGGTCACCGTTTCGACGTTGGTGGGTGCAATTTTGCTCAACGACTACATGGCCACCGCAAGAACACTTCGGGTGCACTCGGAAGGAAACGTCCAATTGGTTGGACTCATCAAGGACATATCCAGAGACTTTCAAACGTCAACAAGTTTCAAGCGTGCATGTATCCTGAAGCGAGTGACGGGCGAGGCAACAGACCCAACGTGGAACCTCAATCAATTCAATTGCCACACCGACCAATTCCAACCCACCGATGGAATCGGACTCAACATCTCGGCAGACGGTACGAGTCCGGAATTTGCATACATCAACACCTGCGAAAAATACGACACCAAAAAACTCCCGGTGGGACGCGGCGGACCGCACACTCCTCCTGACACGCCCAACACTCTGCAATGGGGAGGCTCCAAAACCACCTGCCCCGCCGCATGTCCTGCTGGCACGCGCCCGGTTGTGAAATATCTCAAAAAGGGAACTGGGCTCGTTGACGCAAAGCAGGTGCCCAAAAAAACCAATGACTCGGGTTCGCTGGAATTGTGGGGTGCTGTTGCTTGCGGATCAGAGTTTGTCGACTTGCGGCAAATCCAGAAGCTCAAAGGCAAAGACTTCATCGCGCAGTATATGAACGTACTGATCTTCCTGGGACGTGGACGTTTCGACATCCGTTACCCCACCGTCACCACAGCAGATGGCAGCAAGAAAAAACAATCGTACGTTTGGATGACGGGTGGAACCGTTCTCGATTTTCTCGACTCACAGGAAATGTCGATTTTCCGTTGTCCCTTGAACAATCCCAATTGTTGAACAATCGCAATTGCATCAATTCTTCAATTTGACTTTTTCGTTCAGCCACTCGTCGACATGGCGTGCTGCGAGAGTGTCGCCATGTCCCACATGAAAATGAACAAAGCCTGATTCGCGCATCGCAATGATCTGCTGCAGAACAGATGCGTTGTCGGAACTGACAGGATGAAAGTTGGGCTTCCATGCGGGTGGCAAACCAAGGACGCCACCCATCAACAGATCACCAATGAGAGCGGAACGATTTGCCAACATCACGCTCACCGATGCAGACGTATGTCCGGGCGTGGCAATCACCTCGCCTTCAACACCAAATTCCGAAAGATCGAGACTGTCTGCAACCAGATAATCTATTTGCGTGGGAGGAAACTTGACGAGACTCTTGCTGCGCAGAAATGTTCCAACCCATGGCAGGGATTCAGCAGCCGATACCAGTGATTTTCCTTCCTGATCGCCACGCAACAACGGAGCGACCGCCTTTTCGGATGCAATCACCGGAACGCCTTCGGCCTTGAGAAATGCTGCACAACCACAGTGATCAAAATGCACATGGGTCAGAACCACTGCAGAAATCTTTTTGAGCGGAGTTCCCAAAACAGCGAGTTGACTCTTTAAAAAATCCCAGTCACCGGGACAGCCACAATCCACCAGCAGCGTGCTTTTGTCGTGAACGAGAAAAGCATTCGACAACGACAAAGATATCCTTTCAATTTTCACGGCGGATATCCCTCAGCAATTCAGCCCAGCGCGGCTCACGATCGAGAATGTCCCAAACCTCTGATTTGAGGCTTGCGACCGCAGTGGCCCAGAAAGTGTTTTTGCTGTCCGCAAAATCAGCTTGAAAAGCATAAGCCTGAATTTCATTGTTGATGACAAATTTGTTTGAAGTCTTGTATAAACTCCCCACGAATTCGACAATCGGAAGCATCTTGAAAGGCGAACTTGTCACAGCCTTGGCAACCCTGTCGCGGTATTCCCCGGAGCTGAAATAGATTCCATGCAAAAATTCATGGGACTGAATCCCTGAGAGCACCGAATGGACGTTGAATCCGATCAAGAATGTCCAGGATTTTTGTCGCAGGAAATCCCAAAACACAGCCTCCTCGGTTCGCACCTGGCCCTCGGATTCGAGTCGTCGTGCTCCGGCATCAAAATCACTGCGCAGAAGGTCGTAGCCCTGCCAAAACCTTGAGAGCAATGCCTGCTGATCCTTGTTCACGCTGCCCAGCGGAGCCGCATTGGCCTGTTCCACAAGATAAGCAATGCGTCCCAGTGAGGCGTTCAATTTTTGGCCGTCCATGGCAGCACAGACCAATGCATCGGGAAATTCGACGGTACGACCGCAAATCATGTCCCATCGGGAGCCTTTGCCGGTCAGCATCGCTGCATAACTCAATTCGATCCAGCGGCGATAATTCATCTCGTTATTGAGCGTCAGAATTCGGGGCCAGGGTGCATCAGGTGGGGAAAAAAGAGTTCCCGACATTTCCAGACTGGACCAGAATCCACTCAATTTACCTTTTATATTCATGATTGCAGACAAGTGCACACACGCCTGCTTGTTGCGTCTAAGACAAGAAAACTCCAATTTCTCCATGGCCTGGGAATCGAGGCGGGAGTTCCAGGCAGCCGAGGACGCAACCGCGCTGAAACAATGTTTCGAATAACCGTTCAGGCAGTACTGCTCGAGCTGTCGCTGATTGTTTTCCTGGGAATTGAGTCGGGGCAGCAATTCAAAAGCAAATTGCTCACGAATTTTTGAATATCTCTTCGCCCACGCAAACCCGGCGTATGCGACTGCACAGGCAGCCGCCACACCCACAGAAATCTTCAATAGATTCGAACGCTTCACGGAGTTCTTACCTTCACATAAGCATTGCGGCTGTCGAGTCGAAAATTCAAACGCTATCGTCACCCTGATTCCGACGAAAGAGTATCAGGTCGAATGACAAATATCCAAAATGTATCAAAAAAATTGAACGCCCTGCTGATGTGCCATCTGCCGATGATATTTGCATTCACCGTGATGCAGTTCTCATTGAGCGGAAGCAACGCAACACACCTTCAAACAAACTTGTTGACCATCATTCGAATTGTTGGTCTGTCGCCACTCATCCTGCTCTTGTTGAGCAAGTTTCCCATCAAAGAAGAAAAAGACAGAAATCTTGAAAGATGGCTTCCGCCCTCCATCATACTGGCAGTGCTCATCATCCAGCTAAAGGCATTGCTGCTGCTGTTCACCGTTGGAAATCCTCAGGAACTTGCTCTTTCGACAGAGGGAGGACTCATTCCGCTTCTTATCGTTGGAGAAGCGCTTCCGGGCATGATGTCTTCATTCGACAAACAAAAAGCGCATGGACGAAAATTTAAAGTTTTCATCCTGATTTTCGGAAGCTTGATCGCTTCAATCTATTTTTTTGAAAGCGTGTTCATTTCATCCAGCATTGTCGAAAATATCGGATTGATTCTGGGAACCCTTCTGTCCTTGGGCGGAATTGTCTTTTTTCGGCTCAGCAAATTCAAATCCGAAAATTCGAAGATGCTCGGCATCCTTCTCTATTTTTGCATTCAATCAGCATTGATGAGCCTCTTTCTTCCGGCATTCGATTCGGAATTGAACTTGGCCATCCTGTTTCTTGGCACCGTTCTTGGCCTGACCCTGGACTCCATTTTCCTAAGGCCGGAGGCACTTGTCAAAAATGGCTTTTCGCTTTCCTTGGCAAACAAAAGAATTCGCGACGCCTATGAACAAAAAATCTCCGACTCTGCATCATTGTCGGCTGCCACACTCGACAGTCTTTCAGCCAGAATCTGCATTCTCAACCCTCATGGGATCATTACGTCGGTGAATCGCGCCTGGCAGCTTGCGATCGAAAAAGACCAGCCGAAGGGTGAGTCGACCTACATTGGTCAGGATTATTTTGATCTGTGCAGCAAGGAGACTCTTGATTTCAATTGTCCCGATGCTCAAGCTGCGAAGGGAATCAGGGACGTGCTTTCGGGTCTGCGGGAGGAATTCGTGACCACGCAATTTTTTGCATCGGGCACGACTCGGCAATGGTTTATTCTGAAAGTGACAAAATTTGAAACATCCCAGGGTCGATGTGCAGTTTTGGCACAACTCGATGTTTCTGAACTGAAGCAGGCAGAAGAAGAATTGCTTCTGAAAAATGCGGCAATAGAGCGCGCCAATGATGGTATTGTCCTGACCGATCCATCGCTTCCCGATGACCCTGTCGTCTATGTGAGTCCCGGCTTTTTAAAGCTCACCGGGTATTCCCGGGAAGAAGTTCTCGGACGAAATTGTCGATTTCTGCATGGACCCGATACAGATCCAAAAACGATTGCAAGAATTCACGAAGCCATGGCCGCCCAAAAGCCTTTCATTGGCGATATCGTCAATTACACGAAAGGTGGACGGGCTTGGATAAATCGCCTCAAGCTTGAACCTGTTCGTGATCAACAGGGGAGGCTCCTGAGATACCTTGGCGTGCAGTCGGACGTCACAGAGCAAATCCGCCTGGAAAATGAACGCAACAAGGCACTCGAAAAGGAACGGTTGGCCAGGCTCGAAGCAGAACAGCATTTTCAGGAGGCCAAGGCCGCCAACGCGCTCAAGGATGAATTTCTTGCAACTCTTTCCCATGAACTCAGAACACCCGCTGGAGTGATTGGTGGTTTCATCGAACTGCTGAAATATGAAAAACTGTCGGAACAGGAAAATGAAGAGGCACTGGATGCCATCGAGCGCAATTCGCGTTCACTGGTTACACTCATCGACGACATTCTGGACGTCAGCAGGGTGATCACCGGAAAATTCAAATTGGCGCCAAAGCCAGTCGACTTGGCCAATGTTGTAGATTCCGTGATTGCTGCCGAAATGCTTGCCGCTCAGGCAAAGAACATTCGCATCGTGACCGAGTTTGAACCCGGCCTCGGACCCGTGTTTGGCGACACGACCCGGCTGCAGCAAATCTTTTGGAATTTGCTTTCCAATGCGATCAAATTCACTCCCCGTAATGGCAGGGTCAAGGTCACACTGCGCATGGACGGGACACGTGCAATTGTGAAAATTGCAGACACTGGTGTTGGTATTGAAGAACAATTTCTTCCGCACGTATTCGAAAGATTCCGCCAACAGGACAGTGGCATGAACAGAACCTATGGTGGCCTCGGGCTTGGATTGTCGATCGTCAAGCACCTGGTTGAATTGCACGGTGGCCTCGTGTCGGCAGAGTCTGAAGGGAAGGGAAAAGGATCGATATTCACCGTGAGTCTTCCCGTTCTCACTGCAGCAGGTTGACTTCCCTCCGGTGTGTTGGGATTCTCGCTCCAAATACCCACAGGACACCGGAAGCAGATGACTGAAGGCCGAAAAAAACCCATCCGACTTGAAATCAACACAACACTTGCAGATTCTTCGTCCAACGAGGCGGTGGAGATTCGAAGCCGGAATTCAAACAAGTCGCAATCCCAAAGTTCGAGGCAAGATCAGTCTGGCGTCCAGCTGACGGGAATCGTCAAGCTGCGCCGCGAAGTGAAGGGACGAGCAGGAAAACCTGTTTCAGTCCTTTACGGATTTGAAGATCCCAATGCCGCAAAAGAAGGCGCATTGAAGCTCCTTCAGGCGAAGCTCAAGGAAATACTGGCCTGTGGCGGGACTTTTAACAATGAAACAAAAGAGATTGTCCTTCAGGTCGATGACCTCGCCCGCGTTCGCCAGGCCCTGGTGAAAATGGGCTTTTCAGTGAAAGGCTGAGTCCGCCATAAGATAGACTCCTCCCCCCGCAGAATTTTGTGTAAGCTATACTGTACACAGCTTAAAACTGAAATTTTCGAGGAAAATCCGGAATGCTTGTGAAGCAAGAAGGTCAATTGGTGAGTCTTGAGGGCATTTTGAACGAGCACGTCGACCTTCAGATCGTCGAATCTGCGGTTATCGATGCTTCGAAGGCTGCCAAGGGAAAAGCCGTGTCTCTGGATCTGTCGAAGGTCAATCGGGCCAACTCGTCCGGACTCTTGCAATGGCTTCGCATGACCAAACGTTTGAAATGCGCCCTCAACTACGTCAACACGCCCGTCTGGCTGGTTGAGCAATTCAACATGATCGATGAGTTTTTTGATGGACAAATCAGCGTGGAATCAATCTACGCGCATTTTTATTGCCCTGAAACCGACTCCAGCGAGACTCATCTGCTGAAACTCGGCGTCGAAGTGCCAATCCAGGAGCAGTACAAAACATTTCAACTCAAGGTCACGTCGACGAATGGTCAGTCGCTCGAGCCTGATTTCGACGAACGATCCTACTTTCATTTCATCGCCCGCCACCTGGCCAAAAACGCAGAGCAAAAATGATTTCGTTCGCTCTTACTGGGCAGCGACTGTCGTTGTTGTCAGCGGCAAATAATTCAAGGTGTTGACGATTTCGAACACAGCATCGTCTATGGCGGCGCGACCAGTGTCGACAGTGGGCACGCTGTCACCCAGCATTGCAAACACAACCTGCCAACCCGTCTTGCTGTCGGCGTAGCCCGCGAGGGCAGTTGTCGGATCCGTTGTGAGTGTTCCTGTCTTGGCTGCGACTGTTCCATTGACGCTGCCCATGCGACCCGCAAGGGTTCCATCAACTCCAGCGACAGGCAAAAGAGAGCGAAAAGCCCTGATCTTGTCTGAAGAACGCGCCACAGACAACAGCTGCACCAGATCGTGAGCTGCAAGCCTGTTGTTGTAACTGAGGCCAGAACCATCAGCGACATTCAGGCTCGCGGAGCGGGAGATGCTGAATCGCGTCAACATGTCGTAGGTCGCATTGACGCCCCCACACCAAGACAAAACAGTTTCAGCCATGTCATTGTCCGAGTATTTCATCATTTCACGAATATAGTTGTATTTTTGAGAACCAATCTGAGAAGCGGAGCCAATTTCCTGGAAAGCTGTCCAGCTCGTCAGCAACTTCATGGTTGATGCTGGCTTCACCGCGGTCGTCGAAGCACGGGAATAAAGTGCGAGCTTCTCTCCGCGTGGACCGTGCGCGCGAACCTCGATGCTCCAGGAGGTGTTTGAATCGCTGCCACTGTCGAAGATTGCATCGAGGGTTCGGGTGAATCGTTGATTTTTATAAGGCTCGAATTCATCTGCCGCAGATTGCAAGCTTGATTCTGTTTGCAGACCCGATGGAACTGGCCCACCGCACGCGACAAGAAAGGTGACCAAAGCTGCAGAAGCCAAACCGCCGATTCTTCTCATCATGACTGCAACCTCCAAAAGACTTTCGCAGACGGCGGGCATGCAATTTTCGGGCCAATCGCAGGAATTATTAAATACCTGAAATCACGATAATAAAACCAAGACTCAGTCTGCCGCGGTGTTGAAAAGATAGACGATCTGCAAACAGGATGACGCTTGAGCTTCAACAAGTTTCGATATCTCACGCTCGATCCAACCTTCTGGCGGACCTTCGAATACAGGAATTGCAACACTGTTGATTTGGCGCAGGCAAATTTCCTGAAAGAGTCCTGCAAACGCAAGTCTGGCAACGTCGGGACGTATTTTCTCCTGCCAATGAACCTTCAATGGCAGCGCAACCACAAAACGTGTTCCAAACAGCTCGCCGACTTCATGCCAGAGCGATTCCCCAGGCTGCAATTTTTTCCGGATACAGGCTCGCGTGTATTCGCGGAAATAATCAGGCCAAGCTTTTTTAACCTGCCGCGAAAGAATATCCTTGCTCACACCAATACAATTCACCGGGTGCACAAAGGCATCCGGATAAATGGCAAACGCATCTTCGACGCGAACAAAATCCACCGCAATCCTCCAAGTCAATATTGCAGTGTCAATTTCATATCTGAGCAGTGCTGCTTTCGAAGGCTCCATTCTACCATGAACTGGAATGCTCCACTAGCCAGATCCGGGAGAAAGAACCGATGAACTATTCATCTGTGAAACATGTATCGAAAATGTCAGCTTTGGCTGCCGTTTCTGTTTATATTGCCAGCTCAATCACGGGTTGCTTGAAACCCAAATCAAACGTCCAGGTCAGTGATGCAGGAGTGACAATTCCGCCGGCAGCTCTCGACCTCGGGCTGAACAATGATTTTCTAATGAAAAGCTATTCCAAGGAAAACCTCGACAAGCGCTCCAAGGCTGGTCAGCTGGTTGTCCTTGCAAAACCTGACTGGCGCGAGGGTCTGCCGCTCAAGCACCGTTCCGGTGATGTGAGAAACTTTAAAAACATTGGCGACGAAACCAGTGTGACGGCAATGGGAGCAGTGGAAATCAACGGGATGACCATTGCCAAGGGCCGCATGAAGCTGACGGCAAACAAAACAAACACGGAAGGCCAATACGAAGTCATCCGCCTTGACCTTCGCGACGTGAGCAAAAAAGGGCTGACAAACGCCATCAATTCGTTGCATGGGCTCAGTTCGGTTGTTCTCGCTGAACCCAATTACGAAGTGCAAGCCATTGGTGTTCCGAATGATGCGAAGTGGCCTTCTCTCTGGGGCATGCAGAAGATCTCTGCACCCGCAGCATGGGACAGCTGGCAAGGAGATCCCAACTTCACGGTGGCCGTGATCGACACGGGCATCGATTACAACCACGAAGACTTGAAGGACAACATCTGGAAGAACACCAAGGAGATCGCCGGCAACGGAATCGACGACGATGCCAACGGCTACATTGACGATGTCCAGGGCTGGAACTTCTACTGGGTGAACAACAATCCGATGGATGGCAATGGCCACGGAACCCACTGTGCAGGCACGATCGCTGGCAAAGGAAACAACTCTTTGGGCGTTGCCGGAGTCAACTGGAACGCAAAATTGATGCCTTTGAAGGTCCTCGGCGACGACGGTTCAGGTTTCAACTTCGATATCTACGATGGAATCATGTACGCCGTAAACAATGGCGCACGGGTCACAAGCAACAGCTATGGTGGTGGTGGCGCCAGCGCACTCATTTCATCTGCGCTTTCGTCGGCAAAATCGAAAGGCGTTTTGTTCATTGCTGCCGCCGGAAACGAGTCCTTGGCAACAGCAAGTTATCCAGCCTATTACAGCAAGACCTACGACAACGTGATAGCAATTGCATCGACTGAATCGAATGACACCCTTTCATCGTTCTCCAACTACGGAGATGGCGTGAACATCGCCGCTCCTGGACGAGATATTCTCAGCACGGTGCCAAACAACGGCTACCAATCCTACAGTGGAACCTCGATGGCAACCCCGCATGTTGCTGGCCTTGCAACACTGATTTGGAGCAAGCAACCCACCCTGTCCTACCTTGAAATCAAGGATGCAATCCTGACGACGGGCGACGCAATCGCGGGACTCGTTGGAAAGGTGGACACCGGCACACGCATCAATGCACAAAAGGCCCTGGCCAAGGTTGCTGCAGGCCCGACCCCTGCACCAACTCCAACAGCAGCGCCGACAACTGCAGCCCCAACGCCTACGACTGCGCCAACGCCGGCACCAACAGTGACAGTGGCACCAACTCCGGTTCCGACAACACCGGCACCGACCGTCGCTCCAACCATCGCTCCAACCGTCGCTCCGACCGTCGCACCGACCGTCGCACCGACCGTCGCACCGACCGTCGCACCGACAGTGGCTCCCACACCGGCGCCGGCATACAAACAAGGCATCCGTTACAAATATTACACCACGGCAGTCTCTTGGACCGATGTGCCCGACTTCCCCAAAATGGCTCCGATGAAAGAGGGTCTGCTGCAAAACTTCTCGCTCGCCCCCAGGAGCCAAAGTGTAAACTACGGTTTCATGTATGAGGGATACATCTACATTTCCAAGGCTGGCACATATACTTTCTACACAAACTCGGACGACGGCAGTCGCTTGTGGATCAACGACATCCTTGTGGTCGAAAACGGTGGGGTGCACACTTCACGGGATCGCTCTGGTTCGATCAACTTGCCTGTTGGATATCATGCACTTCGTTTGAGTTATTTCCAGGCGAGTGGAAACCAGGGGCTTGCTGCAAGTTACAAGAGCTCATCCTTCTCGCGCAAATCAATTCCAAAATCGGTATTGTTTTACAAGTAAGTTCCAAGAAAAAAACAGAAAGCAAAAAGCCCCGGACCAGAAATGATCCGGGGCGACGTGCATGAGGCCAGAACAGGCCGACTTTTTCAAGTCAGTTCTGGATTCGACAATTTCCAATATATTTCTTTTCCAGGAATCCCCGGGACGTTCTGACGTAACTTGTACCTGCGACCTCTTCATTCACCAACACGTCATCCCCCATGCTGAAGAATCCATCGTATTGCTGATACTGGTTCCAAGGCTTTGTCGGCATTGCCGAATGATAGGGAGCAATTCCAATCACAGGGTCCACCACAACGATATTGCAACTCATCTTCTTGCTGACTGCCGTCGGAGTTGGCGTCGCTGTTGGACCAGCTGCAGGATTTGAATTCGCTTTTGAACCCAAGGAAGGATCGTTTGTCCAACGCCCAACCACAACCTTCATGTCAACTGCCGACAAAGATTGGGTCAATGTTTTTTTGTCTTTGCTGGATGCCTTTTCCATATCAAGGACAGAATTCTTGAAACCAGAAAGAACCGGGAACATGTCTATGACCGTATGAAACAACTGCTTGATTCGTGAATTGGGATTACGGATGCAGCCACCCGACACACGCCGTTGCTCGGCATCTGGTATCTCAAGTATCCACTCAGCGGCGTTGCCATGAACACCATACTCACCATGGAACCAAATCACGTAGCTGCCCAACGGATTCTTTGCCCCACAGGGGCCAAAGAGATCTGGATTGGCCTTGATGATAGCCATTCTTTCCTGTTCATTTGCCGCGGTCTTTCCTGTCTTTGGATCCTTGGGAGCGCGAGGCAACCATTCAGGACATACCTGCATATCTTCAACCGCAAAGATTCCCGTCGGAGTTGTTTGTGGAATTTTGTCGTGAAACTCGCCTGTCACATCTGCGGAGGCAATGTTCCATTGGTCGACAACGTTTCCACCCTTGTACAAACTGGCACGGTTGGTTTGAAGATTGATTCTGAATGCAAGTGCAGATGAGAGCGCCTTTTCAACGGTGGCATCATCTGTGCTGCTCGATTTCATCCACATGGTCTGGGCATCGGTTTCGGAGCCGTCGGTGGAATTTGATTGGGAAGAACATCCCACAGCAGCGACTGCCAACAAACCCGCACACAGCTGAGTCCAAGCGATCGTCACAAATGGCGATTTGGTTGAAAGAGACATGGTGAACCCCCCAAAAAAACAGACTGCGCTCGATGGCGCCGTGACGGCCCTTGAGCAAGTTGGAGGCCAAAAAAAAGAATAATACTTTCGGATTCTTGGGATTAAAACTGATGACCAACGTTTGGACAGTGTTCAAGAATGTCGTGGCCCCGCAAGACGGACCGCGCCGCGGCTGAGCCAAAATCCTGCTCAAGGAAGAGAACCTTGAAATCTGCTTTGTCTTCGACACATTCCCAAATGGCACCCGCACACATTGAACATGGCTCCAAAGTGACCCAAAGACGACCGCCGCGCGGCAACGGTCTTCTTTCACGTTGCCACCAGTTTTTCAAAAGATTCATTTCCGCGTGTCGGGTGCGATCTCGGCCCGCAGTGTTTGGGGCTGTCGCCAGGAGTCGACCCTCGCGCGACAGCAGCCAACATTCAATCGAACGGTTCTGCTCAGCTTTCACTCCAGAGTGCTGGGGCACCGAGTTCAAAAGTGATGACGAATGATTAAATTTGTCGAAATTCACGTTCACAGCCTTGTCGCAAAGCCTCATCCTGCTCATCAATTCATGGGGAACAATATCCACGTGAGTCATCCGCTTTGCACAAACAATCACAATCCCACGGCACAATTGGGTTGGACTCTCGGTCGAAAAGATACGGCTTCTCAACATAAAATGGGCCGATGCAGGAAAGCTCTGCCAAATCCCTTCAATCAGGGCGGCAACAGCAGAACGAGGCTCAAAGGGCCTGCGTTGATATTCCACCCAATAGACGACTCCGTTCCATTCCAGCCATGCCAATGCCATGAGTCGTCAACCTGCCTGCCGCAATGCCTGACTGATGGACATACGCAGGACTTTGGAGGCTGCCAAAAGACTGCCCAAACACCCCGCCACCACCACAAGCACAAGCGCCTCAATTGCCATTGGAAGTTGAAGCTCAATGAACGTCTTGAAGGAACGCGTGATTCCAGGCCCCGGTGGCATGTAGAATCCGTCCTTGAGAAGCGTCAAGTTCACAAGATATACAAAAGCAATGCCAACGACAGCGCCAAGGATCGCAGAAATACAACCTTCCATCGCAATCAAGGAGAGTATATCCCGTTTCGATTCACCATTCGCACGCAGCATCCCGATTTCCTGGGTGCGCTCGAGAATGGAGGACGTTGCCGTGTTGAAAATTCCAAGCACAACTACAAAAAGGATGATCAACCTGACAATGGCATATTGTGCGTTCAAGAAATCAACCGAGTTCTGATAATAAATTTTGTCGAGAATCTCGAATGGCGTGGCCTCCAGACCAGGAAGCCGACTTTCGATTGTTGCCGAGACCTTTTTCCAGTCATCGTGATTGCGCAAACCAAGCGAGACTTTTTCAATTTTATCGGTATCCATCAGTCGCTGCGCCTGAGGCAATTGGATCTGGAAAAATGCATCATCAAGCTCGCGGGAGCCAGTGTGAAAAATCCCGACGACCTTGAAATCTGCACCGTTGAGAGTTCCGTGGATTGTATTTGTCAGCAATGTGATTTGACTGCCAATGCCAACATCCAGTGAGTACGCGAGGCCCTTGCCAAGCACGATACCCTCGCTTTCATCCCGCAAAGCTTGCCCTTGCGTCACGTTGATTGTGTAGAAGAAATCGCTTTCAGCTTTTCCGTCGATCCCAACCCCACGCGACCCCAGTGAGCGTGTTCCGTTCGAGACAAGCGCAGCGAATTCCAGCCGGGGAAAGACTCTTTCCACTCCATCAATCGACTGAAGTGTTTGCAAAACGTTGTCTGCTTCGGGAATCCAAGCCTCCCAGGGCTTGGGGAGCACCTTGTCCCTATAGCCTGTGGTGTTCACCTGACCGTTTCCGTAGTGCGCGTGAATTGCATTGGTCCGATACTCGTTCAACAAACCGGTGTTGAAACCACGGAAGACAAACAAGGCGGCCGCGCCCACAGCCACCGTCGCAAGAGTCACGGCTGTGCGTCGCTTGTTGCGGAGCAAACTTCGAATCGCAACCTTCAACAGCATGTCAACCTTCCTCCACACAGCGGCCATCCCGCAGACGAAGGACCCTGTCGGCAAGACTTATGGCCTGCGGATCATGGCTCGCCATCACCACCGAGTGTCCGTGTTCACGACAAATCTTTTGCAACAAGGAAAGCACCTCGGCTCCCGTTTTTGAATCAAGATTTGCAGTTGGCTCATCTGCAATGATGACTTTTGGATTTTTCGCAAGTGCACGCGCCAATGCGACACGTTGTCGTTGTCCACCACTCATTTGTTGCGGACGCTTGTGCCGATGATCCGCGAGACCAACCCACTCAAGAGCAGTTCGTGCCGCTGCGGCTCTTTCCAGAACCGGCTTACCTTGCCGAGCCAAAAAATATTCCACATTTTCCTCTGCCGAGAGAACATCAATCAAATGAAAGCTCTGAAAAACAAAACCAATCTCATGTCGACGGATGCGATTCATCTCGGCTTCCGGCAAACCAACCAGGGATTTTCCGAAATAGCAGAGAACACCCTTCTGCAAAGGCTCGATGAGGCCCAGGAGGTTCAGCAGTGTCGATTTGCCGGAACCCGAAGGCCCTGCAAGACAGGTGAATCGTCCCGATTGAATCTTGAAATCAACGTTCGTGAGTGCCGGCACCTCGACGTCGCCCATGGGATAGGTCAATGAAATGCTGCGGCCTTCGAAAAGTTCATCTCTGTTCATGATGGCTCTCCATTCGAAATTGAAGCATCTCCCGATTGAGAAAGTATCATTATCTCGCCGCGTGCGGCATCCATGCGAACCCTCATCCCGCTTTTGAGACGACTGACCAAGCCACCACGCACACCAACAATCGTCGGCAGGCCAAGTTCCCGGGCAACAACGGCAGAGTGGGAAAGTAAACTTCCTCTTTCAATCAAGAGCCCGCTGCACGCTGGATAGAGCGGAACCCACCCTGGGTCGGTCCGTTCCGTCACAAGAATCTCGCCATTGAGTCCCTGTGCATCCGACATGTTCACAACCACCCTCACAACTCCTTCAACAACTCCCGGGCAACAGGCTGTCCCGAGCAAAACATTCGGATCATCCGAGACAGGCAACTCGGAAGCAAGAAGATCATTTGCCGCAAGAATCTGAGACCATTTCAGGGAAGCTCCCACTGCGCCGCGGGTCGTGAACCGATCGGGAGGTGCAGGCGTATTGCGATATTCATCGAATTCGGATTTTCTCATCACGGCGATGTTTTTGAGCAGCAGACTCGAGGATCGACCTTCAGTGTAGGCAATAATCTCCTCGATTGTGAGATAGAACACATCCTCTGGATGATCGATTGCCCCCAACGAAGCCAGATTGGCGCCAAATCCACGGAACAAGTGACGAACAATTCCAAACGTTTTTGTTCTGTCGAACCTGAGATTTTCACGATCGCGCACCGCACTTCGGGCATGGTCCAGAATCCAATAGAAGATTGGCTTTTTAATGAAACCAAACAAGCCGCCCAATTTCTCGTTCGCTTGAGTCTCGGCCTTTTTCCGGATCTCCCGCTCACGCTCCTCCATGGCCTCGATGGAATAACTCTTCATCCGGACGTAACTGGCCACCGCTTCAAGCGCAAACGAAGGATCGTCGTGCAGATCAAACTCCTCCAGTTTCAATTCATTGACACAGCGGAATCCATACATGTCCAGAAATTCCTTGAACTTGAGAAAAAGTTCAGGAAACACTCCCTTTTCCAGCATTGCCGTCCAGGCTTCGCGCGCAGATGTCGTCATGAACCAGCTGCGACGATTTTCAGGACCATTGTCCACCAAAGCCGCAATCCGCATCAGCATGCGAGTTGGCTCAGTGCTTTCAAGGTCGCCCTGTCCACACAGCAAGTCATTCTGCAAGGTCGAAACATCTCCTCCCTTTGATATCCAGCGATCAACCATCGCTTTCAAAAAACCAAAAAACACCATGCAGCGCGTGTCGTTCACAATGGGTGCTTGCCAGTGCTTCAAGACCCGATCCGTCAGGGAGTGGTAGTATTCAACCTGCTCCTGCAGAGACATGTTTCGAAAATTCTTGTGCTTGCCTTCTGCCACAATGGTGTCAACACGATGTTCAAACGAGGTAATCAGGGGCCGAATGTAAAACAATCGAGACACCAGGGTGAATCCGAGTCTCAGGCGCGCAAAAAGCGAATACTTGACCGGACGATTGGTGAAATCAAAGAGAGCGGCTATTTCGGGCTTGAGCGCCTGCTTTACACCCATCATGGTTTCCATGAACGACTTGCTCTGAGCTGTTCCTGGAAAAAGATAAAGCAGCCGATACCAGTTGGCCAGGTTGTAATAAATCCTGCCCCTCATCAGACCAAGCATATTGCGAAAAGTGGCTTCGTTCTCGCCAATCACCTTTTCAGGAACCAGCATCAATCGACAGAATTGATAATAAACTTCCTGGTAGCATCGGCTCACGTGACTGAACGTGAGAGGAGTGGTCACCCCGCAAAAACTTTCGATAATGTTTGAATTGTCCCACAAGACATAATTAGGCCCGGCGCACTTTTCATCAAACACTCCATCTGGCGGCAACGTGGTGATGGGTCGGGCTTGCAGGATGTGAACCTGACCACCTGTCACCGCCCATTCAATATCTTGCGGTCCTCCAAACTGCGTTTCGACGTCGATTGCCAGCCTGGCAATCGTCCGGACATCCGAAGCTGTCAGACTCGAAACAGACACCTTGCCTGGATCGACTTCAGTTTCCATCAGTCCACCCGCCGGTGCATGGCGCAAGGCTTTCTTTTTATCAGCAAGATCATGTTGGTATTCAAGCGTTTTTCTATTGACCTTAAACTCATCTGCCGGCAGCAATCCGCTCACCAATCCTTCACCCAAACCCCAAACACTGCTGATCAGCAGGTTCTCCCGGTCCGCCATTGCAACCGGGTTTCGGGAAAATGCCACTCCAGCAGACTCTGCATTGATCATCCTTTGAATGACAACCCCAACTTTGATACCGGTGAGCGCAAGTCCACGTTCACTTCGATATGAAAGTGCACGAGCCGACCATCCCGAAGCCCAACAACGGAGGATGCTCCGAAAAATCGCATCGGGTCCCTTCTGAAAAAGGAATGATGAAAACTGTCCCGCAAAAGAATTGTCTCCGGAATCTTCGTCCAGTCCGCTCGATCGGACAGCCACCAGAGCACCAATCAGACCGGATTGTTCCAGTTCAAGAATCAACTCCTCACGCACGCGAAGCGGAATCTGCTTGCCAAGAAAAAGCTCCTCAACATTCTTTTCAACTTCCTCAAAATTTTGTCCGTTCGGAGAAAGTTCACTCAGCAACCCATGCTGTTCAAGAAAAAGATCAAATGCATTGGAACCCAAACAAATCCAATCGGGAACGGGAAAACGAGCCTGCGACAGCTTCGCCATGTGAAAGGCCTTGCCACCACCGATCCTGCGAAAATCTTCCAATGAGGTCGAAGCATTCAATACAAAGTTCAGGGTTGAATCAGGCATCGCAGCAACTCCCGCAGACTAAAATCGAAAGAGTGAAAACAAACCGACCCAGGCAGCCGCAAGCACAGCAAGAGCAGACACACCCTCCGAAGACTTGTGGTGCGCATCCCGCCACGCCTGAAGAAGAATCATGCAAGAAGCCAGTGACTGAACAACCATCAATGGGAGCACCGCCGGGATCCCATTTCGATACGTTGTCAATGCCAAGAGAAAAGAGCCAAATTGAAATGCAAGCGCGATGGCGGCGGCCTTGTTCAAACCATAGATTTGCCGATACGTGCGCGCCGCCGGATGTGCATCCGATTTCAGTTTTCTGGTGAATTCATAGGAGATCGACGCGCATACATTGATTCCAACATAAAACCACGCCAAATCCTGCTGAATGAAAGCAGGAGAAAAAAGAGACACTCCATAAAGATAAAGCGGCACTCCGACCATTTGATGCGACAATGCATAAGCCAAGGGCCAGGCAGCCAAAAAAGAGCCAATGTAAAACTCTTTGTACATCAACCAAAGATAGATTGCCGAGACTCCCATCAACATGGCCTGCAGCGGTGCAGAAAAAAACAAATGAGCCGCGGATGCCGCAAGGAGCACAAAAAACAAGAGAACAACACCACGGTTCATTTCGGCTGGAGAGATCAGCCCACGCGGCAAAGGCCGTCCCGGATTGGCCTGCTTGTCTTTTTCGTGATCCTTGAGCTCGTCCATCATTCGGGCAAGAACCATGAACAAAACGGAGGAAAATATCGACAGACCGGCCAAGAACAACGAAGGCTGGCCCTGCAGGCATACCCCGCGGGGCAGCTCAGGACATTGCCCGTGAACCTGAGCCAAAAAAAGCCCGCTGACCAATGGCCCGGCAGAGAGCAAGACCAACACCATCAATGGACTTCGCTCCCTGAGATAGATCCACCATCTTTGCATTCGGAGTCCCTTTCGCCAGGTTCCAAGCCTGTCTATTCTTGAGCGATGCCGCCGGTCACGCAAAATGATGCTTCTCCAGACCTGGAACTTGCGCGCACCGATGTCTGATGCAACCTGTTCAATATGGCGAACACTGTCGTCTGCCACAATAATCCCGTTCGAGTTGCTGTCGCGGTGAAGAAATGCACGTGAGTGGCCAAGACGGGCATACAATTTTTGCTCAAACAGAAAATCATCCAATGGTTGTTCTGCCCTGCCTGCATACCAAAAACCTTTGTCGTCCTGCAGAATCCTGTCGCCTGTCCGGTGCCAGATGACACCTTCCGCGTCGCGACGTTTATTGCGCTTGTTGGCATCGCCGCCACCCACATATTCTGGGCAGACGTTGGGACCAGCCACCCACAGAACTCCATTCTCATCCCAAGTGGATTTCAATTCCTGAATCGGAAATCCAACATTCAAGGCGTGAACAAATCCTTTTTGCCGCGAGTTTTCCAAACTCACATGAGCTTCGCAAATCGCTATTGGCTCAACCTCGGTGCCACCATAGACCTGCTTGATACTGCTACGTGGGAATGCTTTCACTGCGGCTTCCAAAAGCTCGCACTCGATCATCGCTCCACCCACGTGTATCGACTTCAAGGAAGGTGGATGGAGGTTGTAGTCGAGAAGTCTTTTGAGAAATGCAGGGCCGCAAGACAAAGATTGCGGCAGTAATTCCCTGCTCAGCTCGCGAATTCTCTGCAACGCCGTCAGCGACCAATTTGCAGGAACCAAAAGTGAACCGCGACCTGCGCCGATATGGAACAAGACAAGGTTGGGAAAAATTGTCAGATCGGGACCATCAAGCAGGGATTCGTCGCTGTATTTGACGATTGTCTCATGAAGATTCCAAAGATATTCATGTGTCCTGACAACGCCCTTGGGAGTTCCAGTCGTGCCTGTGGTGAAGGAATAAATTGCTGGCCTGGCGGGATCCACCGGATGGATTTGCAGAATTGAAGCATCAGGAAAACCATCGGCGCGTTCGTCGATTTTGAACTTTCTGAGTGACCGCAAGGAACGCGAGCGCAAACTCCAGAGCAAGCCAAATGTGTCAACGAAAAGCGCTTTGGGAGAAAGACTCGCGACAACCTGCTCAATTTGAATTGCAGGCATCCACGGCTCAATGAAGACAACCGGACAACCCAATCCCATCAACGCAACCATGGCAGCGTAGAGCGATGGCGAAGGCAATGCCATGACCACAACGACATCGCCTCCAACAATTCCGTTGTTGGTGCAGATTCTCTGCTGGCCGGAGGCCATCTCGCCCAGTCCTCGAAACGAGATTGTTCCATGCCGCAACGACCAAATGGCAAGCCTTTCCGGTTGCGTGTTCATCTTTTCGAATGCACGGATTGTGCAATTTCCATTCGGTGCCGGCACACATCCTCCCGGTGAATGTCCAAGCAGCAAATTATCGGGCAATATACGGAAAAATATAGACTTAATTTTTTTATTTAAATTTTTCTTTTGTAGGGTCGGAAATGTTCCGAAAACAGGGACGTTCGTTGGTGGGAAAGGAACAAACCAATGAGTTTGCCGGAACTTAAGGCGATAGCCGATGCTGCGCAAAAGAATACCTATACGCTCGAACGCATTTCATGGCACCGGGGCGTCGACACAGGTCTCTTCTTTTTTCCGGAATCGCTGACTCCCCTGTATCACTGTGCCTCGTACAGAAATGTTCTGGATGAGGATGACCGCCGGTTCTACAATCAACTGTTCGCTCAATATGTAAGCGAACAATTCATCTTTCTCGAAGACAGATTTCTTTGCAGGGTGGTGGAAGGTCTGCTCCCCTGGGCCACCGGCGTCTCTGTCGATCTCAAGAAGTGCCTCGAGATTTTCCTCGACGAGGAAGTCAAGCACACGGAAATGTTCCGAAGGCTCAATCGACTGTGCAACCCGGACCGCTACGATTCAAGGGATTACTTCTTTTTGCGGCTCAAATCGCATGAAGACGCACTCATGAACTTGATGTCAAAAATGCCGCGATATTTGAATTTCTGGATCTGGATTGCCCTCTTGTTTGAAGAAAAAACAATCGACTACTTTTCGCACTACAGAATGCAGCAGCGGGACGAACTTCAGGGAAATCTCGATCCGCTGCACTACCAGGTGCATCAATTTCACATGCTCGACGAATCCCGACACGTGCAGATTGATGAGCATCTTTTGAGATATATTTTTGACAAAAGCCCCTTTCCAATCCGCAGCATGAACATTCTTTTGCTCCGACAGACGATGAAAAGCTACACCACGCCGAAAAGGGCAAACATCGTCATCATCGAGGAACTCTGCCGGATGCGTCGTCATCTCTCGAATCAAGTTGGCAGGCTTTCCGATGATGTGCGTGCACAAAAAGGACAAAGCCCCTACCAGCTGGCCCAATACTCGAGGAGAAATTTTCCCAAGACGTTTTCCTATTTCGACTCCTACTCGGATGTTTCTGATGCGATGAAATCGGTGATTCAGACTTACAGCCCAACACCTCTCAAACAATCAGCTTGACCAAGAGTTGGAGTGGTAGGAAATGACGAGCAGATTCACTGTCGAAGCCCGAAGCAGAGCTGATGACAAAGGCAACTTCGACCGCATCTTTGCAGAAATGCCCGATCAGATCTTGAAGAGCCTGGGAAAGCCAGCCACCGGCTCGACCAATCTGTGGCTTCAACTACTTGCCTTTGGAGAGCAGCGCACGTGTGAATTCTGGATTTCATCCTGCGCAAAGGATGGCTCGCATCTGGCACGGATCGGTGCGGACGTTCCGCAGGGTCAAGCATCCCAGGGCTCGATCGGCTTCTTTGATTGTGTCGATTCTCCCGAGGGAAGAGATGCAGCGAAGGAACTCATCTCGGAAGCAATCGGATGGTTGAAATCAAAGAGAATCCGCTCTGCAGTCGGCCCCATGGATTTCAACAGCTGGTTTAACTATCGCTTCAAGGTTCGCCCCGTGGACGAACCTTCGGACTCAGGCAGGTCCTGGGAACCAATAGCCCCCAATTTTCATAAAAAACTCTTTGAGGAAGCGGGATTTTCCGAGCACCTTCACTTTTCAAGTTTGAGTTATCAGGTCAGTGATGTCCGAATTTGGGATGCCTATCTTGAAAAGCTGAATCCGGAACACGAATCGGTTGTCGATTCGGGCTACATCATTCGACCGATTGCTTCCGGGAACGGAATGATAGAAGACCTGCGAAAAATTTTTGAACTGTCGAACATTGCTTTTGCAGACAATCCGATGTTCGAAAAAATTCCCTTTCCCTTGTTTTCCGGGCTGATGCTCGGGCTCGCAGTGAAAGCGAACATTGAAGCCTCAAGGATTTGCTTGTTGCCGGATGGACAGGCGGTTGCATTCGCCTTCTGCTTTTCCCACGGAGACGAGCTGGTCTACAAAACGGTGGCAGTTCATCCGGATCATCGATCCAAAGGGATCGCAAATGCTCTCACATGGGAGATATCTGCATTTTGCAGGAACAACAAAATCACCAGAACCACCGGCGCACTCATCAGATCCGGAAACATCAGCGAGAAGATAGGCCAGTCGCATGGTTCATTTGCTCAGCCAGACAGCGTGGACAGATATGTTCTATTGAGAAGGATGCTCGAATGAAGTGTTTCATTGCATTTTTATGTTTGATGCCGCTGGGCTTCGCCAGTGTATCAAGCGCCGAAGCGCGACCCTTTTTATATCCGACACGTGCCGGTTTTTCGATTCACGCGGTAGGGTCGGCAACTGCATCACTTTCTGCAGACTTTGGACCCATGTTTTCGGACAATATCACTTTGGGTGGTGAACTTTACGGGCTGCGACTCATTTCACTTCGCGGATTGATGTGGCAGCTGCCAGGAAATCTATCCGGATTTCATGGTGGACCCAAGCTTTTCCTGGGATTCGGCTCGCGACTGGCTCTGCAACCTGGAGGAGAATTCGGTTGGGCTCATCGCTTTCCCAACAGATTTGATGCCGGGGTGGGCGCAGACATTGTGCTGGGGGAGTATCTTGGAGGAGCACTAAAGATAAGCGTGGGTTACTTGTTTTGATTATGGACTGAGTCGCGTTTGGAGAAATCCGCTCATGAAATATCGAAGCAAACAGTTGATGCTTTCTTGTTGCATGACAGCATTGGTTGTTGCGTGCGGAAAACAAAAGTCCGACTCATCAGCTCATTTCTCCGAAAGCTTTGATGTCAGCCTGGTTGCTTTACGACAAACGTACCTCAAGTCATCTACGAAACAATTTTCAAGTTTGCGCCCCGATGAACTTTGCAAAATTGAAGCGGGCGAGAGAATTGCCATTCTCGGATCGCCCATCCTGGTTTCAACCGCTGAGGGCACCCACTACAAGGTCACACTCTCGCATGAATTTTTGCCGAAGAATGCGTGCAGGCTGGGAGGGGGTGTTTTCTTTGCCGAGCATTTTCGGCAAGAGGTCATTCAAAGAGGTTTACAAGTTAAAAATCCCGCAAAGACGGTTGCTTTGGATGATTCATCCCAATCCACTCCAAGTTCAAGACAGTCGAGCAGAATAGATTTCAAATGGCCCGCAACGAGTGGAAAATTGACCTCAACATTTGGTCCAAGATTCAATTCCTTTCACGAAGGAATAGATCTGTCTGTTCCGACAGGCACAAGCGTCATGGCATCTGCCGCCGGCCAGATTTCATTTTCGGGTTGGTCGTCGATCGGATATGGGCATATGGTTCAAGTCACGCATGAATATGGTTTTGAAACCAGATATGGACACAGTTCAGATCTCCTCGGTTTTGCGGTCGGAAAGGTTGTGCTTCAAGGAGACGAAATTGCAAAAAGTGGAACGAGTGGCAATTCCACTGGCCCTCACATCCACTTTGAAATTCGTCAATCAGGAAATCCCGTCGACCCCCTGTTGCATTTGCCGGAGCGGAGTCGCGAACCATGAATGTCCGTTTGCCAATCAGCATGGGAATTGTGGCCGCGGTTTTCTGGCTGAGCAGTCCGATTTTTCTTTCCCAATATCCGGCCAAAAACCTCTCTGATGGAGAAAGTTCAACTTACCGGAGTCCATCGCCGAATTCTTCCTCCAGCGAGAGCCGTCGCAGCCCCGGACCCGAACTCATGGGCGGAAACTTTAACCGAAATCAGGCATCGAGCTCATTGGACAATCCGGATATCAATGATGCTGTCAGCAACCATCCGCCATTGCAGCCCGCGCCTCGGACAGGCTATATCCCCACAGTCGAATTTTTCACGAGGACTCAGGCAAATCCTCCTGTAAAATTCGACCTGGTGGTTCCAAAGTTTGTTGCTGGCGGACCTTGCAAGCGAAACTCCGAGGACCTAGAAAGATCTTTTCAAGAGACGTTGAGCCGGAATTTGCAGTCAGTGAACTCGTTCGTGCCTGATTCACTTGGAATTGTCGATCTCAATTTTTATATGCAATTCCGTGGAAAATATTATCAGCTCTCACTTGAGCCAATCTCCGAAACTTTGGAAAGCTATCAGCTCACGCTGATTCAAAGTTCAAGCCCTGACTTCACTGCCAACACCGAGAGACTTGCTTTCGGCAGGCTCGATCCACTGCAACGTTATCCCAGCGCGGGTGAGGCTCTCGCCGAATTGCAGAAGCTGATTGGGGAATACACCAGTCAAGGCGCACGCTGGGGAACACGAACGGCTTTGCTCACCAATAAGGTGGTGAAATCCCCATTGCCAACAAATGCACCCTTGACCAATGCAAGTCCGACCTTTCGAATCGAGATGCACAATGGGCATGTGCATGGATTCATGAATCACCAACAGGAGTGCCACCTCAACAAGGACGAACGCCTCGATTGCCGCTGCTGGTGATAGAATCCTGCCAAAATTGCAGCTTAGACTCGAGTCGGCAGATGCGACTCTATCATCCAGAGTCTCTTTTCCAAGGTGCCTGCCGCCTTGATGCATGCATCTCCAGAAACAGGATCATAGTTTTTCTGAAAAGACTCCTCGGCATCACGGAGCATCTGAACGTAGAATGACAAACGATCCGCGATGATTTTGACAAACTCCTCCTGCACTTTCATTCCGACAGGCGCATCGGCGAGATGAGGAACCAGCGAAAGCTTCTGGAGGGTCGCAACCGGCTCTCCGCCGAGTATCGAAATCCGTTCCGCAAGGGAATCCGCAATTTCGTTGACTTCACGGGCTGTGTCATCGAACAGGGTGTGCAGCCCGGAAAAGTTTGCGCCGCGAATGTTCCAATGGGCATTCTTGAGCTGGAGATAGAGTTCGATGCCGGCACATTGCACCGGTTGCAGGGCGCGCACGATTTCAACACGTTGTCCTTCATTGAGTGGATTTCTGGTGCGTTGAAGAGAAATTGTAGGTTTCTTCTTTGCGATGGTCTTGGCTACTGCTGGCATCCGATACTCCTTTTTTGTCTGGACAACCCGACGTTCCGGCACCCGCCGGAGCGCGTGAACCGACTGGATATCTAAACAAAAAGTAAGACAGGACTGCACAAGCTTTCCTTGGGATTGCGAATGTTTTAATAAACACGGAGGAATACTTTCTCGCCAGGAAATTTTGTGAGAAACGCCTTGGCAGTGAAGGGCCTCCGGGACGGAATGAAGGAGAGAACGTGAAGCGGCGCCGACATGACATTCTTATAATTGATCCAGCGAAGAACGAACCCGAGACGGTTGCCTACAATCGAATCTCGATGCTTTTTGGCGAACTTGCCGAGCATCAGGAATTTTCGCTGCGTTCATTGCAATTTCGTTGTCCTGCCCTGTCGACGGAAGACCCTCTCGCCACCGCCTTTGGACAGGATAATCTCGCAGGTGTTTTTGGACTTGGAAGCACTGCAAATGTGACGGAAAACCCGGCCTGGCTGCCTGAGATGAAGGAACTCCTCACCCGCCACATCTTCGATGCGCACATCCCCTTCCTGGGCATCTGTTTTTCGCACCAGATGCTCGGCGACATGCACGAAGCGAAGGTCGACTTCATCGACAACCGCCATGAATTGCCAACCCGGCGATATCAGGTTCCGCGCGGCAAGCAGGTGACGTCTCCCAAAATGGCTCTTTTGGCTGCGACTCTCGATGACCGCGATTATTTTTCTGGAAACAAGAGAGATCTGGGTTTTTGCGAAGCAGTGAGAATCACTTTCGATTGGACGGCCGACGATTGGCAACAGGTCTTTCCGACGGTTCCAAAGCAGACAGCCATGCTTCCCAAATATGCCCGTGTGCGCAAAACCATACAATCTCTTTGGCCGCAGGAGTTCTGGAGTCACACCTGGCACGAGCAGGAAGTCAAATTGCCCAAATCGGAATGGGACCTTCACGTTGCAATGACAAGTCCTGAATGTGAAGTCGATGCCCTGGTGCATCCGGGCAAGCCCATCTACTCAGTGCAAAGCCATCCAGAGACTCCTCATCCCACCCGCGATGGCGACAGGCTGCTGAAAAATTTTATCTACATGTGCCACCTGCTCAATTTACGCAGGTGATTCCAATCCAGGCAACCGCTTTCGTCCAGACAAGATTCATCGATTGATTATGATCGCCCGTGGGCCTAATTGCAGAGACCTCAAATGGAGGGCTCTATGGAAAGCGAAATTCGAACCACAACTCTGGATTTTTTGATCTCAAGTCGCAGGGAAGCGATGCATCTCGCTCCTGTTATTCACTGCTTTAGAAAGCAAAGACATTTGCGATTGCGTGTTGTCTCGCTGGTCTCGAATCAACAGGATCTGAACGAGGTGTTGCAGAGCTTGTCACTGCCGGCCGACATCCAATTGGGAATCCGGGGAACAGAGCCAAATTCGGGTACATACCTTGGCGAAATAAACATGTTGATGTCTGAACTCTGGAGCCGAGACAGACCACACTGGCTGGTTTCGTTTGGACACGAAGACATTGCATTTGCTGTTTCCAGTGCAGCGTTTCAAAACAAGATTCCGATCGCCCATATTGAAGACGTCAACCGGGTTCCCGGAGCCTGGATGACAAACCACCGCAAGCAGCGGACCCACAAATCGATTGCAATCATGTCAGATTTGATTTTCACGACTTCTGTTCAGGCGCGCAACAGATTGATTCACGAAGGAATCAGGGAAGAGACCATTTTTCCAGTGGGAACAACAATATCCGAATCAGGAAAAATCATTCTTGCGAATCTCTGCCCTGGTGAACATCTCGACGCGATTTGCCGCGATTCATCTGATTCCACGAAAAGAAAAATCGTTGCTGGCAGGTACATCCTGGCTGACATTCGTTATCCGGAAAGTGCCAACAAATTTGCCGAGATTTTGCCAGTCGTCGCAGAAGAAAACCCGGATTTGATGATTGTCATCCATTCAAGCGAACAACGGGCGCTGGAATTGCTGAGCCAATCCCCGAACGTTAGAAACACCGCACGAATATTCAAGCCAAAACATCTGCAACGGTGTTCTCTTTTTTACAAGGCAGCTTGCGTGCTGACAGACAATGACGAGTCTCTGGAAGAATGCTCGGCATTCGGCACGAAAGGCGTTCTTCTTGGCGAAAGCACGGAACGCTTCGACATCGTGGCCTCTGGAATGGCATCCATCGCCGCAATACGGGCGGAACTTTTGGCCCGACAGATCAGGGATTTCGCTCATGAAAGCTGCATCAAGAGCAAAAAACCAGGGGAATTGAAGTCGAATTCCTATCCCGTTTCGGCCAGAATAGTTGATGCCCTCACCAGCCAAACAAATGAAATCTCTCAAAGAGAGAAAATAGAACCTCTATCCCGACAAGCAATATAATGACGATCTCAAGCCGTTGAGCAAAGGCACTATTGCGCGCCTCGAGAATGATACGCAACGTTTCCTTGATGGTGTCGATTTTGTATTCGATGGCCTTGAATCTTTCCTCAAGATCAAAGGCATTGCGGAGATCCGCATAAATGGATTCCATCTCGGCATCGTTCCAAAGAATATCAGGCTTGTCCAAAAGGTGGAGCACGCCCACAACCTCGGCTTGCGCCATGGAAGCATCGGCAATCTGGCTGTTGAGTTTCATGGCGGGAGTTGAGATGCGCCCCTTGCGACGCACCGAATCGAGCATCGACAAAACCCTCTGCTTGGCCTGCGTCACAACCAATTCGTAATATTCCATCGCCACACTTTGAGCGAGCGTCTGCACGACCGCTCCAAGACGCTCCTGATTGATGGTTGGCAAAACCAGACGGTTGTACTCAACTTGTGCCGACCGCGAAGAATCAATGAAAATGAAGAACTTCTCTGCCGTCACTCGTGGCTCTTGCAGCGACAGTCCCAGCGCTTCCCGAAGGTGCTCAACCTCGCGATGCCGCACATCCTTGGGGACATCCACAAAAACGATGGCTCCGAATCGCCATGCAAAGGCTATCCCGGCATCCGGATAAAGTTTGGCTCGCACATCGTTTACATCAAGGGACGGATACGCTCCCCAGGTCTCGGGTAGCTTTTCAAGCTCAAAATCTTCCTTGTAAGTTTCAGCATGAAGACTCAGGTCAGAATCTCGCTCCTGGCATACCTTGCTGAGCCAGGCATTCACCTCGCCGGCAAACATCGCACGCTGATGCAAACTCATGTCTGAAGAATGTATGGATTCCTTCAAGACCGGCTTGCTGACTTTTTTTCGGAAGATGCTGTAGCCGAACATCCCTTGCATCCTTTGTGTGGATCATCCTTGAACAGCTTACGCAGAACGTAAAACGCCGCAATGCCCACGACAGGAAAGACGACCCAATCGAGGAAAGCCATAGACAGCACACCTCTCATTCAATCAGATGGCCAACTGGGCGACCCGATAAGTTACAAATGCCGCGAGCCACGCCATCACCAGCAACACGCCAAAGCTCGTGAGCGTCCATTTCCAGGATCTCGTCTCGCGCTGCATGACGGCAAATGTGGCAAGACACTGGGGAGCAAAAATATACCAGGCCAACAAGGCGAGCGCCGTGGGCAATCCCCAATCTGCTTTCAACTTGTCAGCGAGCTGAGTCGTGTCCTCGGGATCCGTGGACTCGACTGCGTAAACCGTGCCCAACGCACTGACCAACACTTCCCGTGCAGCGAAGCCAGGAATCATGGCAACGGAGATCTTCCAGTTGAAACCCACGGGCTCAAGAATTGGCGCAACCACATGACCAAGACGACCCGCAAGGCTGTAATTGATGGCAGGCTCCGTTGCGTTTTCAGGCGGACGCGGAAAGGTTGAAATCGCCCAAAGCAGAACCATAATCGAAAGAATCATGGTTCCCGCACGCACCAGAAATGCCCTTGCACGTTCAAGAAGTCCACGCGCAACGGTGCGCAATGATGGAGTTCGATAGGTTGGCAACTCGAGAAGAAAATAACCCCCGCTACCAACCACTTTAAGAAGCTTCAGAACATAGGCATAAGCGAAGGCACTCAAAAGTCCCGCCAAATAAAGCCCGGTCAGAACCAAACCCTGCAAATTCAGCAAACCAAAAATCTGGGTCGACGGAATGAAAGCGGCAATCAACATTGTGTACACCGGCAACCGGGCAGAACACGTCGTCAAAGGGGTGATCAGCATGGTTGAAAGTCGCTGCGATGGATTTTGAATGCTTCTCGAACCCATGATTGCAGGAACAGCACAGGCAAACCCGGAAACCAGCGGAAGCACGGAACGGCCGGAAAGACCCACACGGCCCATCAGGCGATCCAGCAGAAAGGCGGCCCGGGCCATGTAGCCTGAGTCCTCGAGCAGCAGCAGCGACGCAAACAAAATGAGAATCTGGGGAAGAAAAACAAGCACAGCACCTACACCACTGACTATGCCGTCTGCCAACAAGTCTGTGAGCAGGCTTGCAGGCAATTGCGTCTTGATGAGACCGACAAGCGCGGAAACCGCTCCGTCGATCGCATCTGCCGGGATTGCCCCAAGCGTAAAGACAGCCTGAAAAATCGCGAGGATTAACCCAACCAAAATCAACGGACCGAAGAATGGGTGCAAAAGGATGTTGTCCAATTTTGCAGTGAAACTCGATGGATTTCCCGGCACCAAAATTGTACGGCGCAGAATGTCTTCAACATCCTTCCGGCGCGCAACAATTTCATCGCGCGTCGATGCACGCCACTTGATTTTCTCAGGCACCGAACCTCGGCGAACAACCTCATCGGCAGACTGTGCCAGTGCCTGCAAACCATCCTGGTGGGTTGCCGAGGTTGGAACAACAGGACACCCAAGCACTTCTTCAAGTGCGTGAATATTGAATTGCATTCCGCATTTTCCGGCAAGATCCATCATGTTGAGAGCAACACACATTGGATAACCGAGTTCACGAACCTCTAGAGCGAACGGCAGGTGAAGCCTCAAATTCGTGGCGTCCAACACGACAATCAACCCCGACAGACGATCTCCATGGTTCAAGTCGCCTACAAGAACATCATGCGTGACGCGCTCATCATCGCTTTGCGGGTTAAGGCTGTAGGCACCCGGAAGGTCCAGAATTCTCAATTTGTGGCCAAGGTCATTCCTCATCATGGATTCGACCCGTTCGACCGTCACGCCGGGATAATTTGCGACTTTCTGACGAAGGCCAGTCAACGCATTGAAGAGTGCCGTTTTACCGCAATTGGGGTGACCAACAATGCCAACCAAAGGTATCTGTTGCGAGCTCATGCAATTGCTCCAGTCTCATTCAAAACTTCCTGCACAAAAACGAGAGCAGCTTCATCGCGGCGCAGGGCCAATCTCGTTCCGCAAACTTCAAGGACAATGGGATCGCCCGAAACAGGAGCTTCATGGGTGATCCGGACCAGTTCTCCAGACTGGAGACCCAGTTCCAACAGGCGTTCCGTCATCGGATGCCCCGAGACAATGTCAAAAATTCTAAAACACTGGCCTTTTTTTGCTGATTTTAGAGACTTATGTTCCATCCGCAGAGCCCTCGCTTCTCTTTGTTCCAGTCTTATCGGTATTGATAATCATTTTCAATAGAGATTTATCAACTCTTTGGTGGTAGCTTGGGGCCGTTCGCTTAACCTGCGGAAAAGCCAATCTCTATTTGGAGAAATTTTTATGTCGAGCACAGAAAATCGCGGATTCACGATGGCCAAGATTCCTGCCGCAGTCCTTGGACTCACAATGGCTCTGGTCCCCGTTGCGGCTTTTGCAAAGGCTCCGGAGACAGTGGGAACAGTCGAGCTCGGATATTCCGCAGTGGTGTCGCACAAAATCCAGAATTCAAAAGAAGGAACAAAGTTCGATTACGTCAAAAATGGCGGACAAGACATCCTGTTCCCGTTTGCCCGCGCCGATGTCACCGTCAGAACGACCGACAAAGACAGATTTGTATTTCTGTACCAGCCGCTCGAACTCAACACCCGCACGGTGCTACGCAGCGATCTGCGCGTGGATGACGTGACGTTCTTGACGGGAACTCCCATCGACTACAAGTACTCTTTTCCATTTTACCGGTTCAGCTGGCTGCGCGACACATGGTCGAACGAAACATCAAAAATCGCTCTGGGCGCAAGCATGCAGCTGAGAAACGCACGCATCGAATTCACCAGCGTCGACGGCAAACAACACCGCAGCAACCGCAACGTCGGACCAGTGCCAATTTTCAAGTTCCAGAGCAAAACAGACATGGGCGAGGGCATCTGGTGGGGAACAGACATCGATACCATCTACGTCCCTGTGAAGTACCTGAACGGTGGCACCTCCGATGTGGAAGGCTCATTTCATGACGTTGCGCTCAAGCTCGGTTTCCCTGTCGTCTCGTGGTTGGACGCTGCTTTTGTGAGCCGCTACATTGGCGGCGGGGGAAAAGGCACCAGCAAGAACGTGCAAACGGGTTCCGATGGCTTCACCGACAACCAGATCCACACATTGAACTTCTCTTTGGCGCTCAACCTGAAGAACTGAAGCCAATTCCGTGGGTGCTCACCTGAATTCAAACCAGCGCACTGACAAATTGATTGCCGCCAGCGTCCAGTATGGTTTGTCCGTGCTGAGCGGCTTGGCAACTTTCGCCGGTTTGAAAATCCTTCAACACTCTGTCCCGTCGGATGACGTATTCTCCCGTTTGTCGCTGATTGTTCTGTCGTTCACCACATTTCAGCTGATTGCCGATCTTGGAACACAGACCGAATTCCAGCGTTCTTATCATCACACCGAACCGGCCCATCGACCTGCACTGTGTCACGTCCTGATCCACACACGACTTTTTTTGGCAGCAGTGGTGATGCTTGTGGCATCCGTCTATTGCACAGTTTCGGGTTTTTCGGGGCAAATGAGTTTTGCGTTTTTGATCTATCAGCTCGCGTTTGTTCCATTTGCGATCGTGAGTTCCATCGACTCCATTTTTTTCGCCCGCCGCGAATTCACCAAGGCGGTGATGTCGAGGGTGTCGAGAATCGTCGCACTTGTGGCGTTCCTCCTGACGGCTGCCTGGATGCCATATCAAAATGAGTCTATTGTCGCATTGTCTTCAACACTGTCATTCTGCGCCGTCGCACTTTTTGCCTGGCGCCTTGTCTTGCGCAAGATGATTTCAACCAACACCGAAAGCCAACTTTTCAGCAGCGCGAGTTGGAAGTATTTGGGCAACGGTGCAAAGCAATTCCTGAAAGGTAGCTCAATCGCGGCAATCATCATCGGCGTCTTGTCTGCTCACGGCCTGTTGGCACATTCCATTTTGGTCAGGCATATGGGCGAGTCGAGTCTGACCCAGCTCAACACAAGTCTTGCACTGGCAACGCCTGGCGTGTTGGCATTTCAAACTCTCGTTCAACTCGTCAATCCAAACATTCCGCGATGGACGAACCTCAACCGTCGAGAGCTGTTTTTGCAATACATGAAGTTCTTTGGTCGTCTGACTGTTGTCTTTGCAGTCACGTCGGCTGGATTGTGGTTTGCAAATGCGCTTGGACTGGTCTCATGGTTTTTCCCCAGAGCAAATGACCAGGTCGTGCCCATGTGCCAATTCCTGCTGGCTGCGCAATGGACAATGAACCTTGCAGCACCTGCGATCGTCTCTTGCCAATACAGCCGCCTTCACAAACGCCTTATATTTTTGTTGGTGACTTCTGGAACACTCGCCTGTGCAGTGCAAATGTGGTGGATTCGGCTGATTCAGGAATACTCTTATCTGCTGTCGCTGATGGTGATGGGAGCATGCTCGGCGTTGGGAGCGATTATACTTTCTTTGCGCGCGCACCCGACTTCTTCGGCAAACTCTTGATAACCTCGTGGGCAACTTTCTCGCCCAGCTCCAAGGCATAATTGGTTCCGCGATCCCATGGATAGACGTGTGCCATGCTGGCATGAAACAGGCGGGAGACGCCATGAACATGTACCGAAGGTACAAACCTTGATGCATTCACTCCCATGATGGGTTGCGCATATTCCTCGCGAAAAACCCTGCTGCGAATCAAACTGTCTGGAGAAAAATCAGGATTGATGAGTCTGCAGCAACCCAACGCCAAATCCACGAGTTGCTCGTCGGTTTGTTGCCATTCATCGGTTCCAGGCTTGATGTACTTCGCAAAGTAAACGAGTGTCTCGTTGTCATACTGGCTCGCATCGACAAAATTGGTGTGCTCGATGGCTGCCAAAAACGGTTGCCAGGTTGTCCGCTTGAGACTGTACCAATAATGCTCACCCAGTTTTTGGTTCAATGCCAGAATGATCACCTGGACACCAAGTGAAGGCTGACCCAGCGTTGCCCTCACATGCTCTGGTGCATGCTCTCCGGCAAGGGCGGCAAACGCACGGGGCGAAGCGGCAATCACGACAGCATCATGCTCTTGAATGCCATGATTGAGCGCCGCAACCGTCCAACAATCGCGCGTGCGATCGACGTTTATTTTTTGTGCTTCCTTGAAAATGCGCACACCTTTTTGCTCGAGCCATTTTTCTGCGAAGCCGATATAGTTGTCGAATCCGCCCCGATACGTTCCCAACTCGGCAGTCCGGCATTTGAGGCGTGCCCAGAGCCAGGCCATGTTGACCTCGGCCGCATGACGCTCACCAAATTTTCCAACCAGAAGTGGTCTCCAGATTTTGTCGAAACCCTCTTCGCCCATATACTTGCGACACCATTCTTCGGCTGTCACGCCTTCCAGCTTGTGCCAATTCCAATAAAGCTTGAGAAACGCCAACGCCGCACCCATGCGCAATTTGTCGAAAATGCCCAGCTCGGGAAATTGCAACAAGGCTTTTGCTGAATCCAATGGAACGAAATCATGTTGTTCTGTTTGAAGAACGGTTGAGGGCCTCTTGAATTCCAATCCCTCCTCGGCTTGCCAGATTTTTGCATATTTGAGCACGAATTTATCGGTGCGGAACCAATGATGATAAAAGAATTCGAGGGTGGAGTTCCAAGTCATTTCCTGGAATCCCGCTGCCAGACCACCCAGTTTTTCATTTCTTTCGTAGAGCGCGACCTCAAGGCCGCGTTGGGCAAGTTGGGTTGCACACGCAAGCCCGGTAAATCCACCACCAATGACTGCCACCCGCATAAACCACTCCCCTGAGTTCCTCAGGGTTTGAGTTTAGCAATTTCTCCGGCGTGCGCATGCTCCCATTCGTCGACCGTCAGATGATACACACGCCAACAGGTGGAAGGATGACTTTTGTTGCCTCTGGCGGGACGTTCAGCATTGCGGGGCTCAGCCAGGGCCCTTTCGATGAGACGCGAACATGCTGCTCTCTCTTCATCCGGACTGCGATGACTCGTCCAGAGAATCTCGATAAACGCGCGGCGGTCGAACCCGGCCCGGACAAAAAATTCGGCGCCTGCTTCGTCTGCCTCCTGCTCCAACCAATTCACATGCGCATTTTCTTCGCCATAGACCTCGTCGATGCGCTTGTTCATCTGGGCCATGACCATTGCGAACTCGGCGTTCAATTCAAAAATTCTCGCCGGATCGGCCTTGGCTTTTGCAAGTTCAACAATCCGGGCCTGAATCAATCGACCCTCTGACTGCAATTGAACAAAGAGTTCATCGCTGACCATGCGCGGCGGAGCCTCTCCAAATCCTTGATGCTGAAGTGTGACGTGGGCGAGTTCATGACTCAAAACCGCAGCCATCTCGTCTTCGTTGGCAAAAAGAGCCATCAAGTCGGGCGAGAAATCAATCCGCAACGCCTCGGGTGTCGTTCGCGCATCCAGTCCGCCGATGGACGGACTCACCGAAAAACACATTTTCGAAACATCAAATTCATTGGAGAAGGCACTGGGATTCGCATTGGCGATGCGTGCAGCGAGTGCCCTGAGTTTTGCAGATTCCGGATTTTCAGGCTGGGTTGAGCGACAAACAAGGGATGCACCCAGCGCTGGATTGTTTCGCCGGGTCTGCCCCCAAATGTGATCGATTTGGGAATTCTCTGGACTGCGCGCAGCACAGGCAATCACCCATGCAAGACTTGCTCCAACGAATAATGGCTTCATGCGCTTCCCAATGAAAAAAAGAACCGGAAGCAGGACCGCATTTCCTTGCGGAGAACTGCATTTTGTCTGCCCTTCCTCAAAACAGGACAAACCTCTCCCGCTGTCAAGTTCAATTCAAAGACACCAAACTCTTCCCAAATTGAAACAGACGGCCATAATCATCCATCCTGGACTTTGGTATTCATGACAAGCAGCCAAAAGGACTGGAATTTTGAACATGGAGTTCATCAGATGGATACGTACAGAGCCTCGGTCCGCGCGCTCCAGATCCTGGGTCGTGCACGACTGGATGATGCGATAGGCACCCGTTGGGCCCTGCTCTGCACGGCGGGATTGAACGTGCTGAGGCAGCTGCATCCACGCGATATTTCCGATGAACTGATTGAAAACAAAATCAACTGGTCGGCTGTGCTTGATCTTTCAGCAACCGGATTGCGCAAGTTGAATGAGATTCATCTGCATGCCGACACCTGGGCGGATGAGGCCGCCAGGAATCCCGACGTCTTCAACGCATTTCAAAGCTGGTATGGATTTCTGGGCACAGCTGAACAATTGCTTCTCGATGAACACATTCGCAATGGTCAACTGGCGGTGCGCTCCTCGCGGAATTCAACCTTGTGCTCATATCAACTTCATTGCGAACTGATGGAGTGTGAATCCTCGGCAGCCTTTAATGCATCACTGCGGGCTGCAGGCTGTTCCTTCAAACCGCTGTCACAGCAATTTTTCCTCGAGTTGCAGGGGCAATTGACAAAATTCAACGCCGCATAAAAAAACCGGGTTTCAAACCCGGTTTTTTTAAATCTCTTCAGCATGCCTTTCGGTCAGCATTTCCCACCGCTCCGGCGAACGCCATAAACTCGAGAGCAACAGTTCACGCATGTGCCCGAACTCGCGTGGCAGATGATCGTAAAGCTTGTGGAAAAACTCTTCATGACCCAGCATTTCCTTTTTCCATTCCTCGCGGTCGATGGTCATGATGTTGTTGAATTGCTTGGCGGAGAAATCGAGGCCACTCCAATCGACGTCAGCATATTGTGGCATCCAGCCCAACGGGCTTTCCACTGCCGAAGTCTTGCCCTGGACGCGTTCAACAACCCATTTCAGCACACGCATGTTGTCGCCAAATCCTGGCCACAGGAACTTTCCACCTTCGTCTTTCCTGAACCAATTGACGCAGAAAATGCGCGGAGGATTTGAAAGGCCACGGCCAACCTGCAGCCAATGGTTGAAATATTCGCCCATGTTGTAGCCACAGAAAGGCAGCATTGCGAATGGATCGCGTCGCACTTCACCAACTTTGCCGGTGGCTGCAGCTGTGGTTTCCGAACCGATGGTGGCGGCAAGATAAACTCCGAAATTCCAGTTGAACGATTGCACAACCAACGGAAGAGTTGTGGCCCGACGACCACCAAAAACAATCGCGCTGATTGGCACGCCCGCTGGATTTTCCCAATCTTCATCGATCACGGGGCATTGGTTTGCAGGAGCGGTGAATCGCGCGTTGGGATGAGCCGCCTTGCGTCCACAATCGGGAGTCCAGGCCTGACCTTGCCAATCCGTCAAATGAGGAGGTGGCGTGTCGGTCATGCCTTCCCACCACACATCGCCATCAGGAGTGAGAGCGACGTTGGTGAAAATCGTGTTTGCCTCAATTGTTTTCATTGCATTCGGGTTCGTCTTCATCGACGTGCCCGGAGCCACACCAAAAAAGCCTGCCTCGGGATTGATGGCGTACAGGCGGCCGTCTTCGCCAGGTCTGAGCCACGCAATGTCGTCGCCAAGCGTGCTGATTTTCCAGCCGGCCATTTCCTTTGGCGGAATCAACATCGCCAGGTTTGTTTTGCCGCAAGCACTAGGGAAAGCAGCTGTCAGATATGTTTTCTCGCCATTGGGTGCCTCGACCTTGAGGACGAGCATGTGCTCTGCCAACCAACCCTGATCGCGTCCCATGACCGATGCGATGCGAAGTGCGAAACACTTTTTGCCCAACAACGCATTGCCGCCGTAGCCACTGCCGAACGACCAAATCGAGCGTTCTTCTGGATAATGGACGATATATTTTGTGTCTTTGTTGCAGGGCCAGGCAACGTCCTTTTGTCCTGCAGCCAAAGGCGCACCCACACTGTGAACGCACTTGACGAATTCACCACCCTTGGCGATTTCGCGCCAAACGGAGCGTCCCATACGAGTCATCGTGCGCATGTTGACAGCCACATAAGGAGAATCTGAAAGCTCGATGCCGACTTTGCTGAGTGGCGAACCAACAGGTCCCATGCTGAAGGGAATCACATAAAGAGTACGACCCTTCATGCAGCCCTTGAAAAAACCCGAAAGTGTTTTCTTCATTTCAGTCGGGTCGACCCAGTTGTTTGTTGGACCCGCATCCTGTTTGCGCAAGCTGCAAATGAATGTGCGGTCTTCCACACGCGCAACGTCATTGGGATCTGACCACGCCAGGTAGCTGTTTGGACGCAATTTCGGATTCAATGGCTTCAACGTGCCTTGCTTGACCATTTCAGCGCAGAGCGCTTCGTATTCTTCAGGTCCGCCATCGCAAAATCGAACATCCTTCGGTTCGCAGAGATCAATGATGGACTGGATCCATGATTTGACGTCCGGATGGCTCAACTCATTCGGAAAATGGACGGCGCTTTTGTTGGTCATGTTCTTCTCCGTGGGATGCTTCTTTTTCAGCTTCATCATCGAGCACTTCTCAACTTGGGGGTGATGATAAACGTCATGACTACATCTAACAAGAATACTGCAGCATTCATCCCACGGACATGATCCTGATCATGTCCAATATTTACTTCTACGTTCAGGTTTCTGTGACTTTTTTAAGAGACGGCGGAGCATCGGGACTGCGGCCCATTTGACCACACAAGGAAAGACAAGTCATTTGAATCATTGTGATGAGTGCGAAAACATCGGACCACGCCTGACCCGTTGTCGGCAACTCGATGATTCCAAATTGCTCTCCCATGCCGCGTTCTGTGAACAGTTGGGAGAACGCAGCTGAAGGATTGTCAGCCAATGCACCGCGCACCACAAATCGAGTCGGCACACTTCGTTCCGTCAGGCTGATGAGCAGCCGCTGCTCGAGTTCGATGTCGCCCGACGAAAAAACAATGGCCCGATCACCGGGTGTCACACAGCCCAACGGGCCATGAAAAAATTCGGCAGTCGAATATGCAAACGAGGCAAGTTCGGTGGTTTCCTGAAGCTTGAGGGCTGCATCGTGCACTGCGCCCAACAGGTGACCACGGCCCAACATGATGATCGTTCTTGCACCCCTGATGAATTGCGCAAGTTGAGCACTTGCCGGGCTGACAATCGATTTTTCAATGCTTGTGGCGATCGCGCTTGCTTTTTCTTGCAAGGGCAAACCCGCCAGGACAGCGGATGCGGCAAGCTGACTCATGAAACTCTTGGTGGCAGGCACCGCCTTCTCGATCCCGCAATTGAGCAGAAAAAGTTCATCACACACCGAACCCAGGCGACAAGTCGCATCCTGTGCGGCAGTCACACCAACAACGACCGCTCCTCGTTGCTTGAGCCACGCACACGCCTTGACGACATCGGTGCTTTGCCCCGATGCCGAAAAGGCAATCACTCCACAGTCGGAATAATCACCCACCGAGTTCGTGTCCTGCGCAACCCAGAGCCGAAAATCCATGGGTTGGCGTCCAGAAGTCGTGGCCCAGAGGTAGGTGAAATAAAGTGCGGCATTGCCGGAACTGCCGCGCCCGACGAGTATGATTTGCCTGCGCGACAGCAACAGTTCGCGCAAATCATCTGCACGCTTTTTCCATGCCTCGGCCTGGCGACGCATGATTCTGGGCTGTTCGGAAACTTCATTCAGCATGTGCGACTGGGTCATGGCACTTCCTGGAATCGAGTTGATGTCCTACGCATTCCGGACTTTCCAGAAGCGTTCAATCGTGTTGTCGTTGCGAGCATTTTTCATCAGCAGGGTTTTCACGTTTTCATGACTGCCAAAGATGGAATCGATCTGGGATTCATACCACGAAATCCACTCCATCTTCAGTCCGGTTTGGCATTCCTGTTCAAATCTTTGCTCCCCAACAAGATTCAAGCGCTTCAGGGCATGCTCTGCACTGTCTGCAATTCCAACGTGTGCACCTTGGTCGACCACGTAGGGGAAATCTTCAAAAAGCAAAACGTGATCAGTTGATGCCACCAGCGACAAGACAACCTGGGTACATAAAATATGATCGACATGATGACCTATGCCCATGGGCGCCAGGAACAAGGTCGGACGCTGATTTTTTCCAACATAGGTCGAGAGATTGGCATGCAAAGACTTGCGGTGAGCCTCATCGGACTCAAGTGGCATCGTCCAAATGGACTGCATTGTCGGATAAAGCGGCATACCCGTGCGCACATCCACCCTGTAAATCGCATCCAGTAGATTCAACTGCACAAGCTCGCAACCCAACGCCCGCAAAGCAGCAACCTCTTCACTTCTGCGCTGGGATGGCAGAGCGATTCCGTGTGGTGGATTTGCAGGATCAACACCGGAAGGATCGCCGGTGCAGACTGTCACAGTCAGGCAATCCATCGTCTTGAGCAATTGATTCAACAGGCCGCCACAACTCAGAACGGCATCATCCATGTGCGGCGAGACAACAACCACCCGTGAGAATTCTTTCGGTATCCACTCGAGAGACAATTCAGGCGGTGACGCAATCACTTTGAAACTCCCGGATCACAAGAAAAAAATCCTTGCACTGAGTCCAGGATTTTACCCGTGATTTTAGCCAATGGGCAACAAACCGCCAGTTTTATGGATACCCGGACAGCACAGGAATAACCTCCCCGGACTCCGTTCAAGGATTGGACAGTGTCGAAAGACTCGCTATTGCGAGGCTTTTTACTTTGACGTAGCGACAGATGCGTTGGGTCGTTGGCCCTCTCGAGAATCATGAATGTTCAATTCCGGCATTGAATTGAGGACAAGGACATGAAGAGCAAATCTTTTCGGCAAGAATCTTCCAAATCATTTTTTGCGAAGGGCCTCTGCCTTGTGATTGGACTGTCGATCGCCGCATTGGCTCAAGCCGATTGGCGCGACACAACATTGCCAAAAATTGAAGCCGAATTATTGGAACAGTCGAAACTCCTCAGTCGAATGAGCGAAACTTGGGCAGCGGAAGTGAAAAGCAGGGTCGATTTCACCGTCTTCAAAATCAGGAACGCAAGACTTGCCACCAATCCATCCATCGAAAACACCCATCTGAAACACGCGTGTGATGCACTCAAGGACGAGCGCGCTCTGTTGATGCAAGCACAATTGCAAGACTCGGGCGACACGGCACTTCTCGACAAACTGATTGATGAGACTTTTGCTCATCGGGAAGGTCTGGGTTGCCGGGAGTAATGGCATTCCATGCAAATGGTAAAGCAAGGCGCGGCTACTTGAAGGGCCCCCAGAACGCAAAATAAACGGCTGCCAGCACCAATCCAAAACTCACAAGATAATTGAGTGTCATCGGTTCGCGCAGGTAGAAAATCGAGAATCCCATAAACGCCACAAGTGTAAAGAATTCAGCAACGATCCTCAGCTGTGCTGCAGACATCACGGCATGACCAATTCGATTTGCAGGCACCTGCAACGAATACTCGACAAATGCTATCAGCCAACTGCCAACCACAGCGATCCAAAGTGGTGTCTCCTTGAACCTGAGATGTGCATACCAGGCAACGGTCATGACAGCACTGCTCAATGCAAGCATCAGTATCGATGTCAATGCGGGATTCATGTCATCTCCTCCGCTCCCAGACTGATCCGTCACAAAACAATCAGTTCCTCGGGAGTGTACCAGCCTGTTGAGTTGAAAATCGGAAACACTGTGAAACTATCGAAGGACGTCTGCAGGGGGAAGTCCGAACATGGAATTCAAATACAAACGCATCGTCTTTCTTACGGGAGCAGGTATCTCGGCTGAAAGCGGCGTTCGGACTTTCCGTGACAGCCAAGGCCTTTGGGAAGATCACAAAGTCGACGATGTTGCGAGCCTTCAAGGCTTTCAACGCGACCCTGCGCTTGTTTGGAAGTTTTATTCGCTGCGCAGAATTCAAGCGAACGAGGTGCAACCAAACAAAGCCCACATCGCATTGGCAAGCACTCTGCAGGCCATCAGCAAAAGTACGTCGAAGGCATTTCTGATCACACAGAACGTCGACACTCTCCACGAACGCGCCTTCGGAGCACTTCCGGACAAAAACTTCATAGACATTCATGGATCGCTTTCGCGATCCCGCTGCACGAAATGCAACAAATTGTTTTCCGATCGTTGGGCATATTTTGATCACGAAGGACGCACCACGGAAAGGCATGGCGACAATCTGTGGTCGAATACGAGTCTTCAATGCCTGCTCACGGTGCCACGCAGGAATCCACAGGGACTGCCACTTTCACCTTGCTGCTCTCAGCTTCTCAGGCCGGATATCGTCTGGTTTGGCGAAAGACCTTTTGGCGTTGAACGAGCCATCGAACTCCTCACAAACTGCGATTTGTTTGTTTCGATCGGCACAAGTGGAAACGTTTATCCCGCAGCAGGCTTTGTGTCGGTTGCCCGCAAAGCCGGCGCCCATACCGTTTGCATCAATCTTGAACCCCCGGAGAATGCGAGCACATTTCATGCCCACCTGCACGGGCTTGCCAGTGAAAAGGTCCCGGAATTTCTTGAAAAAATCTAAGAATCCTTGACCTCCCCCGGAAAAAAAACAATAGACTTCGGCATTCATTTTTTGCGGGGATTGGCACAGTGCTTGGATTGTCGAACGTCACCAAAAACCAGGGTGGGCGCACCCTCTACTCCAACGCCAGTTTTCAGGCCCAACCAGGCGACAAGATCGGACTCGTGGGCCCCAACGGTGCCGGCAAGACCACCATCTTCCGCATTCTCACCGGCGAAGACAGTGTCGACAATGGTCAATTGATCCGACCCAATTCTCTCACGCTCGGATATTTCTCCCAGGACGTGGGCGACATGAGTGGCCGCACGGTGCTTGAAGAAACCATGGCCGGAGTCGAGGATCTGGCTCTCCTCAAAACAAGAATTGGGGAAATGGAAATTCGCCTTGGCGAACCCATGGACGACGATGAAATGGCAAAACTGCTGGAAGAATACGGCGACGCACAGGCGACCTTTGAAGCCCGGGGTGGTTATGACCTCGACGTGCGTGCCCAGGAAATTCTCAGTGGTCTTGGCTTCACTCTCGATGATTTTCAACGCTCGGTGAATCACTTCAGCGGCGGCTGGAAAATGCGCATTGCACTCGCCCGCATCCTTCTGCTCAAACCCGACGCATTGCTGATGGACGAGCCCACCAACCACCTCGATTTGGAATCCATCATGTGGCTCGAGGAATGGCTGGTGGATTACAAAGGCATCTTGATTATGACGAGCCATGACCGGACGTTCATGAATCGTGTTGTGAGTAAAATCGTCGAAATCGCCAATGGTGGCATCACCACCTACACAGGAAATTACGACTTCTACGAGCGCGAGCGTGAGATCCGCAAAGAACAACTGCTGGCATCCTACAAGCGCCAACAAGAAATGCTCTCCAAGGAAGAAGAATTCATCGCCAAGTTCGCCGCGCGAGCCAGTCACGCGGCACAAGTTCAAAGCCGGGTCAAAAAACTCGACAAAATCGATCGCATCGAAATTCCGCCAGAGGAAAAAGCCGTTCGATTCCAATTCAACAAACCTCCGCGCAGCGGCGATGACGTGGTGAAGTTCTCGGCTGTGGCCAAAGAGTGGAATTCTGCAGACGGGCGCAGCAAAAGGGTCTTTTCGGGAGTTTCAGGACTCGTCAAGCGGCTCGATAAGATCGCCCTCGTCGGAATCAACGGTGCCGGAAAAAGCACGCTGCTCAAAATCATTGCTGGTCAAACAGAACCGACCGAAGGCAACTGCTCGCTGGGTGCGAGCCTTGAGGTTGGTTATTTCAGCCAGCACGCGCTCGAGGTCTTGAATCCGAATTCAACAATTCTCGAGCAGCTCCAGACAGTCGCACCCAATGCATCCATAGGAACACTCAAAACGCTGCTGGGATCGTTTTTGTTTTCAGATGACGAGGTCAATAAAAAGATTTCGGTGCTTTCGGGTGGTGAGAAAAGTCGGGTTGTGTTGGCTTGCATCCTGATCCGTCCGGTGAATTTCATCATCCTCGACGAGCCAACCAACCATCTTGACATTCGCTCGCGAGAAATTCTCATGGATGCACTGCGGGATTTTGAAGGGACACTGATCATTGTGAGCCACGACCGCCACTTCCTTGCACAGGTCACCAATCGGGTCTTTCGTATCGACCATGGTGAAATGCAGATCTATGAAGGCGGTTTCTCGGAGTACCTGACGTCATCCATGCACGACGGTCGGGCTCACTGAACACTCAATAGCGTTGCTTGAATTGTTTGAATTTCTCCCAAAGCTGACCCTCCGACTTGATCGGCTGGCCGTAAGGGCTGTGGGGAAGCGAAGCCCATTCGTATCTGACGGTGTAGAGAGCGTTGCCGAAACTGTTGGGACCATCGATACGCTCGACATCGTCGTAACCACCGCGCCACTTGATCAGCTGAACAGCTGCCCTGTCCTGACTCTCGGGTGAGAAGTTTGTGAGTCCAAGTTCGCGGCGTACTTCGTCCCAGGTCGTCGACTTGATCTGATAACGCCCTGCTGCATCGGAACAATACCCACCCGAGCAGATCAGACGGCGCGGATGACCAGAAAAACTTGAAAATGTCGCGAAGCTGAAAATGTAATCGTAACGATCACCCGTGCCTTCGGCAAAAGCGATGGTGTCCAGGAATGCACGCATGTTCGAAGAGAAAAGATTCTTCAAACTTGTTTTTGAGATGTGATCCCTGAAAATGTAGCCATTGTGAAAACTGCATCCAGGAAGCAAATCGACTGTCTTGACGAACATGTGATTGCCTTCGTATTCCGGCTGCGACTGCAGGACAATCTTCGTTCCGGCAGGGATTTCGCACTTCTCCGAACCGGCAGTCAAGTTTGACGAAGACTCGGTGTTCTTCTTCAAGAAGGTCTTGGTGTACCCTGTTGACACAAAAGCCTCGCCGGTTTCTCCTGCGGCAAACAATCCCGACTCGACGCCGTCTGCACGACCACAACCCACTGCGGTGAACATCAAGCCCGCCAATGCAAGATAAAAACCTGTGCGCATCATAAAGTCCTCACCAGGTCGAAAAAAAAAACATTCGGAATTGAGTCAGCAAGCAAAGTGCCAACCAATCAACCCAAAATGACTGGATTTTTTGTGAAAAGAACTGTCGATGGAATAGACACTGCCCAATATTTTGGGCAATCACCGAATTAAAAAGGGCAAGCCATCAGAAGGGATATTCAACACTTGGAACAATGCCGCCCTCGGGAATGACCGAATCAAAAAAGTTGTAGATGACCGAGATCGTGTTCAATGAAAAATCGTGCAGGCGTGCATCGCGATATTTCAGGGTTCCACGCCGATTCACCAGCGGTTTTTCCTGAGGAAAGATATTTTGCTTGTACAAGGGTGAAGTAATCTTTGCCGAAAGAAAATAACTGTCTTCCGGTAATTGGGAAAGCACAACGCCAATCAGGTCTCCCTTGATACCCGAGGTCAAACTTGCGGTCACAGCCGTATTGCCCAGGGCTTGGGTCAGGAATTTTGCCTTGCTTCTTGCATCCCGCGCGCGACGGGCATTTTCCAATTGCGCGAGGAAGTTCTTGAAACCCGCAACGAGCGCTGCCTCTGTCGCAGAGGTCGTTGCGTCGCGCCCCCTTTGCGGAACAATTTTTGTCAGACGGGTGAATTCGCTCCACCACTTTTCCTCTGAAACCGCAAAAAGCACGTCGATTGCACTTTGGTACAACAACACGTCGACCATTGTGACAACTGCTCCCCATTGGTCCTTGTTGGTGTGAAGTTCTGGCGTGAAGACAATGAAATTGGCATCAGCTGCCGACTTTTGTGCGAGCTGGACATAATCCTGCCGCAATTCCTGCGAAGTGGTTGCAGAATCCCACGAACGGATGTTGAGGCCGACAACCGTGTCATCGAATCCACCTTCCTCGTTCTTGATACCAAGGTAAAAGCTCTTCACGGTATCCCGTTCCATGACGTCGAAGATGGGGTATCTCCAAAGCGACTCGCTGACGTTTTCAATCTGGAAACTTTTGACAACGCCAGCTCCGGAATTGCTGTCGAGTTCATCAACATCGGCAGTGGTTCGAGTGTCAAGCGATGTGACCAGACTGAACAGATTGAATCCCCATTTGCGCATCACATAATCGGCATCAATCTGCTTGCGGGAGGCAAGCTGTGGCAAATAGTCCGTGCGCATCGCCGTTGTGACAAGTTGGAGTGCCGTCCGGGCCCGCACCTTCGACTCCGGATTGTTCGCAGGCAGAGACCACAATTCCCTGTCGATGCTTCCCTTGCGAAGGGTGCCGTCGAAGAATGGAAAATCGATTTCGACAAAAGCGACCCGCAACACGGCTGCAACTTTCGCGCTCAGATCCGTGTAATGGGAGTTGTCGAGAAGAATATCGACCTTGCCATCAGCGCGGTCGCTCACAAGCGTGCGCTTCAAGTAAACCCTGGAAAGACTCGCCTCCGCGTTCAAATCAACTGTCGACTGGCCGCTGACACCAATGCTGCCGCGCCCCTCAACATAATCTTCAATCAACAACGAATGCTTGTTGGGAAGCCTGAATTGACCCGGAGAATATGGCATCAGCAGTGCCGGAAGATAAGCAGCCTTGAAGACTCCCTCGCTCTGCTTCCTGACGGGATAAACCAGATTGAAACTCCGGTAGTAGGTGATGGAACTCCCGACACTCGCGATTTCCGTACCCAGCGTCCAGCCAATCACAACCTGGTCGTGGACGAGAAAACGTTCGTCCATGCTGCGCGGCTCTTCGTTTCGCACAATGGAACGGTGCAGCCGCAAAATCACGCCGGCGGCAAAAGGCAATCCGAGTCCTGCCAGGTCGTCACCTGAAATGCGAATCTCGGTCACGGGCTTCACCGCCTTGTCGAGTGCCGCGTTGATGAGACCCGTGTGAATTCTCATGAGTGATGGTCCAAGATAATCAAAGACAGGCCTGCTCATCGATTGAACGATGTCGAGCAAACGCTGATGCGATCCGGGTGCGTTGCCACCTGCAAGGCCACCGTTGACCTGCCAATCCATCTCGGCACTCGGATCAGCTGGTGCAACGCTGTCGTTGACGTTCAGTTGCGGAAACTCTCGATCAAGCTCAAAAACCTTGACCAGCTGGTTCCTGCGGGCGACCAGTTTTTCAACCAGGACATTTTCAACCTTGGGGTCCCACTGACCTGCAATCACAGCCGCACGGATCTGCTCACGCGAAAGCTGGGCAATCAGGCGAATCATCCAGCGGGCATCATCCCAGGTCGTGAACTGAAACAAATCACTGTAGAGCCATGTCAGATAGTTGAAGGAAACTGAATCCTCCCGCACGTCCTTGATGATGTTCCACTTGAACCAGGACACCGTTTCCGGCATCAGGAAACTACCAAATGACCAGCCCAAATCTCCGGACACGAAGAACATCTTCTGCAGTTCCGAGTCCTGCTCAAACACTGCCTTGTTCTGGCCGGATTCCTTCATGTCGTTGTTTGCGATCCAAGCCATGAAAACCGGAAGTGCTCGCACTTCGCGGGTTTCCGGATGACCATTGCGGGTGTATGACCACGCTCCGACGCGAACCAGATCTTCACTGCGAGCTTCCAGCAATGCCTCACGCAAGATGATGTAATCGCCTTTTTCGTCGCGACCATCGGCCACAACTGCATTCTGCATTTCCCAAAAACTATAATAACTCTCAAGATCACGATGAAATAAAGGCTTTTCGCCATCCTTGAAGCGGACTGTGACGTTTCGAATGCGTTGCGACGGATCCGTGTTGAATCCCAAGGCTGCCAAAAGTGTCGCAGCCGTGACTTCGCTGTTTGTCTCGCTGAGGAATTTCAATTTTAATTTTTTCTTCTTTCCATCGACATTCCAGGTGACGTCGAATTTGGGCCGACTCTGAGAGCGCTTCACCTCGTCGAACTGAACCGTTGCTCCGTCTGATGGAAAGACAAATTTTGAATTGCGATACAGGGGCGAAGCTTTTTGAAATGTGTTCTGCATTTTTTCGGATGGAATGTTCACATTTGTCCAATAGGAACCATCACCGAGAGGATTGAGAGTCGACACATCGACTCCTCTGGATTTGAGTTCCATGAGCTCGGACTGGCTGTAGAATCTGGATTCGGAAGGACTCCAAAGATTGGATGCTTCAGACTGATCCTTGTTGCGACGCTTGACCTGGTATCGCTTGAACACGCCTTTTGCATAACCTGCGATCTCTTCATAATCCATCCAGCGGCCTTCGGACCGGACCGAATATCCCAAATGCAAAGCAGCTGCGCCCCATCTGTAGACGTCTGCTCCGCTGGACTGGCTCAATGATGAAGTGATGGCCTGAAGGCGATCGTAAGCTTTGGCGATGGATGTGGACGACGCTTTGCGCTCAGCTTCCTCAGGCGACTTGTTTCCAACATTGATGTAATAGTCGACAAGGCTCTTGTGAATTTCCGCCTCTGCCGAGCGCAGATTGAGTTTGAATCTTTCAATTTTGGCTGGCGAAACCCTGCCATCTTCAAGGAATGTTGCCTCGATTTCATTCTGAAGCATTGGACCAATGCCTTCTGCTGCAAGCGCCGAAGGTGAAAGCAAAAATCCGATAAGAATTTGCAGAAGCAGAATAAGTCTCATTTATTTTCCAAACATCATGAGCAATCGCTGAGGAGCAGGTAGAGGTGAATACAGGTGGGGGCAAGAAGAAAAACGTGCCTGAACTGTAGAACTTTTAGACACTTTCAGCGCTGCTTCGGAGACTTGCCATTGCCAATGATATTGAGTTCGCTTGCAGAAAATCGCGATTCCTTCAGAACCCTTGCAGATACCACGGGTTCGCCGGAAAGCCCCCAGCCCAACTGCCGGAACACGCGAACAGGTCTGTTTTTGTCTGCCAGATGGCACTGAATGCAACTTCCCTGGAGGGGATTGATGAGCATTGGATTCATGAGTTGAACGTCGCTGAGCCGCGGCTCGTCCGCAGGCCTGTCGGTCTGAACGCTGGTCCCATCGGCTTCGGCATCACTCAAGGATTCATGGAATCCTCCGTGTGCGAGACGATCCTGTTGCCATTTCCCTTCAACGAACTTCACCCGGGAAAACGTCCACCGCTCAAGGCCTGCACCACCGAGAAAAAGTGCCACGTCGTTCCAGACTCCCAGGCGACGCGCCGCAGAGACAATTTTTTCGGGACGCGCGTCGCGCCAAACCTTGAGAATTTGTTCAAACTTGCCAAAACTCAAGGCGACATGCAGAGCAACATCCGGGAAGACAAGCCCACGATCCGTGTTTTCGACCGGCTGCAAAACAAATCTCAATTCCTGGAATTTTCCATTCATCGAACACGACTTGATTGCCGACCTGGAACGATTTTCCTTGAGTACCCTGATGCGACAGGGATCAATTCTCATGGCAGAAATGTACCAGGATTCCGGATTGCAGATGGACTCGCGGAAACCTCGAAGCTTTACGAGAAATAGATCCTCAGCAATGAGCTTTCGATCGCTCCCCTTCAAATCAAGAGGTTTGCCGCAGTCTGGCGAGTTGATTGGGCTTGAAAAGAATGTAGACCAGAGCTGATTGAATTCGTCTTTTGTGAACAGTCGATTGGCGCCAATCACTGGCAGGGCATTCGGACCGACAGGCACTCGGATTGCACTCGCATCGGCCTGTCTGGAAAAAGTATTGGGCATGTTGTGGCGAATGTGCGTTGCATCCGGTGGAGGAAGCAACATCATTGTTGCGGACGCAGCCCAAACGCCCATGGCAAACTTCCTTTCAGCGCTTTGGTTGTGCCTCGAGCGCTATCCTCACCTGAATCTGCGAAGCAACTTCATCACAGTTGTTGTATCGGGTATTGTTTGTGAATGTGCAGTGGACAAGCGTCTTGTCGTTGGCAAGGAATGCTGCAACATCCTTGACCCGGCCCGACTTCACCAATGCCGGATCAACAATGTGCTTGCATTCTCCAAGACCAGCGGGAATGACCAGGTCGAGCTTGATGGGCGTGTCGCCCAATCGTGTTGGCGGAGTGTAATCATTTCTGAACAGCACATCCTCGCGAAAAACCGGACCTGGATTGAGAGCTGCCAACGGACCCGGAGGCAACTGCAACGTCGGTGTCAAAACAGGATCCAGATGCGCAGCATTCTGGACATGATTTGCATCGGCATGAAGCACGGGTCTCTTGCTGAGATTGAGCTCCTGCTTTTGCACGCAACCGTTCTGCGCCGGGCCAACACAATAAATGTTGTTGATAACGGAGCAAATGAGCGGATCACTCTGCCGACCCTGCACGCAGTTGCCCGTGTATCCGGTCTCATCCGGTTGAGCGCATGTGTACTGCATGCAATGGCCTATGATGCCCTTCCGAGTGTCGGAAATATAAGCTCCGCGGGGGTCACCCTTTTCGCCCATTTTCTTCCAGACCCGGGTGTCCCAAACGTGATAACCTTCACGGCCTCCAACCAAAAATGCATATCCATTGAACTTGGTGTCATAGTACGCGCTCTTGAATTCGCTCAAACTCGAAAATCCTTCGAGTTTCTGCTGCTCGCCCGTGGCCTTGTACAAACGCTGTTGGAGAAAGTAGCTGCGGTCTTGATCGAACGATGAGCGAACAACACAGCTCAACTGGTTTGGTTTGACGGTTGCGGACGTCACCTTGCCAGGTGCAACACCATTTCGATCCCATTCGCAGTATTCTTCCTGGTTGAGCCAGCCGCCCGCCACTTCGACGAGACGATGATTCTGTGCTTTTCGTCGGTTCCCAGAGCACGCCCATTGGGTCACAAGCTTGCCATCCGAGGAGGTGCCTCCGCTTCCGTTGCTGCCTTTGACAACAACCCCACGGTCTCCCTTGAATCCATGACTGCCATCGCGAATCCCGAATGTGGCAAGCCGAGCCAACGCCATGGAATCGAGCGGATCGCAATTGAAGTCGAAGCTCGTGCCATCGTATTGAACCAGGTAAAATGAACGGCCGGCAGCACTGCCGCTGCCATGCACGGGCAACAGCATCAAACCGACATCAATCGAACCTTGGGCCAATGGCTTGCCATCGACATCGATATATCCCCAGCGTGCAGCAGCTTCGTCGGCTGGGATCTGCAACTCGTATCCACCATAGATCTCAAAAGGAAATGGCGTTGGTCCGTCCTTCGGTGCAATCGGCCTCGGCGCTCCAATTGCAGTGAGAATCTGGAACTTCACCTTTTTATTCCTGGAGGTCACCGCATCACCAGCGAAACCAAGAATATAGGGCGTCACAGACTGACCGGCACTGTTGCGAACGCGCCAGACAACCCGCAAATCACCGGCCGCAGTTCCATTTGGAGCCTTGCAGGAGGTCAATCGGGTGACTTCAAACTGGGAGTCGAACTGCTGCGGTGTCAGGCCTTGAGCTGACGCGCCTGAATTGAAATTTCGCGGCTTGCAACCGTCGATCAAGGCAAGCGAACACGCCATACCCACCAAACCAACGACCTGGTTTTTCCATCCCGAACGCAAAAGCGAATTCCAAATCGAAAACATGAAAACCTCCAAAGCTTTCTTCGAAAATTTATCGCAAGCCGAGTTTAACAAAGACGACCCGATGATCCATGTCAGCGAAATGGACATCGAGCCAAAAAGATCTTTCGAATGTCCAAGAAATCCATGATTTTCAAAGCCCATCACAAAGCTATGATTTTGCAATGGAGGACCATCGGGAAAGAGTCGGGCCCGGAAAAGAATCCACAATTCACAGTCGTCAAGGGGTAAACCATGAAGCAGGTCGCCGTGTTGACTGTCGATCACACAAAAGCCCGGTTTCTGATTCTAAAATCTGCTGAACGTCCTGGTGAACAATGGAGTCCGGTATTGTCATCGGTTGAACTGTTCCTCAACAAACATTGGCAGGAACAAAAGAACGAAACCCTCGCAGGAGGTCATCGGTTTTCATATCATGTCGGGTTCTCCGGAATGGCGCAGACGATGCATGGATACGATGATCATTTGAGCCGTCATCAGCATGAAATCGTCAAAAGATTCAGCCGGGAGATCAGCGAAAAACTCCTCAATTTCGTCTCGGAATTCAATGTGGAAGCTGTTGTTTTGGCAGCAGACAGAAAGGTTCTCGGAGAACTCAGGGATTCATTGCCAGGCGAACTGTACAGGAAGCTCCGTGTAAACGACCTTGACGCCAACCTGACGAAACTCTCGCCTGTCGCGCTTCATGAACATTTGTCAAAACTGGGCTTGCTGCCGGCACGAAACCCTCCCGCAAATCCACAACGCGAACCTTATGCACGTTCGGGCCAGTGGCGTCGGAAAAGCGCACCCAGCGAAGGGCGAGTCGAACGGGGTGCTTCGGAGGAGATTGGAGAGCAGTGATTCCCCAAGGCATGTCGAGACAACTCCGATGCTCAACAACCATGCATTTTTATTAAAAATTATAAGAAAAACCTCAATTTCGCTGAATAAATTCCGAACCGCCTTCGGTTGTTCAGGAATTTTCACGGAAGGCGCACCTCAAGGTGCCGTTGCAAGAGCAAGCATCCTTCCGCTGGCGAACCTGCTCAAACGGGGAGGTCTGGAATTGTCGCGTTGGTGGAAAGACCTGGCACACACGGTTCAACACTTCGCAAAAGCACCACAGCAAATTGGTGCCATTGCACCGTCATCCAGATTTCTTGCCACCAAAATGATGGATTGCATTGACAAGAAGAAAACAAAAACAGTTGTCGAACTGGGGGCTGGCACCGGTGCAATCACCCAGACAATGCTCAGGCATGTGGGCGAAGAAGCCAGGATCATCATCATCGATCTCAATGCAGAGGCTGTAAATTTGCTGCGCGAGCGTCTCAAGACAAATCGCAACGTCGAGGTTGTTCTTGATGATGCCGGAAATCTCCCGGGCATCTTGGCGCAACGAGGACTTGCGAGGGTCGATGCAATCGTCTCGAGCCTGCCGTATGCGAGCATGAGTCCAGATGTGACACGAAACATTCTCGAATCGGCAGCGCAAATCCTGTCAAGTGAAGGGCATTTTGTTGCCTTTCAATATACCCCGTTTTTGAAGAAAACTTTTTCGGACTATTTCAATATAAGCTCTGTTCGCTTTGAACTGCGCAACCTGCCACCCGCCATCATCTACGACTGCACTTCAAAAGGAAGAGCAAAGGAAGTACCCGAAACGCAGCGGAGTGCATCATGAAATTAGCATCGACGAGAATTGGAAAAGTCATGTCCACAAGAAGCATGGTCGTGAAAAATTTCGTGACGATCGCCTTTTTACTCAACGCGGGCTGCAAACCCACCGAATTTCAGGGGATCGACAAACCTGCAAAAATTGCGAGTGTTGGATTTGCTGTTTCCTGTGAACAGGAAAAGACAAAAGCGGCACAGATCAAGTCCTCCGAAACCAACATCGTCAATCTTGCAAAAAACTGCATATCAGATGGCAAAGCGGAAAAAACCCCGGCCGACATCGTCTTTGTTGTCGATATCACTGCGAGCATGGATGACAGCCTGAACACTGTTAAAAACGGGGTCGAGCGATTCGCCTATCAATTGCGTCAGGACAAAGGCTGGGATGCCCGTTTTGCAGCGATTGGTTTTCGCGACACTGTTGCCCAAACGATTCCGTTCACCGACGAAAAATCGCTTGCGACAGTGACGCGGACCTGGATTCCCAACGCCGGAGAGGATCCCCAGGAGGCAGGGCAGGCAGCACTGGCCTCTGCATTGCAAATGATTACCAAGGACGCCGAGGAAAACAAAACGCGAGCCTCCGTGAGTAAAATCATTCTTTTCATCGGCGATGCCGTGGCCTTTGCCCTGAATGGCAATCACAAGGATTTTTCCACGACTGAACTCGAGCAGGCATTCGCGAGCGTCCCGATGGCATTGAAGTCAAAAATGAGATTCTACCATTCCACTGCGACACAAATTCAAGGCTGTGTGCTGATGACCTTGTTTGGCTGCGCAAAACTGGGAGTCAGCACAGAGCTCGCAGCCAATGGGCAAATGACAAACCTGGCACAGAAGATTGGACTGCCCGGAAAATCATTTGCATTTCCTTTCACAGAGTCGATCATGTTGAGTGAGTTCATTGATGAATTTGTTCCCGGAAGCTCCTGCACGCTCAAGGGCTCCGTGGCCCGCGACAGCTCGGGCAAGGAAATCGCGAGGAGCGATACAGATGGAAGTCTGAGGTTGCCGGTTTCGTCTGTTGGAAAGCCATTTTCAGTGGAAGTCGAGCGTTGCTGCGCAGTCTCGTCCAATGGTTCAACTTCCGGGGGCACCTGCAATTCCGTGAAGTCGTCAATTGATTTCAAAATATCCAAGTGATCATGGGTGTTTGAAATATCGAACAAGATAAACCACCCCGCCTTTTTTCTGGTTGAGATCAGCGCCTGCTTCGAATAGAAACCCACAATCCATGCACTTGAGCCAATTCTCGAGCCCGGGTCAAAAAAACCGGGTCCCGGCTGCTGAGGTTTTTTCACATGAACTTGAACCGACTTTTGACTCGCAGATTCACCATGTTCTCCGCAACTGTTGCTGCAGCCAGCACGTTTTCAATTCCCGCACACGCGGGCACATCGAGTCTCGGCGCCAATGATTTCATGAAAATCCGCTGCAACACCAACGGCCAGAATGCCATCACGAGCTGGCATGGGAATGTCACAACCACCGGGGTCGCATCAGACAAGAGCCAAGTCTTGTTCAAGATCGTTGGTTACAACATTGCCCGCTGCTTCAAAGACGACAACGGAAATTGGACTGTCGGATCACGCGAATTGACTTTTTACCTTGATCCGTCCACGGGCGAAATGCTCGACAAATGGCAAAATCCCTGGACCAAAGAAACCGTCCCGGTTGTTCATATTGCCAATGCACTTGTTCAACAAAAAATACCGGCCGTGGCAGCATTGCCGGTTGAATCGAACAGCAAAACCTCAATTCTGAGGATCGACGTTCCATTGAGCTATCCGAATCCGCTTGCTGGTGATGCTCGTTTCGCCGAATATTCACCCGAAGCAATATACAAGGCGCACGAATCCTTCTCATACGTCATTGCTGATGAAGCGCTTGCGCGAATTGGTGAAGTTGAGTCGATTGATGACGTGCAGGTGGTTTGGACCCGCGTGAGCCCCTGGCTTCCGTGGATGAAAATGAAGGGAGCCAGCGGAAATCTGGTGTTCAATGCGATTGTCCAAAAACACTCGGCAAATCAGCCACTGCCGGAGCTCGTCAAGCGTCGGATGACAACTTCCGATCTCGAGCTGTACCTCGATGCACCCCGGTGTGTCGTTTCAGGCCGCGCCAATGTTTCGAGCTGGACTTATTTCAAGACCAATTTCGATGCGTATCTTCGCGGAGAACTCTTCCCCGTCGCGGAATCGGCGTCGCAGGCCGGTGGAGAATGTCCACAGCAGTGAGTCTTACTCCTGCTCAGAGAAACTCTTCAAAACAGAAAACGCCTTGACTCCTCGGGTGAGTGAAGTTGCCAGGGCAAGAACGAGTGCTCCGCAGACCACTCCAAACCCGAGCTGATAGCTGCCGGTTTTGTCGTACAAAAGGCCAACAAGCCATGGTCCCAATCCTCCTCCCACGGCTTCGAGGAGTGCAATGGCTCCAAGGATCCGCCCCGTGCCAATCCTGCCAAAAGTCGAGACGACCGACATCTGAATCAGCGTGTAGAGTGCACCCCAACCCAAGCCAAAAAGCAGAATCCAGACCTGAACACCCGCCGAAATCGACTGGCTCAAACCGAAGGCGCCGGCACTCATCAAAGCAAGTGAGACTGTCATCAACAGCCGGACACCAAACTTGTCGGCGAAAGCCCCTGAAAACAATTTTCCAACCAAACCCATCATGAACAGCATGCCAATAGCCGTTCCGGCGAATTGTGGTGAGTATCCCGCACCCGTCAGGCGAAGAAACACATGACTTGTCACGCCCAGTATGGAAAAGAAAGTCAGCGTTGCAATGATACCAATCGACCAGAATGCCCACGAACGGAATACGCTGGTTGATGGGTGATCGTCGACTGCGTCATTCCCTCGCCCCACAAGATTCTGATCCAGGCGAGAATTCTCGGGGGTGGCGCCGTTCAATTTGACGGAGCTGAATGGAACCTTCAAAAAAAGTCCAATCATGACCATCAACATGACCGGAATTGCACTCAAGTAAGCAAATGCAGTTCGCCAATCAAAGGCCTTGAGCAACGCCAGATTGAATTGAGGAAAAATCGAATTGCCAAGACTGGAGCCAACCAGCGCGATCCCCAAAGCAAGCCCTCTTTTTGAGGCTGGCACGTTGGAGGAAACCAGAAAAACAACGCTCACAATGCCGGCCGATGCCAACGACAAACCAAACAGGGCATGCGCCAGATAAACGCCGCCAATTGTGGAGATTCGCGAATAGACCAAAAAACCGGCAGCCAGAAAAACACAGCCGGCCAAAAGGCAATTACGAATGTGCCCTTTGTCAGCGAGCGAACCAAAAAACGGAGCGATGAGTCCTGCACCCGCAAAGGTGATGAGATCACGCAATTTCAATTCTCCCCGCTGCCAACCGAATTCGGACAACAGGGCGTTGTCGAACATCGTGATGCCAGTGAGGGTCATTCCGTTGGTCACGAGCAGCACCAAAAATCCGCAAGCAACAATCATCCAGCTTTGGGGAGAAATTTTTCGTTCCATGAAATTTTCCTTGCTGCTTTCAGCGTTGGGTGATGTCTGGATTGTGCAAAGCCCAGTGGCAATCGAGGCGGTCCTTGGTGCGGAACAGGCACAGCGCGCCACTTTCCGACCAGAAAGGTCCATGCGCAATGTGAGCTGGACGCCAGTAATAACCATCGTCACGCATCGCAGCATAACGACGATTGAACGGATCATCCTGCATGCTCCAGTGTCCCTGGACGTCGCCACGAATCAAATAAGCTTCTTCCGCAGTTGGATGTCCGGCAAAAAAGTTGCCTTCAATCCACATCGGAACAAGACCAAGAATCCAGGTCGCACGACCGGTGCGTGGACACTTGAACAGGCTTTTGCGTGCAGAACCTGGGGGCAGAAACGTCGTCTGTTCCCAGTTCATGGAGTTGATTTCCTTGCACGGAATGTAATCCACCATGCGATCATTCATTTGCGTGTTCAGATGGTATGCAGAATTCTCGGGAATCTGCTCGAGGTCTGCATAGGGAGCCGTCAGGTAATTCGGCTTGCGATCGGGCATGAACAACATCACCGTGTCTTCACTGGCTTCCCAAGGTCCGGTTGCGAGTCCTGCCGGAAGATAAGTGTAGGACAACTGGCGCAGCTTGAATCCGCCTTGCTTGACTTCACCCTTGAGCACAAAGATTTCCACATCGGTATCGAAATGACCGATGGGAGCCTTCCAGCCTTTCTTGATGCTCACGCGCTGGGTCGATTCGCCGGTCGCAGCATCCTGCGAAAGAATCTGTGTTTCGCCGCGATCGCCACCAATGAAATTGGCGATATTGAAAGCAGTCTTTGTGAATTCAACCACAGAATACAACGACTGCTCGCTTTCCACATGGAGGCGGCCAATCGAAGTGCGAGGATTTGCACGCAGCGGTGCAGGAGCTGGCAGTGGATTCTGGTTCATTGGGGATGTTCCTCGATTCGTGCTGTTCATTTTCATTGGTCTCCCGAAAAGAATTGCTGCAAAGGGTTGATTCGTTGTGTTGTCTTCAGATGGTTTTCAATTGCTGATGAGCAAGAAAGCAGAAAGCCCAAGGTGTCCACACCCTGGCGCAGGCAATGAACGTCGAAGGGCTCCATTGCAAATTCAAAAGTGCGTTTGATTTTGCCATCGCATGAAACCAGGGTGCAGGAGCGCAAGGCAAGATCAACTGAAATATCAAATTCAAGATTCTGGTGCGCACTCATGATTGTGAATACTTCGCCCGGAAGCTGAACAGGCGCAATACCGTTGGCAATCGCATTTTGTTTGAAAATCGGGGCGAATGATCTTGCCAGGACAACCCGAAAACCGTGGTCGCGCATCACCCACACAGCATGCTCGCGCGACGAACCACAGCCAAAGTTTTCGCCGGCCACCATGATGCTTTGTTCTTTTCTGAAGGGATGATCTTTGCGCTCACAGCCTTGTTCGTCGAATCGCCAGTCGGCAAAAAAAGCTTCGCCCATGTCGCTTCTGTTGGTGAGCGACAAAAATCGCCCCGGATAAATCTGGTCGGTGTCGATGTTGTCGCGTGCAATCAGCACAGCGCGTCCGTTCCATTGAGTCCAACCGTTGACGTTCATCACAGCACCTCACGCGGATCAGTGAGCACACCCCTGAGGGCAGTTGCTGCAGCTGTCAGGGGACTCACCAAAATTGTCTTGCTGCCAGGCCCTTGGCGATGAGCAAAATTTCGATTGCTCGTGCTCACACACACTTCACCCGCAGGAATGCTGTCGCCGTTCATGGCCACACAAAGGGAGCAGCCCGGTTGGCGCCAATCGGCTCCGGCGTTCCGGAAAATTACATCCAGACCTTCCGCTTCAGCAGCCCGCTTCACCGCACGACTGCCTGGCACGACCCACATCTTCACCGTGGGAGCAATTCTCTTGTTCTCAAGAACTCGCGCTGCCTGGCGCAAATCGCTCAACCGGCCATTGGTGCAGCTTCCCAAAAAAACATGCTGAACCGATAGTCCTTGCAATTTGTCGCCCGGGTTCAATCCGAAATAAGCCAGCCCCGATTGCCAAAGAGCGGCATCGCAACACTCGGGTGCACGCTGAGGAATGGTGTCTTCCAGTGGAATTGAAAGCGCAGGGAGAGTTCCGTATGTGGCACGCGGTGCCAATGACTCGACATCGATGGTCCAGGTCTGTGCATAGACGGCAGCCGGATCGGAACGCAGCGTGCGCCACTGATCAATCAAATTCGCAAAGTCAGCATTATCGAAGTTTCGAACACGTGCTGAAAGATCTGCAATGGTCACGTCGTCTGGGGCAATCAAAGCCGTGCGGGCTCCTGCTTCAACGCTTTGGTTGCACAGCGTCATGCGCTCTTCCATCGACAGCAGTTTCAGCGCCTCGCCGGTAAACTCAATCACTCCGCCTTGTGCACCTCCGACTCCGATTTCAGCCAGAACGGCAAGAGAAATGTCTTTGGCAGTCAGGGCAAATGGCAGGCGTGAACCCTTGAGTTCAACACGCAGTGCGTGCGGCTTTTTCATCAGCAATGTCTGGGTTGCCAACACACCGGCAACTTCGCTGCTGCCGATGCCAAAGGCGAGTGCTCCATAGGCGCCCTGGGTGCTGGTGTGACTGTCGCCGCAAACAATGACTTGCCCCGGCCAGGTGAGTCCAAGCTCAGGGGTCACAACGTGAACAATGCCCTGCCTGTCGTCATCCAGCGCGAAACAATGAATTCCTTGCTCGCGACAATTGCGCTCGAGTGTTTCAACAGAAATGCGATTTGCGGGATTTGAAAAGGGCCAACGCGCGTCGCCATCGGGTGCCAGGGTCGGCACTGCGTGATCGGCAAGAGCGAGCGTGCGGTCGGGATACTTGACCTTCAATCCACGCTGCTTGAGCAACGAAAATGCGTGACTCGAGGTCACCTCGTGGAGCACATGCAAATCGACAAACAGCACGGCAGGATGATCTGCAGACTCGCGCACCACCGTGGCCGAATCCCAAATCTTGTCGAGCAATGTGCGGGGTGTCTCAAACGTCACTTGGACTGACTCCTCCACCAGGCACGGCTTCTGCCACCCAACGGACGGCCAATGTGTTGTTCCAATTTTTCAACCATGGTCCACAGCGCAGAAAGAGAAACATCCCTGAGCTGATTGGAATTCAATTTCTGGGCCATCAATACAAGGTCTTCTGTCGCGAGATTTCCTGCAGCGCCTGGTGCAAAAGGACATCCGCCCAAACCACCCAGGGCAGAATCAAAGATGCGCACGCCAGCCGACATCGCAGCCGTGACGTTCGCCAGAGCCAATCCCTGCGTGTCGTGAAAATGGGCTGCCAGGCGTTGGATGGAATATTTTTCAGCGAGACGCGCAAAGGTTGCATACACCTGAAGTGGATGCGCGTGCCCGATGGTGTCGGCCAAGGCCAATTCATCGACGCCGGGTTTGTCGAGCAACCCCGAGGCGAATTCAAAAATCTTTTCCTGCGGCATCTGGCCTTCGAAGGGGCATACCCACGAGGTCGCCAAATCGACCCGCACGAACAAATTGTGAGCTTTGGCCTCATCCACCAAAGCGAGTGCGCGCAACAACCCTTCCTGCGCACCAACGCCAGCATTCTTTTGCGAAAGCGTGTCCGAAGGAATTGCAACAATACAAACGCCATCCACCCCGGCCGCAATGGCTCGTTCAAGGCCTTTGGCGTTGAAGATCAAACCCGTCAGGGTCGTCTGCTTGCGCAGAGGATGATCTGCCAGGCGTGCAAACAATTCGTCTGTGTCCGCGAGTTGCGGAATGGCGCGCACAAAGCTGCCAACCTCGATGTGACGAAGGCCTGCCTCCATCATGCCGACCACAAGGTCACGCTTGGCATCAAGCGGAAGAATATTCTTTTCACTCTGCAGGCCATCGCGAGGACCCACTTCCCAGAGCTTCAAGGGCACATCGGACTGCAGCAGGCCGTTACCAATGGATGTCATTGAATCACCCCCGACGAGCGCAAGTCGTGCACGGCGTCTTCCGAATATTTGAGAATGTCCTTGAGAACAGTTTGCGTATGCTCGCCCACCTGGGGTGGATGAGAGAACGTATCCACACCTGAGGCAGACAGCTTGATGGGATTGCCCGACTGACGCACGGTTCGACCGTTGATGTGCGGCACGTCAACAATCATGTTTCGCGCTTGCAGATGAGGGTCATGCAAAACAGCATTGACGTCGTTCACTGGTGCACAGGGCACGCCGGCAGGCCTGAGAATCTCGAGCCATTCTTCACATCCTCGGGTGCGCAACGTTTCGCACAACAACCGGCTGATGTGTTCACGATTGCGCCAGCGACCGGGTTGACCCGCATTTTCTTCGGTGTCGAGCGCAGTAATGTTGATCGCCTTGATGAACGTCTTCCACAGGTCATCTGTGATGATGGCAATGATGATGTGCTTGTCGCGGGTTGGAAACGAATCATACGGAACATGCACAAAATGCGCATTGCCATTGGCCTTGGGAGGTTCACCCGAAAGCGACGTCATGGTGGCCATGTAATTGAGCAAGCTCACCTGGGCATCCTGCATCGAGATATCCACATGCTGGCCAACGCCGGTGCGCACGCGCGCCTGCAAAGCTGTGAGGATGCCAATGGTGGCCATCAGTCCACCACCAAGGTCGCCAACCGGAATGCCCGACCGAAGAGGATTCACTCCGTCACCTGTGAGGGTCATGCCGCCGCCAGTGGCCTGGGCGACCATATCGAAGCTCGTACAGTCACGATTGGGTCCGGTCTCGCCGAACCCCGTCACGCTGCAGGTGATGATTTTGGGATTGACTTGCTTGAGCTGGTTGTAATCCAGGCCCAGCTTTTCGCCGACACCCGCGCGGAAGTTATAAACAACCACATCCGAGCAGCGAACCAGATCATGAAAAATCTTCTTCGCACCCGGTGACTTCATGTCGAGTGCAATGCTCTTCTTGTTGCGGCCCAGCGTTAAAAAATAGGCGCCCATGCCATCGATGCTGTGGTTGGGATCTTTCTCCAACAAGCGACGGGTGCCTTCTCCAACTCCGGGTGGTTCAATCTTGATGACTTCGGCTCCCAAATCAGCGAGCATCATGGTGGCATAAGGGCCGCTCAGCATGTGGGTGAAATCCAGCACCCGGATACCATTCAACGCATTGCTCACAGCGACTCCTTCACATGAGCAGACAAGATCAATTCCACAGCGGTCGCGGCAGAAACAACTTCGGCATATTTGCTTTGCATGTCCGACAGATTGACCCGATGTGCTTCCGCAGAACGGTCGCCCACACACTCTTCAACAACAAATGGGCGAAACCCATGTTGAAGCGCATCGACCACCGTGGCGCGAACGCAGCCGCTCGTGGTGCAGCCGGCTACCAACACCGTGTCACAGTTCAATGACGTGAGTAGACTTGCCAACGGGGTGGCAAAAAATGCGCTCGGAAATTTCTTGATGATCTCATGTTCGGCAGAGCGTTGCTCCAGATGACTCATGGTCTGTGCATGAAACGCACCACGCCGCAAATTCTTCAGTGCCGGAACTTTTTCGACAAAAACACCGCCATCGGCAGCTTCAGGATGCGCGTATTCAACGCGTGTCCAGACAATCGGCAGACCCACACTGCGGGCACAATTCAAAAGCGGCAACAATGCCCGCGAAGCTTCAACAACCTCAGGCGAAAAGAACGGCGACGCGGGGTCGGCATAGGCCTCGATGAAATCGACAATCACCAATGCCGCCTTTTTGCCGCATCGGATGTGGTTGTCAAAGACACCCTGATATCCATTGTGAATATTGGCCATCGCGCGCACCGCCCGTGGTTAGAATTTGCGCATGAGAATGCCACAACCGTCGACCTGATCGCGGATTCCCTGGTTACGCAACGCGTACCACCAGGTTGCAGCATTGATGGCAATCACGGGTTTACCCAACCAACGCTCGGCTTCGTCTGCGAGGCGCAACATGCTGAGGTTGGTTCCAACCTGAATGATGGCTTCGCATTCGGAAACGTTCAGTTCCATCAGTGACGAGCGCAGTTGTTCTTCTCCCACCTGGGCAATCGATACAGCCGTTGGGCAACGCAGGCCCTTGAGGGCAACGACTTCAACGCCGATGTCACCAAAGAATTTGCGCACATTCACATCACCAATCGGCTGATAGGGTGTCAGCACCGCAATCTTTTTGACCTTCAAAACGTCCAATGCTGCCATGCACGAGCGTGCACCCGAGGCGACTTTCAGGCCCGAATAGTTTTCGAGACGCTCAACGAATTTGCGGTTTCCTTCGAGGCCATCCCAGAACGTTTCCAGGCTCATGCCCATGACCAGCGAATTGACTTCAGCGGTCTTCACAAGATCAATTGCGCGCAGAATTTCTTCGCGAATCTGAACGAGTAAATCTTGCATCCTCTCGTCGGAGCTGATGTCCTGGTTTTTAATATAGATGCGTGACATGTGCGAAGTGACACCCGGCACTGCCATGCGGTGAAAATCGGGCTCAACAATGGTGTTTGTACTCGGAGCAAGCACACCGAACTTATGGCGGTAGCCCAGGGCATCCAATGGATGAATCAACTTCATTTGCCCACCACCTTGTTCTCTTCAATCAATGTGCGCTTGACGAGCTTGTCGTCCACAAACCAATGCCAGGTGCGCGAACGGCGCAGGCCATCGGAACTGAGTTGAATCATTTCGACCAACTTCGAATTGGCAATGTCTTTGCGCTTCCAGGTCAGCATGACCGTGTCTTCGTCTGCTTCCCAGGCAGCGCCGCTGATGCGCTCGCTCTCAAACCAAATCTTCTTGTTGGCATAGGTTGCTGGAAAAAAGAGCTCCTCCGTTTTTCCATCATCCCATGTGTACCGGTTCGTTTGCTTGTATGGGAATTTGGGATCATCCGAGAGTTCGCAGGTCAAGTGCGATGCATGGCGATCGATGATTTTTCCTTCGGCATCAACGGTCGTGTAAACTCCTGTCCATTGACCAGCATGACGAGCAAGCAGCGGCATTTCCTTTTGAATCGACATCAACATCGTCTCCCGTCAGTTCTTCGCAACCGCAGTCACCGGATACCACCAAGGATCCGGCTGTTCTGCGGCAGATTTTTTCAACAAAGCTTTTTTGCGCATAAAACGCGTGAGTCCATCGCCACCCATGCGCGACAAACCCGCACCCGACGCCTTGCGCGGCGACTTGGCGCACTGATGCAAAAACGCGGTCAGTCCGCAGTCGTTGATCGACACGGCACTCGCGTCCAATGCTGACACAACTCTTTTGAGAGTTTCCGGCTGGGCGGAATAAACGGCTGCACTCAGTCCGTAGGGGCTGTTGTTGGCGAGCGCAATGGCCTCGGCTTCCGAGGAAAAAGGCATCACCGGAATGAAGGGTGCAAAACTCTCTTCGCTCATCATCTTCATGGAATGATTCACGCTGGTCACCAGGGTTGGAGCCATAAAAAAGGTTCCTTGTGGCGATGACTCCCACGTTCCACCGGTCTGAAAAACGGCACCTTTGTCGCGCGCGTCCTGCAATTGATCGTCAATCACTTCGACCTGCTGCCGAGAAATGATCGGCGCCATCCATTCCATCACTGGATATTGGCTGGTCATGTCTTCAATCATCGAGCGCATTTTGTGGATAAATTGTGGATATACTTCTGACTGCACGTAAACACGCTCAATCGACAAACACGATTGCCCTGCGTTCACAGTGCTTCCCCACAAGATTGAACGAACGGCAGAATCGAGATCGGCATCGGCAAAAACCAAAGCAGGATCTTTGCCTCCCAGCTCGAGGTGTGCAGGAATCAATCGTTCAGCCGCGCGGGCAGCCACCTTGCGACCCACATCCACGCTGCCTGTGAAACAAACACAATCCACGGCTTCAACAACGGCTCGACCTGTGTCGGCTCCGCCCTCGACAATGCGACACACGCTGCCCAAAACAGGAATCGTCGCGAGCAGGTCGTTCATCACAAATGCCCAACGTGGCGTCACCTCACTTGGCTTGATGACAACGGCGCAACCCGCGAGCAGCGCCGGAATGGTGTCGACAAAACTCAACAGAAGCGGAAAATTCCACGGGCTGATGACCCCAACGAGTGGAGTCGCATCGCGGACAATTTGTTGGGTGAATCCAGGAATTGCTGTGGGAAAAACAGAGTCGGGTTGCCACAGTCCTGCGTTTTCAAACGCATAAGAAATCCAGCGCTGAAGAGTGCTGGTCAGGCCTGTGAGCTCGGTGAGGCTTTCGCTCTTGCGACCCGTGTCGTTCATCAAGGCGCCAAAAAGTTTTTCCCGCCACCGGGGATCATTCAAACGGTCAAGAAGTGTTTGCAGTCCTTGCGAGCGCGCCACCACGCCGGCCTGTTCCCATTCGAATTGCGAACGACGCAGAGCTGCGCAAACTTCTGCCACGCTTTCAGGAGAACACGCTTCAAAGCTGCCGTCCTGAAGTCCCGTGCGCGGATTGCGAATCGAAAACATCATGGCAATACGCCTTTCTTTTCCAGGCGCGAAATTGTCTCGCGCTGCAAAGCCAAAAGCTGTGCACGTCCGGGTTGGGATTCGACGTGTCGTTTCAACTGAGGTTCCGAATCCGGATGTGATTCTCCAGCAGGCTTCAATCCAGGGTCATTCACACCAGCAAGAGCATTGGGTGGAACACCTTCAGCCCGCTGATAAAACTCCGAGTATTGTCCATAGCGTTGTCGCGCAACGAGGTTCTGCATACCGGTTTGCCGACGTGCTTCGCGGAGATTGGCAATGTGAATTTCTGCAAATGCGTTCAGGCTTTCGCCTGTTCCAGCCATGGCGAGAATGCGACCGCGATAATCTACAATCCGCGATCCACCATCAGCTGATTCGGCACACACGGGTGTGCCCTCGATGCCGGCTGTGTTTGCCGAAATCACATATGCAAGATTTTCAACTGCACGCGCCTGTTTGCAAACGTCTTTGCCGCTGGAAATGGGTGAATGGGTTTCTGAAGTTGGATGGAGAAGTATTTCAGCACCCTTCATCAGTGCCATCCGAGCAACTTCCGGAAAGAGAATTTCGTCGCTGGCAACAAAAGCCATGCGTCCCAACGGAGTATCAGCCACAGGAAACAGTGCGTCTTCTCCATAAACTTCCAGATATTTGTTCCACACATCAAACGGCGTCGGGCTGAAAACAGAATTCGTGCGCCGGTAATGCAACACCACCCGACCTTCGGGCGAAATCAAAAAGCAGCCCTGAAAAAACAGTTCCGGAAAATGCTTTTCTTTTTCGTAAGCATTCACTGCGAGGTAGACGTTGTTGTCTTGAGCAATGCGGCACAGCGATTCCATCTCGGGGCTGTCGACTGAAATGCAGGCCTTTTCACGCCACTGCGAGAAGGATTCTCCAAGCGGAAATCCTGTGAGCACGTATTCAGGCAACACCACCAGCTTGCACGCCGGACCAATGAATGCCTTGTTTGCCGGAATCATTTTTGCAAGGCGATCGATGTTGGCGCGCAGCAGCTCGCGAGCCTCGGGCACGCCATGGCAGGCATTCACGGCTCTGCATCGTATTTGCAATGCAAGTGCCTGATATGAGGCGACTGAATTCATTATAAAGCCTGCTCTTGATCCGTATCAGTTAAATGTGATTTACACAGCCTCGCTATAGCAGAAAAAAGACACCGTTCAACCCCCGGAAATCCGCGGCTGAACGCTTCTGGCTATTGATTTTATTCCGATAAAATCAGATCAATTCGATGATCGTGTAATCTTTCTTGCCCTTGCGTACGAGAAGACCGCCGCAGGAATGCTCGAAATCCTTGAACTGCATCCGATAGGCCGCATCGGCGCATTTCTCGCCGTTCAACAACAGGCCATTGCCCTGCACCAGTCGACGCGCTTCACTCTTGCTTGGGCACACACCTGCTTTTGCAAGCAGAGTGATGACATCCATGCCGGCTTCAATCTCACCACGAGCGATTTGAACGCGGGGCGCTGACGACAGGTCTCCCGCACCTTCAAACAACGCATGTGCTGCCGCGAGCGCCTTGTCGGCTTCTTCGCGACCATGCACGAGCAGCGTGACTTCCCATGCCAATTTCTCCTTGGCCTTGTTGGGATTTGTGCCCGGTGCCGTGAGCTGGCTAATTTCCTCAAGCGGAATGAAGGTGAGCTGACGCAGGGTCTGCTCGACAGTTTCGTCTGGAATATTTCGCAAATACTGGAAGAAGTCGTAGGGCGAAGTCATGCTCGCATCGAGCCAAATCGCATTTCCAGACGTCTTGCCAAGCTTGCGACCCTGAGAGTCAACAATCAGCGGTTGCGTAAAGCAAAACGCCTGTTTGTGTTCAACCCTACGGATCAGATCGACGCCGCCAAGCAGGTTTGACCACTGATCATTTCCACCGGTTTGAAGCAAACAGTTTTTCTTGCGGAAGAGTTCCAGAAAGTCGAACGACTGGAGCAATTGATAGCCCATTTCCATAAACGTCAGGCCGTTGTCCAGACGCGACTTGTTCACATCCGCCGACAACAACTTTGCTACCGTAAAGTGGACTCCCACGTCGCGGGCAAAATCGAGCCAGGTCATCGGGCCAATCCAATCCAGATTGTTCACAAACATGGGTGCATTGGGCACATCGGTGCGAAAATAACGGCTTACGAGCTTGGCAAAATTTGCGATGTATCCGGCGATGTCTTCTTTGGTGTTCATTGGACGCATGTCGGTCCGGCCGGTGGGGTCGCCAATCAAACCCGTCGCACCACCAAACAAAATGATGGGCGTCAGGCCATGATCCTGGGCGCGGCGTAGCCCCAGCAACGGCACCAAGTGCCCCAGAGTGAGGCTTTTTGCGGTTGGGTCAAAGCCACAGTAGACCCCGGGATAATCGCGCGGGCTCTTCTTGGCAGCCGCCTCCAATGCCTCCGCCAAACCTGCGCCATCGTTGGTTTGGGCAATAAGCCCACGCTCTTCCATATGGGTGAAAAAGTTTGATGCCATGCCCGCAGTCTCCTGGTTGTCGCTCGTGGGGCGTTAGTCATACCGCGTGGATTGTGAATTTTCAAAAGCTCAACCCTTCGCCCCTGGACCACGAACTGGGCACCCGCCCATGCTGCGAATCTGCCCTCTGCCAATGAAACTGTTCTTGCCCATCCGCAAGATCCTTGTTAGCGCCAGTCCACGTCGGCTCATTTGGACCTGACCAGGCCGAAATGCGAGCGAAACCTTCGGAGTTCCTCATGTTGCAAATCTCGACCCTGTTCGCCCTTATCACAATGGCCTTTGCCGTTCCGTCGGCCTCTGCGTCTTCTGAAAATGATGTGAGCGATTGCGAATTTGTTGTGGATGACTTCGCAGTCGTAACTTCGGGTGTTTATGGCACCAGCTCATCTGAGCTTGTTGCCCAACTTCTCGTTCGGCCAGACCTCGATCAAAGAGTTGTTGAGGCAGGCGCATATTTCGAATTTTCCGGAAATTACAGAAAGCTGATCTCCGGACCCGACGGTTCGCCAACGCCAGAGGATTGGAAGGTCGACAACGAACAACTCTTCATTGCGGCTCAGCGCACCATCGACGGGAAGCGGCTCAAGATCACCTTCCCTCAGCGCTGGAATCTCAACGGATATGACGTCGGTGAGAGAACATTGAAAAACTTCACGTTCTACGTCACCATCCGCAATGCCGACGGCGAAACTCGCTATTGGTTCAAGGATCAGGGGCGCAATCTTTCCGCCGAAGCAATTTCACCCTCTCGTTATTACTACTCCGACAGCGTTTATTTGGGCGGATACTCCACTGCCAAATACCTTTGGCGAGATTCGGGCAGTCCTGTTTTTTCAAATAGGGCAGAGTGCTTGTCACATTAAAAGGTCATTCGAAATAGATACATCTCTGTTGGTCGACTTTCAGAGATAATTTTTTGGACACATCCAGTTTTCGATGACATATCGTAGCCTTCGGTCCAATTCGAAGGAGACGATTCAACTCAAGATATCTGCTCAACTTTCCGAACCTCCGGATCGAGTTATGGGAGGAAGGAGCACAATCCTTGAAATCAAAAGTGGTATTTTTTCCGCTCCTGGCGGCCCTCTTGTTCGCATGCAAACCGATTCCGAAAGCTGATTCAGGCTCACAAGGGCTCTATCAATCGGGAGCCTTGTGGCCGAATGCGACGGCCAGCGTCTGTTTTGCAGATGAAGCACAGGGAAACGCTGCGATGCGTAGTCTCATCCACGACACTGTGGAGGAGGAAATAAACCAGAGAACCAGTTTTCGGTTCAGCGGGTTCAAGCTTTGCAGCGAAGCTCCAATGTCCCACATCGAAGTGCGCATAGGACTGGTAGGACGCGACAATGCCGGTGGCATTGGCGATTCACGTGATGACTTGCAAAAACTCTTGTCGCATTTTGTGCCAGCAAGACGATACCGGGCCCCCATGCATCTCTACTATCGCTTAAAAAGTAACGCGATCACGAACAAACACGAAGTTCAGAACACCATTGTGCATGAATTTGGACACGCGCTCGGTCTTCACCATGAGCAATTGCGCTCCGAAAACGCCAATGGAAACTTCTGCAACGAGGGTATTGGAAAAGAACCCGAAGGTGCAATCAAAGTTGGATCATTCGATTACGACTCCATCATGAACTATTGCAATATCGATTACTTCTACAGAAAAATCGGACTTTCCAAAGGCGACATCGCCACGATCGAAAAAATGTATGGTCGCAACAATTCAGCCGAGAGCAGCCGCAGTGTGAATGGGTCCTCCAATACCCAACTCCGCTGCAACAAGTCTTCCCTCGTCAGCTGCATTCAGCAAAAAGGCGGAGCTGCGTGCGTTGATAAAAATTGCAATGGCGGAGCCTATTTGTGCACGAGCCCCGGCAAGCTTCGCGAATGCTTGAAATTCAGCGGTGGATTGTCGTGTCTTGGGAATGCCCAGGGTCAGTGCGAGGGGTAGCGGAGCGCGAG
>JBMSQQ010000003.1:0-71454 GCA_049423385.1 Silvanigrellaceae bacterium | reverse complement strand
CCGTGCGCAGATGGCGAAATTGGTAGACGCACTCGTTTCAGGTGCGAGCGCCGCAAGGCATGAGAGTTCGAGTCTCTCTCTGCGCACCATCCCTTTCTTTAAAACATACCTCCGTCGAAAACCCAAAAATTCCGATTCCACTGCAGAAATTCTGCGTATTTCAATATTTGCAAAGAAAAAATTGCCCGGAAGAGTGTCAGTGTTTCGGCCAAGTGACCAAAATTCCAGTGCGGTCTGCAGCAGATTCGAATTAATATGATTCAATGCGAAGTGAGTCTGTCGGGATCCACCGGAGGCATTGGGCATGTTGAAGGTTTCAGCACTGCGATCATTGAGTTTTTCTCTTGTTTTGTGGACCGGCGCATCACCTTTGGCCGCTCTGGCCGACAGTTTCGAGCATGAAATTGTTGGTGGCAGTACAGTCACCGACTTTGCAAGTTTCGAGTACAAGCACACGGTTCGGCTATTGGTGGGAGCGGTGACGGATGGGGCCTCGTTGCCAGAGAAGTTGCGTGGAATTCGGCTCTCATGGCGTTGTTCGGCTGCAATTTTAGGCAAAAGCGTTCTTGTCTCGGCTGCACACTGCTTTCCAGCTTCCATGGGTTTGAAGGACCCCGATTCCAATCAGGTCTATCGAGCCTCTTTGAAGGACCTCAAGGTTGAAGCCTTTTTCAAGACCGACCCACGCTCCGATCGCATGTCAGGGAACATTGCCCAACGGGTGATCGTTCATGAAGGATTTCGCGAGGACTGGACCACGCGCGTTGGCGATATCTGGAATCCCTCTGAGTCGATTCATGATGTGGCCCTCATCAAACTGAGGGACGAGATTCCTGCGGACAAAGCACCTGTTGGATTGCTTTCTGCCCAGGACGGACCCCTGAGTGCGGGTGAAACTCTGGTCATGGCGGGATATGGCCGGGATCTCAGTGATGAGCAGATTTCCCTGCCGCGCCTGCGCAGTGTTTCGGTCCCTTTGCGTGAAAATTTGCGAAATGGAACCGAATGGTTTGCCGGAAGCGGCGACACCACCCGTGCGGGAAAAGTTGAACGTCCCGGAGGAGGATGCATGGGTGACTCCGGTGGGCCTGTTTACGCCAAGCGAGGCAACAGTGTTCGACTTGTGGGTGTGATAGTTCGCGGGCCCGATGAGGCCAACGGAGGCTGCGCAGCAGCCGTGACGATTTCAACCTCGCTGCCGGCCTATGCAACTTGGCTCGGTGCGCGGATGCGCGAAATGAATTCAAACTGAAAGAATGCTGTCAGGCGAAGCGAGCTGAAGCGGTTCTCATCATTTCGATGTTCGAGCCGCGTCGAGACAGCTGCTCAATGAGGCGGACGAAGTCCATCCGCATTTGCCATCCGCTTGTTTTTCGCAACTCGCAGACCTGTAGCACGCATATTCTTCTTTCCAATCGCAAATGCTGACCACGGTTTCGCCAGTGGGTGCGCATACTGTCGCGCTGCAGCCGGATCTTGCGCAACCTTCGCCCGTAAATCCCTGTTTTGCCTCGGTTGTGGATTTGGTCGCACTCGCATCCGCTGCGGGTGACTGTGGTTGGCGGGTACCGTTGCAGGCGCAGGAAACCAAAAAAGTCAGAAGGATTGCAGCAACAGAAAGATTCTTGAGCCCCAGTATCATAGTCAGCCCCCGGTTTTGGCGTTGTTCTGCGACCATGATACTACTCGGATGCCCGATTTGGATCGTTCAAAATTTGATTGTTCGCAAGAAAGGTCTCCTGCAGATGGCTATTGATGAGCGCAGGGTGTTTCCGCTGGGGTTCCTGCTTCGGATTGCCTCATTGCTGTTTGTCTACTTTGTGACCCGAATCTTGTTTTTCTGGTTCAACCACAAAACGCTGAACTCATTTTCCGCGGCTGAAATCGTCAGGGCCTTTGCGCTTGGCTTCAGATTTGATGCCTGGGTTGTTTCTGCAACGATGTTGCCAATGTTTTTCTTTGAAGTGTGGAGTTGGAAATCCCGATCCATGCTTGCTCATCGTGTCACCCGCGGGTTTTCGTTTTTCATTCTTGCACTTCACTCGATTTTCATTTTCCTTGAACTCGCCGACACACAATATTTCCGTTTCACAGGTCGACGCACCACACTTGCGATTCTGGAGTTGTCATCCGACAGCATTGAACAAAGCTTCCAGCTTTTGAGAAATTTCTGGATCGTTCCGGTTGGAACGGTGATTCTGATGGCAGGCCTCGCATGGGTTTGGCGAAAGAGCCGCAGTCTGTGGACGACTGCTTCCGCACCGGTGCATCCTGTTCAAGTCTTGTCTGTGGTGATTCTGGGACTGGTGATTGGTGTGCTTGGATTGCGCGGAGGATTGCAAACAAAGCCTATTGCAACGGCTCATGCGATGCTTTTGGGGCAGTCGCAACTCGCAGCATTGGCCTTGAGCACCAGCTTTCAGGTGACACACAGCGCAGAAAATCGTCAACTCAAGTTGCAATCTTTCTTCAGCACTGAGCAGGAAGTGAGACGAATTCTGAATGTGCCGCGTGAAAGACATTCACCAGTCAAACTGGAAAACTTCAACGTTGTCATTCTGGTTGTTGAAAGTCTCAGCTCTGAATACATGGGGTATGGCGGAATCAACAGTGTCTATGCCCCGTTCATTCGAAGGCTTGCCGACAAAAGCCTTTATTTTGACAACGCATACTCCAACGGTCTGTCCTCAATAGAAGCATTTCCATCGTTGTTGGCGTGTTTGCCCTCCCTGGTGGGCGAACCTTTCATCACCTCGCAGTATAGTTCCGTGAAAACACAATCACTGGGACATGTGTTGGCTGCCCGTGGTTATTCAAATGAATTTTTTCATGGCTGCAACAACGGATCGATGTACATCGATTCCATGGCAAAACTTTTTGGCTTTCCGCGTTTTTTCGGGAGGTACGATTATCCTCCAGGCGACAAGGACTACGACGGCAGCTGGGGAATTTATGACGAACCTTTTCTTCAATTCGCTGCATCACGGATCGGGGAAATCAAATCGCCATTTGCTGTCGGTATTTTCACCTTGTCCAGTCACAATCCATACAAAATCCCCCAGCATCTTCAGCAACGCTTTTCCGGAGGGAAGCTGCCATTCCAGAACAGCCTGGCATACACGGATCATGCGATTGAAAAATTTTTTGAAAGTGCCGAAAAGCAGGCCTGGTTCAAAAATACATTGTTCGTGATCACGGGTGATCATACGTCCGATTTGGAATCGTCGAAGTTCATGAGTGAGCAGGCACTCTATCGTGTTCCACTGATTTTTTACGATCCTTCGGGTCAACTGAAGCCGGCTGTCAGTCATCGCATTGTCCAACACGCAGACGTGTTTCCGAGTGTTCTGGACTTGTTGGGAGTCGATGAGACGTCGTTGGAAAAGCCCATGCTGCCCTTGGGTCAGAGTGTCTTTCTCCCGGAGAATTTCGCCCGGGCTGCCAACCGTGCAGGGGATTCGTTTTGGTACCAGGAAGGAAAAACAGTCGTGCGCTTTCCCGCAGACGGCAGTGCCTTCGGAGTTCAGGAGCTTGACAATGCAGTGCATGCGGCGGCTCACGATTTCAAACTGGAAATCGTTCCCTTGATGGATGACACCCTCACCCCTGCGGCAGCAAGGGCGCCCACGGAATTCGAGACCCAGGGAATTGTTGAACGGGCAAAGGCTTACCTGCAGTTCTTCAACAACCGCATGTCACACAACAGCTTGCTCGAACCCTGAAGATATTTTCTGTTCGGTTTTTTTGTGATTCGAATCACTGCGCGCCAAGGACGACAGGACCCGTGGGTTCCGAGTCGCTGGCTTCAAATGCAATGCCAACCGTGGTGCCCGGCGCGATTCCCAAAGCTGAAAGCGCGGCCTGGGAAAGCATGATTCCGCCCTCGCTCGTGACGGGTGGCCCCCAATCAACCACTCTGACCACAACAGCGCGTGCAACTTGTTTTGGAGTGACGATGATTAATTTGCGATTGGCGAAGAATTTCATTCCCGATTCGGTGCGCGCGCCATAATCCCAACGCATGGCGCAGTAGTAAGGATCCTGGGTGCGCGACAAATCTTCCGCTGTCAGTGAGCTCAGATTCGGACGTCCACTTTCGAGCTGCAGACCCCGCACAGGATAGGCCTGGGCACGGGTGAAAACCCAAGTCTGATTTCGGAATTGCCCCTGAACGGCCAAGGTTTCTGGAATTTTGTAACCGGATTTTTCAATGCCATCGTTGTGCTCATCCAAAACGTCGTTGGCTTGCAGGCTTTGGGTTCCGTTTGCAATTCCTTCGGGGGGAGTCCAACGGCAGGCTGGCATCATGCCGATGAATACACCTGTTAAAAGGCCACCCATCCAGTAGCGATGATGCATTCTCCGGAACCGACGAAATTTGACTGCTTGCGACATTTCCATGCCCCCACGCTGGCCCTGCACTGCGACCGTGGGAGAGCAAGCCGCATGCCAATTCAGGATGAATTCACGGCGTTAAAATGCCCATTGAATCCGATTGCTTAAGTTGAGAAAAGGCGTTGCCGCGAAGCCCGGCGATGTCGATTCATTCGACAGTGAATTTGAATTTGGCAGGTTGCCCGGTCGAGGCCAGAACGCTCAGCCACAACGGGCTGTTGGTGTCGAATTTTTTTCGACCACGGGTCACGAGTTTGAGTGGCACATTTGTGAATTGCTCGTGAGAATATCCAACCATCATTCCAGTCTTGCCGGCCATGGCTGCGTGCACTGCGTTTTGACCCAGGGCGGCGCAAAAAACGGAATCATCGGAGGATGTGGTTTGTGCGCGGAGCATGTAACTCGGATCAATATACTTGAGGGTTGTCTCAACACCTTGTCGCTTGAATTCTGCCGGAATGGCTTCCTTCAAATACCGACCAATGTCTTTGAGTTTGACGTTACCGCTCGCGTCGGTTTCCTTGCCGGCGTCCGGAAAAAGATTTTGACCAGCACCTTCAGCAACAGCAATCGTTGCATAGCCTTTTTCAACGACCCGGCGGATCAGGACGTTGAGAAATCCGTCATTGCCCTCAAGAACAAGTTCAACTTCGGGGATGAGGACGAAATCAATGTCATTCATCGCAGCGGCAGCGCTGGCTGTCAGAGCTCCTGATTGGCGTCCCATGATTTTCACCAGGCCAATGCCGTTGACTGCTCCGCGGGCTTCGGTTTGTGCACAGCGCAACGCTTCAACCGCTTTGCCCACGGCGGTCTCAAAGCCAAAGCTTTTCGAGACCCAGAGAATGTCATTGTCGATTGTTTTTGGGATTCCGATGACTGCGATCGGCAGATTTCGTTTGGTGACTTCATTGTAAATTGCATTCGCACCAGCCAACGTGCCATCGCCACCAATTGTGAAGACAATATTGACGTCGCGGAGGACGAGCGCATCGACAATGGCACTGGGATCAGAATGTCCGCGTGCACTTCCCAAAATTGAACCTGCTTCGAAGTCGATGTTTTGAACTGAGCGGGTATCGAGTCGACGCCAGGGGAATTTGAAGCGTTTTGATTCTGCATCATGCGCAAAACCATAATATCCAAATGGAACGCCAAAGATGTTTCGCACTTGGTACCGGTCGTGCAGCATTGTGACCATGCTTTGGACAACGTTGTTCAAACCGGGGGCCAGACCACCGCATGTGACAATCGCAACACGCGTGTTCGCCGGATCCCAAAAGATCTTGTCGCGTGGTCCTGCAAGTTCCATTGATGCAAGACTTGCTGCCGTGTCCGAACCAGCCAGTGGATGAGATTCGAGTTGACGCAGGGTGATGTTGACAAGGATTCGGTCCAGGGTGTCGTCCATGAACTGGTGAGTCAAGAACGACCCTTGAAGCGGCGAGAGCCTGGTGGATGCTCCGTAGCGCTTGGTTAGCGAGTCAACTAAAAAATCTGCTGGAGACAATTCCATCGAGTCCAACCCCGTGTCCGACTTTTGATTACACCGAGGCTACATTTTGTTCTTCGAAGATGTCCACCAGGGCAGCCTGGGCCAGGTCCAGCAGGCCATTCAGTTGAACGCGCGAAAAAGCTTGTTTTTCAGCGGTTCCCTGGACCTCCAGGAGCAATCCCGAGCTGGTTTGGACAACGTTCATGTCGACGTCCGCCTTCTGGTCCTCGTTGTAGTCGAGGTCCACCAACAATGTTCCTTCAACAATTCCGACGGAAACGGCGGCAACAGCCTCGCGGATGGGGTTGGTTTTGAGTTTGTTCATCTTGATGAGTTTTTCGACCGCGATCTTGAGGGCAACGTATGCTCCGGTGATGGCCGCCGTGCGTGTACCGCCGTCTGCCTGCAACACATCACAGTCCAGCGTGATGGTCCTTTCGCCGAGCTGCTTCATATCAACCACGGCCCGCAGGCTGCGGCCAATGAGCCTCTGAATTTCCTGGGTGCGTCCCGAAACCGTTTGTCTTTCGCGGCGTGTGCGCTCGGACGTTGATGCCGGAAGAAGCGAATACTCTGCTGTGACCCAGCCTTGTCCACGTGTTCCACGCATCCAGTTTGGAACTGATTCCTCCACGGATGCCGTGCACATCACTCGGGTCTCGCCATATTCAACAAGCACTGAGCCAAGCGGAGCGTTCGTGAAATTTGGTGTGATCTTGATGGGGCGGGTTTGTGAAACCGTGCGGTTGTGCGAACGAAGGAACATGGACAGGACCTCATTGGAAATTGAAAACCAGGCAGTCGGTCAAATAGCCTGCGGATTCCAACGTGACAAGGCCATGTTCCAACATCACTGAAGGTCGACGGCGGAAGCGCGGAAATCCCGGGGCACAGCCCGCTCAGGCAGAATGTGGATATTGGGGTGTTCAATATTTTCAATCCACTCGCGCAATCCCGGTCCAACTTCATTCAAAATGAAACGAACGAGTCTGCGGGATATCCAGTGAACTCCTCGATCATCCCACTCAAGCTCGTCGAGGGTCAGTCCACGGACCGTGCTCGTGGACAACTTTCGGCCCTGACGGAAGATGCTCACTTCTGGCGAATCGCATGGGCCGCATGCAAAAACACAATCGAAGCGCATGCCGGTTGTGCGGCATGTCACCATGTATCCTGACTGTGAACGCGAAAAAAGCAGCCAGAGTCCAGCGGTGAAGACACTGGTCCAAGCGTGCGGCCCATACATGCTCTGAAATGAGGCGTTTGATATATGGGCTACAAGGTGACTGGGTTGGCCTGCCTTGTTGTAGGCAGTTTTGAGTTCGGTGTTGTTGAGCTTTTCTGAGCCAGGCTCACAGGTCCAGGGGACCATGGGGAGATCGGCGAGTCTCATGGGAGCACTCCTTCAAGAGCGATGTGTCATCGCGTCGAAGGCGTGGATTAACACCGGCTCAGAAGGCTGTCGTGGAGATCGCTGGCGGACATTTGACGCTCAAAAGCTTGCGCCTGCTTTTGCATCATTGTTCGGCAACTGAGGTTCGCCAGCCGAAAGGGTCTTCCGATTTGCCCGACTGAATGTCGATCAGTGCTTTTTTGAGATGAAGGCTGACCTTGCCAATTTTGCCTTCATTGATTTCGATCCGTTCAGAGCCATCAATAAACTCGATGACGGGTGAAATCACTGCAGCGGTTCCGCACCCGAAAACTTCCGTCAGTGTTCCAGTGCGAATGTCTTTCAGGACGTCTGCGATGTCGAGGCGAACTTCTTCGATCGAGTAGCCAAGGTGACGCGCCAATTGCAAAAGTGAACTGCGCGTGACGCCTGGAAGAATGCTTCCAGTCAGCGCAGGTGTTTTTATTTTGTCGCCATATACAAACATGATGTTCATCGCGCCGACTTCTTCAACGAATGAGCGCTTGATGCCATCGAGCCACAGGACCTGCTCGGCTCCGGCGGCGCGTGCACGCTGGAGAGCAGGCAATGCGGAGGCGTAATTGCCACCACACTTGGCCTCGCCGCAGCCACCAGGAACGGCCCTCACGTGCTCACGTTCGATATAGACAGAGACACCGGTTTCGCGCTTGTAATAGTTTTTGGCCGGGCTCACGATCACAAAGAAACGATAGGCCAGTGAAGCCCGATAGGAGACACCCGTGTCCAGCCCGATCAGCGTTGGCCGAATGTAAAGCGAGCCTGGTGATTCCAGGATCCAATCCTGCTCGATGGCAACCAGTTCGTTCACGCAACGGAGAAACAAGTCTTCAGGGACCGGCTGCATGCCAAGTCGGAGTGCGGAATTGGCAAACCGTCGCGCGTTCTGCTCCGGACGAAAAAGATGAATCTGCTGCGGGTTGTTGGCATCCCGATAAGCTTTGAGCCCCTCAAACACTTCTTGGCCATAGTGGAAGACGACGGCATCGGGAGTCAGTGTGAAAGTGCCATAGGGTACGATTTCCGGGGTCTGCCAGCCGCCTTTGTGCGGAAGAAAGTCGCAAATCAGCATATGGTCGGTCTGGGTTCTGCCAAACGGGATTTCTTCTGCAAGAGTTGGGGGCGTTTTGCGCTTGTGCCGCGGAAGCAGATTTTTTAGAACCCTTTGGATTCCAGTCGATTGAGGCATCGAAAATTCTCCAGCGGACAGGTTTGTACGGCAATCGCGGGGATTTCTATCCGGGCTGAAGAATAGGGGGAAATAATCAGGATGCAAGTCCCCTAGGAACCCTTGACAACCAATTGGCCGTTTTCATATACGGCTCGTGTGTTGGGGCATCGACAAGTGGTAAGTCAACGGATTTTGATTCCGTCATTCCTAGGTTCGAATCCTAGTGCCCCAGCCACACTCTCACCATTCCGGCCTTTGATTCTGCTCATCCCTTCATGAAAATTGATGCCAACTCGTCCTTCATTTTAAGGACTGTTTCGACTTCGACGTCCATGTCGACAGGAAGATTCTTGAGAACTTCAAGAGGAGTGAGCTTGTTGTCGTCCTGGAGTGACATGATGATGGCTGAGCGCACCGCTTGAACCGAGGCGGTTTTCGTCAGGTGGGGATGGACCGCCTCGCCAAGTTTTGTGAGGATGGCAATACCCAGTGAGTTGTTGAGTATGTTCGTCGTCTCAATCAGGTCCAGCTGATATTCCTTGCTCAACTGAGCTCTCAGGACATTGCTGTCGAGTCGGCCAAACTTGACGATGTTGCCAATGTCTCCATTGGCAATTCCGCGTGTCGCGAATTCTTCAAGGTCACGCACCGAGATCGAGCGGATGAGAGGACCGTAGATGAAATAAATTCGCTTGTCCTGAACGGTGTAGTTTGACTCGGTGCTTTCAAGTTTCGCATCAAGTTTCTTGACGCAGCCCGTGGCGAGTGCCGCGGCACAGGTGAGGAAACAGAGACCGAAAGAAAGAAAAGAACGACGGAACATGGCGACCCTCCCTCTAGACATCAGTAACCATGAAATTGAAAAAAAACGCTCAATACATACAGGTGACCTTGGGATTCGCATCGCAAGTGAGTCCTTTGTCCAAGGCCAAAACCTTGAGTTTTGGCAACCCTTTGAGCAACTCATCGATTTGCGACTGGTCGAACCTGTTCCCGGTTATGTGCAATGTCGAGATGTTTTTGAAAGCCAAAATAGGGGAAATGTTGGTAAGGTTTTGTCCATCAAGAACTGCCACCTTCATACCCCCTGCTGCCCAACGCGCCAGGGATTCGGGTGAGCCCGACTTGTTTTCCAACACCACGACACTTTGCAATAGCGCGTCGACGGTGCGTGCTTCCTCGACACTGACGTTCTTTTTGGAAAACCACTCCATAGCCGTGAGCTGCCTGACTTGATTTGATGTGGTCGAAGGCGTTGGTGTTGCTCCTTTGTTGTTCTGGACAACGGGGTTTTGCCGATTGCTGTCGGTAGCACCCATTGTGGTGGAGCCGGAAGGCTGCTTGCAGCCGACAATCGCAACACCACAAGCCAGAGCCAATAAATGAAAAGTCAAACTTGCCGTGATTTTCATCCGACACCTCCAGTTTCGCTATCGGATTTTTTCATGTTAAACTTTAATTTATTCAAATTATCCAATTAAATTTTGGAGTTTCTGGGGTCAGGCTTATGGTCGACAAGCATCACTGTTCGTTTGTCTCCCGGCTGCAATGGCGAAGGCCAGGTTCATCCCTGCATCCTTCTGTTCATATCGTCAGTACACGCCAAAATTGCACAGCGTCAGCATCAAACCGGACTCTCGCATGGTTGATTGGCACCAACGGAGTACATCGTGGAGAGGACTTTCGTCTGACCGAAGGTGAAACTGTTGTTGGCTCGGGATGGGATTCCGACATCGTGCTCACAAGTCCAGAGGTGAGCAGAACGCATGCTAAAATCATGAGCACGGAACACCTCTGCATGCTTGAAGACCTCGGCAGTTCCTCAGGAGTGTTCGTCAATGGCGAACGATGCGAAGATCCACGCCCGTTGCGGCATTGTGATGTCGTTCGAATGGGCATGGGTGAGTTCGTTTATTTTGAGCTTGATCCGGGCGCACCAACGACAGACGCCGAAACTTCGACTGCCAGTTCGGGGGGACTTCCCGACGCTCCCGATGTGAAGCCTGCAACAGTTGGTTGGTTGATTTGCGAGTCTGGTGAGTTGAGTGGCCTGGATTTCAGGCTGATGCCCGGAGTGAGTCGCATCGGTAGTCTTCCAGGACTGGAAATCACAATTCCCGATTCAAATTTGAATTCGATTCATTTCAGCATCGAGTGTTCCAATGAACGCATGTACCTCAGGCAGGTGTCGGCAAACGTTCAAATTTTGCGGTCAAAACTTCTGATCGATGCAGGTGTTGTCAAGGATGGTGATGTCATTCAGGTGGGTGCGTTGAAGTTGCGCTTGAGGAGCTTCAAATGAAAAAACTCATTCTGGTTTTGCAGCTGTTTGTCCTTCTTGCCGTTTCTTCCCGGGTTGATGCGCAAACTGCCACGCCGGCTGAAGGCGTTTCATTGAAGAGAACGTTGCACATCCGGTCGAAGGAAGTCTTCGATAAACGCATGCTCCGCCTGTTCGTGCTCTTGGATGAATCTGATACAGAGGGCAGGTATCTTCTCAACACCCTCGACGCCCGTTCTTTTCGGCTTTTTGCAAAAGAAGCCACTGATGCACCATTGGATGTTCGCTCGCTCGCCACGGTTGCCACACGATCTCCGCCGGTGCAGCGAGAAACTGTTATCGTTTTTGAATCCCAGCCAGATATGGGTCAGCAAATTTCAGAGTCAATCAAAAAATCCGTCGCTTCATTTCTCGGAGGTTTTCGTTCGGACGTGTTGTCGGTCCGGATGGGTAACGAAGACAACGTCAAACGACTGGCCTGGATTGCACCTGGACAGTCTGAAAATCCACGCGCAATCCAACGAGCCATTTTGGATACACCTGGCCTCCCGGGTGCAAGAGGTTTGACTTCAGCCGTGTGCTCGGGAGTTGATGATCTCAACACGGAACCTGCTCGTGATGGCATGCCGGAGGTGCAAAGAAACTTGATCGTCGTTTCAACCGACGATGCCGGTGAAGACGTCCGCTTTTCCGAATTGGCACGTTGTTTCTCGAATGCCATCAAACTGAATGCAAGAGTGTTTTGGCTTAGAATGAAGCCTCAAAATGTCCAGCAACCGGTTTCAAAATTATCGCGGGTTGTTTCTTCTGCTGTGGAAAAATCCGGAGGGTTTATTGCACAGGTTGCCAGCTCCTCCGATCCGTCATTCGCATTGAACAACATCCGCTCGTATCTTGACGATGAATACGTGCTCGAATTTGATGTGAGCAATGTCAAGCCATACTCGGATGTGATCGATTTCGAGTTGAACGCAAGTTATCATGGCCATGTGGTGAAAAGCGGTTTTTTTCGTGTTGATGGTTTTTCGGCCCTGCCGACTCCCGAAATGCTTGCCCGCAATGCCCAGTTGGCCGAGGCTGCCAAAAGAAAGGATTTGGCAACCGTTGGACTGGCGATTGTCCTTTTGACCCTGACGGGTGCTTTCTTTTGGATGCAATTGAGAAGAAAAATTCACGTCTGTGGTGACTGTGCATACGTGGTCGCCCAGAATTTTCAGGATTGTCCATTTCGCAACGAAAAGTGTCATGGCCGGCTGAGCGTTATTCAAGGTCCTTCAGTTGGTGCTGTATTTCCACTTTTTTCGGGTGAAAATTTGGTTGGATCAAAAAGATCGATGGCCATCCGGTTGAAGGGTGGAGGCATGAGTCGTGAGCATGCAAAATTTGTCTTGAGCAAGCGTAAGGCCCTGATAGTACCCATGAAGGATGCGGTTGTCAGAGTCAACGGCGTTTTGACGACAGAGCCTCGATTGCTGGGTTCTGGTACAGTTGTATGCATGGGAAACTACGTCTGCCGGGTGGATTTCAAAGAGGGCGAATGAAGAGCCGCTACATCATCAGATTTCTTTCGGGACCATTGCACGATCGCACCTTCGAAATTGGTGAAGGTGAGAGCAAGGTCGTCGGAAAAAGCGAAGGCACCTTCATTCGCATTGATGATGATGTGATGGTGAGCCGCAGCCATGCCAAAATTTCTGTCCAACGCGGACAACTTTGGATTGAGGACTTGGGCAGTCGCAACGGAACGTTCATCAATGGCAAAAAGATCGAGCGCAAGACGCGCATCTCGGCTGGGGACAAAATAAATGTTGGGCAGGTGAGTTGCTTTCAGTGCTCGCAATGGAACGCACTGGAGCCATCGCGATTCGCCAGTGCCGTGATGACTCGCGTGACCGATTTTTCAAAATATGTGAAACGTCGTCCGCGGCGGTCGTTGATTCCACAGTTCTTGATGCTGCAGCTGCTTGCGACGGGAGTCGTTGGTGTCGCCTGGTATGTTGGAAAAAAGACCAAGCTCAGGGCAGTTCAGACGGCTATTCCCACGGCAAGTCAGGAACCCACGGTGCAGCCCACCCTCGCGCAAAGACTTCAATCTCCACCAACCCAAGCCCAGATTCCCGAGGCACCACGCAATTTTATTTGGGACGAGATAGTCACTGTTTCAAGAAGATTTGGCGACACTCCCCCTTCTGCTCTCGATTCGCAATTTCAAAAAAAAGTTGAATTCTGGATCGACAGATTCACAAAAAATGACGCGCACAAGAAAATGTTCGAGAAGAAGCAAAAGTATTGGAGCGACATCCAGTCGGCACTCACGGCGCAAGGCTTGCCCGTGGAGTTGGGTTATCTGGTTTGGGTCGAGTCAGAGTTCAATGTCAATGCGTTGAGTCCTGTTGGTGCACTGGGGCTTTGGCAATTCATGCCAGCCACGGCGCGTGATTTCGGGCTGCGGGTCGAGCCAAAGTTGAGAGTGGATGAACGGCTGGACGTGTCGAAGAGTTCGAAGGCAGCCGCAGAATATCTGTCGATGCTGCTCAAGCAGTTCGGGACCGATCGCTACATGCTGGCAATCGCATCATACAATGCCGGTCAAAACAAAATCGAAAGAAAGGCGATTGCTGCGAGGATTCGCCGGGCTCCCAAGCCGGACTTCTGGGCCTTGCGTGATCAGTTGCCCGAGGAAACAGTCGATTACGTTCCGAAAGTTCTGGCCGCAATCATCATCAACCGGAATCCTGATCGTTGGTGAGCTGAACAAAAAAGCAATCCTTTTCCCATTCCTTGAATTCCCGCTTGAACTTTTTTTGCGGCAAGTCCTCTTGGGTCAACATGCCTGTGCTGTTGCAGAACATCGCCTTGGCATGACCCTTCAGGAAGCGGGGCCTGGCGATGAGCCTTTTACTCGGGGTGCTGTTGATGGTCTCCAGGTCGGCGGTTGCCTTGTTCTGCAGGACCAGAAAACTGACCGGCAGGCTGCGCAAATCGATGTTCATTTCCTTCGCAAAATTTGCCCAAAACGAGTCCTGAAAGATTTCCGGGGGCGGAGGTGCGAAAAAATGGCACCAGTCCCCGGCCCGGGATTCAAGAGGGCATCCATTTGAATGTGGGCAAGGTCCTATGATTTTGAATTCGTCTTTCAAAAATGAACGCACCTCAACAAGTCTCTGGGAGCAGAATGGGGTTCCGGGTTCCACCCAGACAATCACCCCCGCCTGAGAGATTCTTTTGACGAGAAGATCGAGCTCGACTTGCGAAAGCTCAGTCAAGACATGACTGATGAGAATCAAATCGTCGCGTCCTGTCGTTGCCTGCTCCGGGGGGCAGGTCTTCAAATTGCATTCCGGGACAATCAATGACAGCTTTTGACTCGCAAAAGTCATGGCCTTGCGCGAACGATCGCAAAAGACAATCTCATCCGGAAGAGCTGTCTCGGCAAACCGGACCCATGTTTCCGATGCGATGCCGGTGCCGCAGCCCCAGTCCAGCCAGCGGCGAATGTTGGTCGGAATTTTCCAGTCACGGCTCTCAAGTTCGGACAAGACAGCCTCCCATTTCCAGCCGATGCGTCGGGCGTACGTGGCATCGTACAAAGCCAGCAAGGACTCATCTTGCCAATAATCTTCGAGGCCTTGTCGAGTTGGCGCATCCAGAAAAAGCTGCCTCAGGCGTTGAAGGTCTTTGACTTCGGCGCGAGTTTTTGGAACACCCTGAGACATGTCGGCTCCCGGCACTGCGGCGTTGCTGGAAATGAGGAACTCCATGACTGTGACACAACTCTCTTTCGCGCAAAAGGTTGCCAATCACTGGACGCCTGAACGGATTCGCAAGGTGACCTCCGGAAAGAAATACATTGTTGAGCCCGTTGCAGGCGGAGAGCTTTTACGGGCGCTTGGACTTTTGAATTCCGACGCCAGCATGCCGGCCGATGCCGTTCGAAAATACGCCCAGATAAATCACATGATTGGTCTGCTGGAACCCACCATCAAATCCCTGTCCGAAAGGTTTTCCCAGGTGCGAATTCTTGATTGTGGTTGCGGCAATTCCTATCTCACCCTGCTGTTGGCCTGGTGTTTCAAGCACGTTTGGAACAAGAGTGCCGTTGTTGTCGGGATCGATACCCGTAACGACGTGATTGCCAAGTCTGCACAACGGGCCCGTGATCTTGGTCTTGCGGATATCCTCCAATTTGAAGCCATCAGCGTTGGCGACTACGCGGCTCGTCGACAGCAGATGTCTTCACAAGACGAGCGAAAATCATCCCGCCCGCATTTTGTGGTGGCTTTGCATGCTTGCGATACGGCAACCGATGATGCATTGGCATTGGCGTTTGATGAGAAGGCCGACGCATTTGCGGTCGCTCCTTGTTGCCAGGCTGAGTTGGCCGGGCATTGGCGACGCATGTCGGCTGAAAACTTCAAGAACGCATTTTCCGTGTTGGTTCATTCGCCAGAATTGCGCCGCGATTCCTGCAGCACATTTACAGATGCCATGAGGGTTCTGTTGGCACGTGGCAGTGGCTATGAAGTCACGACGACGGAGTTTGTTCCATCGGCCCATACCCCAAAAAATCGCCTGATTTCCGGCGTGCGTCGTGGGAATTTTCTGGAATCTGCACTTTCAGAATATGCCGATCTTTCAAAGGCATTGGGAGCATCCATTCGGTTGTCCGAACGACTGCCGTCCGAGGTTGCCGAAAAGCTGAATCAAAAAATCTTGCGATAAATATGACAATAGGGCGTTTTCGCCTGATGAAAATAATATTTCTGGTGGTAGTCCTCGGCCGGCCAGAAGTGCGCCGCCGGAAGCAAACGTGTCGCTACATTGAAGCCTTTTGATTTCAGGATGTCCACCAGTTTCTCTGCGGAATTGCGCTCGTCGTCATTGGCAACAAAGAGTGCTGAAAGGTATTGGGGGCCGATGTCAGGGCCTTGTCCATTGGTCTGGCTGAAATCATGGGTTTCAAAAAAAAGTTTGCAGAGTTGTTCGTAGCTGACTTCATTGGGATTGTAGACAACCTCGCAACATTCGAGGTGGCCCGTGGTACCTTCGCAGACTTGCCGGTACGAGGGATTCTCGATGTGTCCTCCCGCAAATCCGACTTTGGTTGACAGAACTCCGGGAACCTTGGCGAAGTGATATTCAGTTCCCCAAAAACAGCCAGACGCAAACAACGCCACGGACTTGGCCTGTGTCTCGCTTGCCCTGAAAACCAGGCTGATCGAATTGACGCAGTGACGGATATTCTTGAGGGTGAAACCCTCTCCTTCGAATACGTGCCCGAGGTGACCATCGCAGCTCCGGCAAACTATTTCGACCCTGCGACCATCGGCGTCCGGATTTCTTTTGACTGCGCCGGGAATCTCATCGTCGAAACTGGGCCATCCACAGTGCGAGGGAAACTTGTCGGCAGATTTGTAGAGTGGCGCATCACATTTTTTGCAATGATAAACGCCGTTGGATGTTGTGTTGCAGTATTCGCCCGTAAAAGGTTTTTCTGTCCCTTTTTTGTCTATGACAAAGCTCTCAAAGGGTGAAAGTTCTCGAAAATTCTTGGATTTGTTCATGATGCCTTGGGCAACTCCTCGGTGTTCTCAGCCGGGACAACAATCTCATAGATTGTCACCAATGCATTGCGTCCCTTGACTCTCACGGAATCGAGCATTCGGGTGTTGAATTCCTTCGATTCAATACTCGACATATGCTGCAAAACGTCTTCGCTGACAACAATTTGGGAGTTGTATTGCTTGGTCAGGCTTTCGAGCCTCGACGCAAGGTTGACCGCATCCGACATCACGGTTCCCGACAGACGTTCGGCATATCCCACAATCCCAAGGACCATGGGGCCGTAGTGGATACCACAGCCGATTTTAACCTCCTGGTTCACCAGTCCCAGCCATTTGTCGTTGAATGATCTCAACGCGATCTGCATGTCCACGGCACAGCGCGCCGCGTGGACCGGAGATTGAGGAAACAGTGCCATGATGGCGTCGCCAATGTACTTGTCGATAAATCCGCCATGATGGCGAATGATAGGACCAATTTGGGTCAGGAAGCTGTTGATGAAATCGAAGTTTTGCGCCGGAGTCATTCCTTCCGAAATCTGGGTGAAGTTGCGAATGTCTGCGAACATGACACTCATTTCACCTTCCGTGTGGTCGCCAAGGTTGAAGTCCACAAGACTTTCAGAATTGAGAAGGCGCAGGAAGTCCCGAGGCACGAAGCGCAAGGAAGCCTGGTGCATTTTTTCGAGGTTGGCTGCCGCTTCCTGGGTTTCGAGGTGATTGGCAAGGGCATTGGCAATCGTGATGAGAAAGTGCTCTTCCTCTTCGCTCAGTCTGTCCTGTTTGACGTTGTCGAACCGGAGAACTCCCCTGTACGTCTGCGAACCATGCAGTGGAATGTGCAAAGTCCTGTACGTCAGTGCAATGTGATTTTGAAACTGTTCCGTGCTCCATTTGTTGCTCTCGATAAACTCGAACGGGGATTCCGCGGCAGCCGGGAGAGCCTCGCGCATTGCCGTTGCGGCAATGCTCACCGATTCATGTGGAGTCAGTGCGCGTTGCATGTTGAGGACTCCATTGAACAGCGCCTGAAGCCTTTCTTTCATGTTTCTGCCGTAATTCAGAGAAGTACGGGTCTTGGCGCCAAGAACAAACGCAATCAGTGCGGTTTGACTTGGCAGAAAAAAGAGGTCTTCCCACTTGAGGATTTTTTGTGTCGGGCGGACAATCTCACGGAAGTTGGATGTACCAAAAATCATCAATGGAATGATGACACAAGCCATGCGAGCGAAATAATAAATGGTTCCAAAATCGTCTGTCGTCGATTGGAATCCGGATTGGGTAATGTGTCCATTTTTGACCGCACGGTTTTGGCGGACATAGAAACCGGAAAGCACGGCGAAGCAACCCAAGCCGCCGCCAAGTGCATCGCGCCACAAGTGGGATTTTATCAGGAAAGATTGCGGTGACATTTTGTTCACTGCCGAAGCTGATACAAAGAGGAGGGCACAAAGCATCGAAATGCTTATTGTTGCGGCCTTTCCCCATTCTTCGCCGGATGATGCGCAGTAGGCATAACGGATCAACATCGCCAGGATGACGCCTTCGAACAAAATGCACAGGGTAGACAAGACTGTCTGTGCCACCGGCAGCGTAAAGCTCGATTGCTGCAAAACGACAATTGCTCCCGCATAGAAGATGAGCCACAGTGCGTAATCTGACAAGGTGTTGAGAAGCGGTTGGCCCCGGAAGACAAATCGGAATGCAATGACGAAAATCGGCATCAACAACGAAACAAGATTCCACAAGATCACTGACGATGCCGTCAGTTGTTCCAAGGACAAAACTTCGTGGACGTGCTGGTTCTCCACGAGCAGAATTGGCCATCGGGCAGGGCCGATGTCCGTGCTGTTGCCAATTGCAATAAAGTATTCGAGCTTGTTTTTGCGCGGCATGGCTTCGATGGCAGAAAATCTGCTCTGGGCAAAACAGGCCATTTTTTGTGGCTCTGCAACTGGATCAAAGTCGGGCGCCTCTGCACCTGCCACTTTGGCTTCACATTCGGTGGAGGACAACGTCACGAGCTGCGCTTGGGATGGCCATTCGGTATTCACATTCGACACGCGATCTGCCAGCCACTCTTTTTCCAAGCCTGTCAGAATGCGACTGAAAACGAGCAAGGTCGGCTTCTCGGCTTGAGAAATGATTCGTTTTTTCAAATCCGCGCGCAAAGGAATTTCGACACGGCTGACAAGGCTAGGTTGGCCTGCGGTGGCCTCGACCATGACCTGCTTGCAGTCTTCGAGTTCCGACTTGAACGTGGGGCATTTGTACGCACGCAGAGTCCAGTCCGGCAATGACAAAGCTTTTCCATTTTGAATCAGCTTGTTCACGCGGGAATCGGAATCGAAATACCTGGAAACCAAATCGAGTGCGCTGCCAAGGCTCAAAATGAGCAGCAGCCAGACCAAACCCTGCCCAAAGCGACGGCCCTTCTTGGCCTTCGTACGCAGGGCTTCGGGAATTATGGATGTTGCGACGTTTTCTTCCATGAACGCCGTTCACTCCCCTTGGATCTCCCGGTAGGACAATTCCACCGATCCAATGGGTGTTATCGGCAGGATGCTCCCTTGGAAGACTGCACCTCTTGCCCACCCGTACTCGGAATGACTGCCAAGCCACCGGACACGGGCCTGTCCTGAACCGTGCTGAGCATGAAAATGGGAAAAAGGCCGAAGGCAGCAATTGTGGTGCCGCTGTCGCCAGCGGAAAAATAATAGCGGCCTGAGGCGGTTGAGTAGTTGTCCGCGGGAAATGCAATGCCGCCATACTTGGCCTTCTCGGCTTCCGGCAGCCAATCCGGCACTGATGTCGTAAAGTTCAAATGACTCCGAACCAGCGGGAGATCGCTGTTGACAGAGCTGACATCATTTTTAAGAGAAAGCGTAGTGCTGTCGAGAAGATTTCCGCAGAGCCCGGTCCCGCTGGCCCCGCTGCTGGCGCAGTATTGCAACTGAAGGTGCGGTCCGGCCAGCAACTTCGCGGCCTTCTCAACTGGAAGAAGGTTTTGCGAGTCTTCGCCCAGGAACATGCCAACGAATGGCAGGGAGACGGGTCTTCCCAATTCAGTCATGCGGACGTTGCCGATTCCGTATGCGTCACGGGCTTCCGACACGTCACTTTTCACAAAACTCACCTGAGCAAAGCCAATCCCGTGCAATAAGCCGGAATAAGTGCTCGGGTCGTTATAGAGTCGCTGCATTCCAACGGAAATGCACTTGAGAAAAAGGAACCGGCTTCCCATCGACCACTTGTTGTAAGCACCGGCAGTTGCATCCGCGTCAAGTATCGACTTGGCCTCATCGGAGAGATTCCGGAAAAGGCTTGCCGAGTTGTCGTTGTTGGACAACGTGCGTTGAGAAAATTTGCAATGAAACTGCAGATCGTCATCAATCGAGGTGAATTGCAGCAAATTATTCTGTGCAACCAAATCCACGGTTTGCCTTGAATCAGACCGGCCGGGTGGTGCGGAATCTATTGTTGCGCTGAACCTGCCGGCCAAATTTTTCAAAACTTGATCAACGGCCTTGGAAAGCTCACACTCCGGGTCGGCGGATGTTTGGCACCTGTTGACGACGAAATCATTCAGGGATGTGACTGGCATCGTCAAGGCCAGAGAACTTGACTCGCGCATCCGCCTGAGCAGGTGCAGTGGCGATGTTGATGCCAAGCGCATGCTTTTTACAATATGCAGGTGTGCGCTTTGTGCTGCCATATCTTCCGCCGGCGTTGGTGACAAGGGATTTGCAATGGGTGGACAACGACCTTCGTTGGTATTCGCCTGGCAGCTTCCGGTTTCGGGAATGAATTCCATGCCTGAAGCTCCGCACTTCAATTTGTTGTACACCAACTGGGTGACGTCTTTCACCACATTGGCATAGATGGGATTGCTCGCATCCATATTTGGGAACAGGAACTTCAAGCTCGTGAAACCTGCGACTCCATTCTCCCGGCTGTAGGTCCAATTGTTGAAATATTTGCGTTCCATCAATTGCGAAAAGCTGTCGGTGATCGAGAATCCGGGGTAAGTGTCGCTCCAGGCGCAACGGTCAATCCCGGCGGGAGTATTCTGGGGAATTGTTGAGGGCTTGATCTCCGCAATAAACTTTTCCTTGTTCGCCCCTTTCAAGTGGGACAAGAAGTTCTCTATACGGGACTTTTGCAATTTTTCTATTTCGCTGAGTGCATTTTTCTGCACTGCCGACAATGTTCCCGAAAACTTGACGGGCAAAGCCAACATGTCGGTTTGCGAAAAACAGAGTTTGCGACGACCACCCACCATGTAACGAGAGCGAATCAAGTCGTCGATGGTCTTTGATATCGAATCGTGTTGGGATCTGAAGGTTGCGATACCCATCGGGTCTGTGACCGATTTTGCTGCTTCGACTGCGTTTTTTCCAAGCTCGCTCAACATCTTTTCATCAGTCCTGCAACCGTCGGAGATCAACTCATCCATAAGCAGGGACGTTTTGCTGAATTCCCGGCCGATAATCGCTTCGAGATCGGTCGATTTGGCAGCATCGATCGCAGCAAAAAATTGTTCATACAAGGGAGTGGCCTCGGTTTTATAGTCGAACGAGATGGGTGTCCCGTTGGGCAGATAGGCGACGATTTTCTGGGGAGTTGTCAGCATCGAGCGGTAGAGCTGATAGCGTGTCTTGAGGTCGCGCAAAAGACTCCGTGCCGGTTCGACCCCAATGGCCGGATTGTTTTTGACTTGATTGGATATGCGGGAATCCCAAACGCGATAAAAACAATGTGCGGAAGAGTGCAGTTCGAAATTCGACTCGCCGCTGTGAAATTCGAGTTCCAGCTGTTCAAAATTGATCGGTGCCAATGCATCGACCAATTGACCATCGCTGAGTTTATGTTTTGCCACCATCTTGTTGACAAGACGTGCATTGCAACGCGATTCGATGGTGACCTTGTCAGCCTTTGCTGTGAACAACAGCAACACTGCCGACGGGTCATAAGACTCCATCGTTGATGCTGCTGCGGGAGCGACTTTTGGATCAACCACTGCCTTCAAGTTGCTGCAATTTTGATTGCGGGTCGAACGCGACGTACCGCAAGCCGTCGCAAGCGCCAGAGTGTTCAAAAGTAAAACCCGCAGGTGCCACATCGAAATCAACCCTCTTCATGCCATCAACCGCCATCGTTGGCGCTATCGGTTGGCCGTTGGGGAAACTTAAGATGGCGAAATGCAAGTGCTTTCCAGAGCTGTCTTGGATGGTGTAACTACCCGAAAAGCGCGGGTTTGCACGGCTTGTACCTGGAGCATTGGAGCAAAATGGATTCAGCTTCCCAGCGAAGCCAGGATGGTCCGAGCCTGCTGGACGAGATCTTGCGGATTGGACTCGGAAAACGACGCTGTCTTGAGCTGGTTGGGTGGGATTTCAAGAAGGTCTGCAACCAGTTGACGTGGTTGAGTGTGGCAATTGAGAGCCGACACGGTTGCCGCGAAGCAATCCCGTTCCTCGAATCGTATCGGAATAATCAAGCCTTTGCGCTGCAATCGCTCCTGATGCTGCTCGAGTTCATCGATGGAGATCTCGAGAAGCGCTGCGACATCGGCGTGGGACAAGGGGCGCCGTTGTTGATTGAATGACTCGATATAGTGTTCAAGTGTTCGGATGCAGTTGAGGATTGTGTCATGGGGAACCTGCCAGGGCTTCTTGTTTTCTGAACTTTTGACTGTGTCGAGGTATCTGTCGATCGAAACACAAACGCAGGCACCGTAAAGGATTCCGAGCCACACAAGGCGCAACCAGATGAGGAAGACCAACACAAGCAAGGGAAGGCTTCCGTACAAACGCAGATTCGTGCTGTTTGAAAAGACAAATGTCGCGTAGTGGACATTGATTGTTGCAAGCAACTGAAAGACAAGATGAGTGACAAGAGCGCCCCAGAAAGCAGAAATCAGCCTGGGTTTGTTCGCGGGAAGAACGATGAAGAGGCTGCCAAAGCCAACGACCTGGACAAGGTGTCCCACCGCAAATCTAAGAAAATCAACAACGCCAAATTGGTTCAAAATGCCTTTTGATGATTTGAATGCGAGAAGAAGTTCAGATGATTTTGCGGAGCTCAAGACAATAATCAGCGGTGTTGCTGACAGCATAATCCAATAACTGCCAATTCTCTTCATGATCGAGCGACGATCGCGCGCCTCAAAGATGCGATTGAAACTTTGTTCAATGTTCATCATCAGTACAATCACGGTGGCAAGGAGCGTCACGAACGAGACGACTCCCAGTGTGCCTGTTTGCAGATTGCCGACGAAGCCGTCGATGAATGATTTCAGCTGTTCTGCAACGTTTATTGGGAAACTCTTCTCGAGCAAAGGCTTGAGTGTGTTTTCCAGAAAATAGTTCAAGCCCCCGAACAACTTGAAAAAGGTGAAAGCGATGGCAAGCAGAGGAACAAGTGAAAGAATGAACGTGAAAGACAAAGCACGCGAGTCGGATGCGATGTCGAACCTTTTTGCCCTCGCAGTTGCATCATTGAACACGCGGACGAACAGCCAGCGCCAGTTGAGCCGTGTTTGTTCTGCCAGTTTTCTTTGCAGCAAACGCTGCCAGTGTCTGGGGTGAGCAATTGCCATGCGCATTTGCCTTTTCACTTGATTCCACAATTGTTCAAAACACCTTGCAATTCGGTATTCTATCAGCACGCTGATGGTTCGAGAGGGAAAAAAGATCATCGTTGATTCTGGCGGGACATGACGGCACCCTTGGCTGTCACGACAATGACATGCGGCGAAGGATTTGTTTCGTTAATCTTGACGAATATCTCGCGCCTCGGAGGGCTTGTGCGGTTGGTTCCACCGTTGAAGTTGTTGCAATATCTCACGATCCTGCTGGGCAGTTTGTTTCTACTGGTGGCCTTGTTGTTGGCTGCTGTCCGAAGTCCATTTGTGATGGGTAAAATCCTGCCGCCAGTTCAAGCGAGGCTGGAAAAGGATTTCAACCTCAAAACTCAAATCAAGGGTCTTTCGATTGATCCGCTCGCACGGGTTGCACTCGATGGAGTCTCTGCAAGTTTGAACGACCCTGAGTTGGGCAAAATTGAGCTCGAACTAGAAAGTGTTCTGGTGCGTTTTTCATTTTGGGAATTGCTCAAACGACGACTTCAGGTATCGGAAATTGAAGTTGTGGCGCCGCGCGTCAAGGCCGAATTGAATTTGCCGAAGGACAGTTCAAAGAGTGAGCCGTCCAATCCGTTGGCTTTGCTGAAAGACTTGATTGTCAATCCTCCAGCTGCTGTGAATCTCAATTCGATTGTCATTCGTGGATTGAGTTTGGATGCCATCATCAAACAGGGTCCTCTCGTCGCCAAAGTTGGATTGCACGATCTTGATTTTGCTTCTGAACTGAGTCTCGAGAGCAAACAACTGAATGCCGGTATCAAGGTTCGGATTGGTTCCGTGACCGGGCGGGCAAGGAAAAATCTTCTGCTGGAGGCTGAGCGTCTTTCGCCAGCATTGCCATTTTTGCATTTTGAGATGCAGCCCGATATCCAGTTGGAGAGCAACCTCAAGCTTTCATTTGTGGACACCACGGCACCGAATTTTGAGCTTTCGAACATTCTCTTCATTCTTTCCGGAAAAACCCAGCTGACCTCCCGCTTGGCCAAGGGTGGGATTGCACAAGTGTCCTTGAAGCAATTGATGATTCAGCAGAAAATTCCTGCCCCGATTCGGCTGGATCTCAAGGACATCTATTCGCTCGAATCTGTCTCTGCATCGGAGTTTCAAAAGCAAATCGGTGACAAGTTTCCGCCTTTGGTGCAGTCGCTGACGCTGGGTGGGGAATCCGGGATTGAGATTTCCGGATTGGATGCCCACCTGAAGTTGCCTGCGGATGGAATTGATGCCAAAGCGCGGCTTGGGATAGCGGCTTCTGTGAGTCTCGATCTTTCACCCGCTGAATATCGATTGAGTTCCCGCAATTCTCCGTTGCGTGTTCAATTGGAAGCCTTGTCATTGAAGGGAGCAGCATTTTCATCGTTGCTCAAATCCATCAATCCCGATTATCTTGCGGGTCTTGAGTTCGAGACTCCACTTGATGTTCGATTGCAACCACCATTGTTGAGAGATTTGCGCAAGCCCTTGTCGGGTGCTCGCCTCAAGGAATTGATCGTTCGTCCAGGGATCACCTGGGGCAAGCCCAAAGAGGGACTGTTGTCTGCGACCGTGGATTTGAAGTCGACAGAAAAGGGCGACTGGACGGTCGCAATTGAAAACGAAACATACATCAAGGATCATCTGCTGGGTTTCATTCCTTCCTTGAAGCCGGTGAATGATTCACTGGGACTTCTCAAGCTTAAAAATTCTGTTGGCATCAACATTTCCAGCCAATGGAAGGATTTGCAGGCGCTTCTTGACACCCTGGACGCAGGAATTCGCAACGTTGGGCTGATTCACAAAATTGAGATTGAGCAAATCCGAGAGCCCCCCAGGAAATCTCCCACTGCCCTTCATTTTCCGGGCGGGTTGCAGATTCAAGGACGGATTGAAATTCCACAGCCCAAGTTGCTGAAGGATATAAAGGTGACAACCCAGGTCGATTGGGCAGGTTTGCCATTGCTGAAAAATCAATTGGATGTGATGAACGCACCACGAAACCTGACCTTGTCGGGAATGACCGACGTGTTCGCTCTCCTGAGGTTGCGGAAACTGACGCCGTTGGCAGATCAGCTGGGAATGCTGGGAGGAACCGGGATCAATGCCAAATGGAAAATTTCTCTGCCACACAATTCCGACACGATTCTCAAAGCTACAATCCCTCCCCTGAAGCTTTTGACGCTGGCGGCAGATGTCGACGCACAGGTCCAGTTTCTTGAAAAGCCGACGATGCCACTGTTTGACAAAAACATGTTGCAAATCGCAGGCCCATTGAAATCGACTGTCAAGGCTCGACTCGCACGCAATCAGCTGACTGCAGATGTGGTTTTTCAGATTCCCAAGGCCGGCATTCCCGCATTGGCCACTGTCGAGTCGATTTCCGGGAGTCTCAACGCGCGCTCCAGGATTGATCTCTCGGACGGTGTCGATTTGGGATTGAAAGCAAATGTCGGGCGGATTGATCCCGCCAAAACAATGGGTCTTCCGGAGGAGATTGGCCCCTATTTGAAAGATGTCGCAACCCAGTTGAGTCTTCAGACAGACGCGAAAACTCGGGTTGATATTCGTCAGGGCAACGTGAACACCGGCCGGGATCAATTCAATGTGACCTTCCGGGGAGGCAGCGACATCAAGGCGACCAACAGTCGATTTGAAGGCAAGCTTGCCGTCAAGCCGCCCAAACTTTTCCGCTATGGAATTCGAGCCCAGGACAAGGTTGCGCTCGATGGTATCGTTCACGTGGGCTGGGAGTTGACGCAAAAAGAACAAAAGTCCGTTCGATTGGCTGGCGAAGCGAGGCTCGAGGGATTTTCAGCCCAACATCAGCTGGGTGGCATTCAAAACGCAAACGGTCGCATCCCTTTTCAACAGGAGCTGGAACTTGTCAATTTGAAGAGCCTCAAATGGACCTATTTGATTCAGGACAATCCGTTCAAGCGGGTGGATGCATCCAAATTTGTGCCTATGTTGAACGAGGATTCGCTTCTCGTGATCGAGCAATTGAGCGCACTCGACAAAAAGTTTGGGCCGCTGCGCGGACGGTTCTCGTTGAAGCAAAACATGTTGAGCATCGACAAGCTTGACGCGGATGTTTTTGAGGGAGTTCTTGCCGGACAAGGTTTTGTCGACATTCAGCCGTCCCGCCTTGTTGCCGGGCTCCAGGGGCGGGTCACGAAACTCAATACGGCACTCCTGGCAGCAAAGCCTGATTTGGCCAAACCGGCGCCGCTGAGCGCACGCCTTGCCATGGATGTGGATCTCTCGAAGTCATTGGTCGAGGGGCGCGTGGATGTCACCGAAATCGGCAAGAACCAGTTGCTGGCGATGATGGACGTGCTCGATCCCACAGGTGCCGATCCGTTGCTCAACAAGGCACGCCTGGCCTTGGCGGTTGGATATCCAACCTATGTTGGATTACAAATGCTGCAGGGCTTCCTGGATTTGGATGTTGGCATCGGCGGTGTGGTTTCTCAGCGCTTCGCTATTCCGCATCTGCCGCTGACTCCAATCATCAATGCAAAAACACAAGATTTGGTTAAAACAATGCGTGAGGTACCGATTCAATGAAAAAAGCAATTTTTGTTTGTGCTGCTGCCCTTGCACTTGTCGGCTGTGTTCCGACTTTGGTTGTCATCGACAGAACCACTCTCATCGAAGAGGAAAGTTCAGGCGATTGGCCGGACCTTGAGAAAGCAGCAGAACAGAAGTCGGTGGATTTCCGACCAACGGTGCTGCCACCCGGTGCGACCGAAAAGCGCAAGGAAAAAGCATATCAGGTGATGGATGGTGACTACACGTTGAACCAGTCCAACAAACGTTGAGGTTGACGATGTTCATTCAAAACAAAACGAAAAAACAGACGTCGCATCTACCTTCACATCGATTTTCCGCGCAACTTTTGCTGGGACTTTGGTGCACATTGACTGTTGCAGAGGCTTTTGCAGCATCTCCGGGTTCATTGCGGATGCCCAGGATGGAGGCTCTCGAGAAACTGACAGTGGGTCCGGAAAACCATTTTCAGGTCGCAATTGGTGGCAATGAAGACAAGATCTTCTTCACCCGCAGCTCCAATCTTGCGACCCGCTTGTTTTGGCGAGGTTTGAAGGGTTCCGGTTCGCTCGGACAGGCGCAACCACTCGTCAAGGCCGAATTCGATACCAAGGACCCTGCGATCAGCGCGGACAGTTCCCGCATTGCGTACACATCGTTTGAAATGCGTGCCCGCGGTGATGTCTGCGTTCAAGCTGTGCAGGATGTCTTGTTGGAAAAGGCCGCCAAGCCAGTCTGCGCCGATGAAAGCAGTGCATCGGAGCAGCCTTTCTGGCTTTCGCAGCAGCTTCTTGGCTTTATCCGTCGCCCATTGGGCAGCAGCAAGGCACAGCTGGTGAGCTGGAATCTGCAAAGCGGAGAGAAAAAGGTCCTGCTCGAAGACCAGATTTTTTCTGCTCACGCCGACGCGCAAGGACGCTGGATTGTTTTCGCTTCAACTGCCGATAAAAAAGCAGGCACCGAGGCTTTTGATTTGGAACGCGTTTTGAAAGTGTTTCGCATCAAAGACTCGAGGACCTGGGCGCTCAATGTGTCTTTGCCGGGGTTGTCTGGATTTCCACACTTCGATGAACGCGGCGAATCTGTCTATTTCGCGCAATTTTCAAATGACACCAATGGGGATGCGCGGATCGACGGTAATGACAATGGAGTGTTGTTCCGTATTCCTGTTGGTCAACTTGAAAGTCAGGGTGCAGCCATTTTGCCGGAACAGCTGACCACCGCGGACCAGAACTGCAATTATCCTGCTCCCGGTAGAGACAATTTGTTCATGACCTGCGCTTTTGAAGGTGCATTGGATGTGTATCGCATTCCACGTACAGGTCTTGTTCCGGTGGCCTGGACGGAACAGACGCTGCTCGATGCCTACCGAACGAGCCGCAGTATTGCCGAGCGCACGCTCATCATCAACGCATTGCGCTATCGCTTCGAAAAATATCGGAACATCGAATCCCTTGAAAAGACCTTCAGTCATCACTTTCTGACCGGGGAATATCAGGCTGCACTGTATTTTCTTGGCTTTATCGAGGCTGGTGCGCCTGCCTCCGATAAACCAGGTTACTCTGTCTTGCGCAATCTTCTCGAAGTCATGCAATACCGCGCGCGTGAACGACTGGATCAAATTTCACCCGAATTCGTTTCGCTTTTGAGCGAAAAGCGAAAAATTCTTGAGCGTGAAAACAGTGGATTCAAATCGTTCGCCAACCTTGCCTTGGCTTATGTCGATCTGTATTCGCGCAATCCAGCAAAGGCAAAAGAACGTTTCATGTCTGCGAACATTGCTCAGCAGCGTTCGCCGCTCGAGCAGTACGTTTATTTTTCATTGTCGAGACAGCTTTCGGATCAGAAAACAATTTCAATGGACACCTGGTACGATGTCGCATCCTCTGTGGCTCAGAGTGGAATCCTGAGTGATGAGTCCAAAGCTTTCGTGTCTTCGGTCATTGTCGGCAAGATTGCCGAGACATACAAGTCGCCGGCGGACAGGCTGGCGAGGATTCAAGCCATCCATGTGAAGGTCAAATCCGGATCATTGATCGACACGTTGCTTTCTTCGCAAGAAGCTGTTCTGAGAATCGCGATTGCCCGGAATGAGACGGATGAAGATAAATTCTTCCCGGAGTTCAACAAGATTTTTGCGAAGACCGCGGACCAATATTATTTGAATCGTGCCATAGCCGTGCAGGCCGTTTTGACCTTGGCCGAATTCAACAAGACGAGAGTCATGGGCTTTGTTGCAACCAATTGGCTGTCGGCAGCAAAGTTGAGCGACACCGAATTCATGCATGCACGCGATCAGTATGTTTCAGTCGTGCTCGACAAGGCCTATGGATTCTGGGCAAAGCAGGATTCCAAATCCGCCTCGCAAGTTTATTACTCTTCGGTTCGCCTCACCGATGACCAGGAAGCACATCTTGGGTTTGTGACGACGCTTCTCCAGGACAACAACCGCAAGCTGCTGGATGAGCGCTATGAGAGCCTCAAGAGCGCGTCCTTCACAGCTGCAAATCTGGATTTTGCAAAAGCGGCCGTGCTGCTTTTTGATGACCTTGCGCGCAAGGACAAGGATTCAATCGAACTGCTGGACGACGCGGAAAAACTTCTGCTCGGATTGAAGGACGATGGTTCTCGACCCGCCGGAAAACATTTTCTGCTCGGCTATGTTTCCCACGAAAAAATGCTGCGCAGGATGAAAGGCTTCACTTTCGACCAGGATTTGAGCCAGGCAGCGCATCATCAGTATATGATTGCTCTTGATCTTGCGCGTAAAAGCCCGCGAATGAGCGCACAGATTCTTCAAAATCTGGCAATGCTTCACCTGCAAACCAACCGCTTCGGACTTGCTTCCGGATTTTTTGCGGCTCGTGAGAAAATTGCCTTCGAAAACGAACAACTGCGACAGGCATTCCGCTGGAATTTTGCGAGAGCCTTGTACCGCAATGGTGAGTTTTTGCGTGCTGCCGAGGTTTCCCAACAGGCGCTTGCAGCAGCAAAAGCTCTCAAGCTGAGCGATGAACAACTGGATGGCTGGTTGGAGAAGACGGCGTTCTATCTTTCGCAGGCTGACAAATTCAAGGAGGCCTCCGAAATTTACGGTCAATTGGTCGGCCGGATCGAAAAGCGCCGCGATGAAAATGCCTTGAAGGCCTTGTTCATGCAGGGTTGGACTCTGATGAAATCCGGACAATCCAAACTTGCGGCCAACGCGTTCGACAAGGCCATTCTTCTTGCCGAAAAAACTTCCTCGCGCAAAGCATCCGGACTTCCCGGCGATGTTGTCGACTTTCAGCCAGAACGATACAGTGCGCTTTCATGGGGCTTCCTCACCCAAATGAACACCAATGCGTCAGCCAGGGTGCCGCTGCGTGAAAACCGCATGCGGATCATGGGAGGCTGGGAAAAATCACTCAAGTCATTTGCTCTCAGCAAGGAAAACTGGGCTCGCTTCGTTCTCAAGGATTGTTCGGCCCAGGCAACTGATTTGTGGTCTGCCAATGAATCAGCAAAGTCGGTCCAGCAGTTTGAGAAATGCCTGAGTCTGGCATCTGAAACGGCCGAGGATTCGGGCGAGCCGGCGGATGAAGCCATTCTCGAAACCCTGCGGGTTGGTTGGATGTTGTCGAGTCGTTACACGGATAAAAAGATCGCACTCTCTGCCAAAGGCCTCGAGTCCTATCTGAATCTCGGCCGCCGTGCCTTGTCGAAGCTGGATTCGTTGGCAGGCGCGAGTCGCCCCATGGCAAATCGCTGGCTGCGCTTGAAGGCAGAACAGTCTGCTGCCCGTGCGACTCTTCTGGCAGCAGGTCAGCGCGATTTCATCAGCCGATCCGATGCGATCGTGGAACTGGATTCCATTGCAAAATCGGACCGTGTTGAGCTTCTGAATGGCGATGAGAGAAATTCTTTGTCTGCACATGTCGAACGCATCAAAAAACGAGTCAATCAGCCAGGACAAGGAAAATAAAATGAAAACTTTGTGTTTTTTTGTAGGAACAACGTCCCAATTCTTCCGTCTTGGATTGGCTGCTGTGATTCCGCTGATTCTCGTGGCTTGCGATGGTGAGAAAAAGAAAGAACCGGACTTGTCCACCTTCAGCGGCTTGTACTCGGCTTATCTCAAGGATTGTGGTCAATGCCACAGTCCCGACAACGTCGCATACAAGGACAATGTGAAGAATCTCGACATGACGACCGAAGATGCAGCGTACAACTCGCTCAAGCTCAATCAAGCCATCGCGCGATTTGCCGGTTTGGGTTGTGAGTCTTTGAAATATGTTGAACCTGGATCATCGGCAAATTCGATTCTGTACGCCATGATGGACGCGCCTACCAAAGAAGCGATGACTGGTTCATGCAAACCCTATCTTCACACCAGGTCCGGTGGCGGCGATGCAAATGATCCAACAGATGAGCAAAAGCAAAAAATCAAGGAATGGATCGACAAAGGCGCACCTCGCAATTGAGGCGCACCTTTGCATTCGCATGTATCGAGGCTCTTAAATTCTCAATATCTGTTCAGGAATGTGTTGAACTTCGAGTACAGGGTTGAGGCCGAATAGGTTGGTTGTCCGTAAGGGCTTCCCGGCATTGAGGCCCAGGTCGCAGACACACCGTAGGCAGCATCAGCGAACTCATTGAAGCTCGAAATGCTGACGACTTTTCCATAGACTCCTGCATCCTTGATGAGTTGAACAGCAGCGCGGTCTTGGTTCTCGGGTGAAAAGTCATAAAGCGCGAGTCTCCTCGCCAGATTGTCCCAGGTGGTCGACAAAAATTGGTAACGGCCTGCGGCGTCGGAGCACAAGGAACCCGAGCAACGCAAATCACGTGGGTGATCGGCATAGCTGAAGAACCGCGCATAAGTGAAAATAATGTCGTAGCGGTCATCGGTGCCTTCAGCAAAAGCAATCGTGTCGAGAAAGGCTTTTACATTGGGAGAAAAAGCACCACCCAAGCTTGTCTTGGACACATGCTTGCTGAACAGATAACCCTTGCTGAAACTGCAGTCATTCAGGAATTCCGCAGTGTTCACGATGTAGTGATTCACGTCATAGCGGGGCGCTTCAGATAGTTGAAGTTTTGTTCCGGCGGGAACATTGCATTTCTCTGTACCGGGCTTGAGGGTCGACGAGTCTTCCTTGGTTTTTTTCAAAACCGTGTCTTGACCAATGACAACATAATGAACGCCATTCTCTGAATCCGAAGCCATGATGTTTGAGTTGTTGTTTTGCCCGCATGCGGCAACCCCTGTGGTCAATGCCAAAGCTGCCAATACTCTTATCTTTTTCATGGTCTTCCCCTCCGACGGCAAGAAAGCGGGTCCTTGCTCATGCGTCACGATTAGCAAACAGGGTGCCAATCAAGAAGGATATGATTCTTGTCTTTTTTGGAGGATTACCTGTTTAAAAAATCGACGGTGAAAAGACTTTTGTCATTGCGGATCGGTGATTGGTATTCCTACAGATTCGAGCGATTCTGCTGCTGATCCCACAAGGCCAGGCAGTGAAGCCGGGCCAACGACTCTTGCCTTGAAGACGTACTTTTTGTCGGGATCCAGTCCGAGTTGGTTGATTTTATCGTCGGTGAGCTTGAACCGATAATCGGAAGATCCCTCGCTGGCAGGCTCACCTGATTCCAGCAACATGCTGAAGCTCTTGATGAAGGAAAGATCATCCGGATTCAGCATTAAAACTTCCAACATCATTCCTTTGGGAATTTTCAATTTGCTCCAGTTCTCAATCACGCAACTGATTTCGAGATTTGTTGCCGTGAGAGTGATGAGGGGGGTGCCTTGCGATTCTTCAAACTTCACTGAATATGGAAAAGAAGGCCCCAATGTTGTCAGATACGTTCTGGTCTTTCCGTCCTTGAGAACGACATTGGCAATGACCAGCTGATTCGGAAAAAGTGAATTCTTCGATTCGTCGATGGTGAACCTGCCATTCCATACGCCATCATTGGCGGATGGGTCTTTGGCTTTTTCATTTGTTGCGCCGCCATCATCAAACAACTCGGACTCGTTTGCGAAGGTTTTCAATGTGATTTTTTCTGCAATTCCCGCGGGTAGTTTCAGGGAGCACCAGAATTCGTATGAAAACTTTGTGGGAGTTGCGCCCGGGTTCGGAGTTTTGAGCTGATCGCACTTGAAAAATCCGGTGCGTGGAATGCCATTGGCATAGTTGTACTGCCATGGAATCTTTGAGTCAGGAAGCGACTTGTCGCTGTAGGTGCGTACATCGAGAATGTTGAAATAGTCATCACCATCGACGTTGTTGTCGATCATGTTGGGGATTCCGTCCGTGTCGATATCCGGGTTGGCAGCCATTGTGGTGCTGTAATCTAGGGTGTATGGATTTGCCCCTTTGCTGATGCCCAAGGTTGCCTGAAACTCGAGCTCGGATTGCTGGCTGCTTTCCAGTTTTCCGTTGTTGACGACCAGAGTTCCAAGTTGACCGGCAGATGCCCCCATTTTGAAGACGTAAAAGTTTGTTGCTCCATCTGCGGATGATTTTTGCAATGTGCCTCGAACCTGAAAGTCCGGACCCAACAGCAATCCGTAGTATCTGCCGAGGGATGGAATCTTCTCAAGTCTGAAATGGTTGTTTCTGATTTCAGAGGTGAAAACTTCATTGGTGGCCGCATCCATCAACACGAACATGCCGCCAGAAAATGAATTTGCAGTCGCAGACCAATCGACGAATGAACCTTCCACGTTGAGTTCTTCGGAAGTTTCCTCGAGAGACTGGATGGGTTGGCGTGCGCAGGACGAGGTCAGGGATGTTCCACACGTTCCTGCAAAAATGCTTATTCCCAGCCAGCGCAGAAGAGATGGAGTCATGGTTCACCCCTCCCCAAATCGAGACCTGCACCAATCTGCACTTGCAGTCCCTGGACGCGCAACGGCTGAGTGTGACCCTTGAATTGTGCCTGAAGCACCTGACCAGAAATTCTCAGGACGAATCCGAGCGGACCCCAGTAAAGTCCACCAATTCCACCATTGAAACCCAAGCGCCACGCCATCTTTTGCTCAAGGCGAGACGAATTTTGAAGTTCGACTGTGGCATTCTCGGAGGTCGGAAGGGTCGCGACACCCGAAACAAAGTAGTCTGCGTTCAAGCCCGCATCGAGATCCACATGGGCAGACGCATGCCTGACAAGAAAAACATCTGTGCCGATGCCCCAGCTCCGCCATTCGGGAGCTTTCGATTTGCTGGCCAGAGCAGCCATCCAGCCTGTGGCCGCGACCGACTGGCAATTCAACAGCGAAAGTCCGAATCGGAGCGATTGGCGTTGGGTGAAGGGCATTTCGATTGAGTGGCTATAGCGGTTTTCGCTGAACAAGCCCGTGGTGCTCTTTTGAACTGCGCTCACGGGATCTGTGCGTGTGTCCCACGCCGGTGTTTCGACGTCTGCTGATGTCAAGGCGTAGGTGGCTTGAAAATGCCAATTCGAGGCACGTCTGCCTGATGGATCTGTTGCTTCCGGTGATTTGTTTGCTGTGGTCGACAGGGGTGGCTCGATTTTGATATCTGCAATCGCATTCGAACTCGCGAGCAAAACAACGCAGCACGCAGCCAGTCTGCTGCTTTGGCTGAATATCGATCTGCGGGTTTTCCTGGTTTTGCGGAATTTCAAATGGCTCCCCCATTTCTCCTTCGGGGGTATCGGACGAATTATTGTTCTTCGCGAAGGGCGTCAAACCCTGAGCTGGGCAAGAAGATTCAGTTACGGTGAATTTGTATTTCTTTCGGGGGATTAGTCTTCGAGCAAACGGTAACTCACACCAAAGGGAAAGAACCAGGCTCCCAAAGAAACATTACCCGAATATCCCACACCAAAATTCAAATCCACTTTTTTGGAGAGTCGCACACTGGCCCGATTGAGCAACAACGGAGGAAAATAGCTCAGGAACCTGTGGCTGAGGGGGAATCCGATGCCGATCGACGTACTCACCCTGAAAGATGATTTTTCCCGCAGGATGGCTGTTTCAAACCAATCCTTCTCATAGCCGGAAATGAACATTTTGGGATAGTAGTAGGTGAAAACGTCCTTGTCTTTTTTGTAAACTCGTTCTTCCCTCAGGGGAATGGTGAGAATGAACAACAAGCGCGAACTTTCATCGATTCCGAAGGTGGAGAATAGAGAAATTCCCGATGCCGGCAGCGGTTGAACGGAAGAATCTGCATCCGAAAAGAAGTATTTCATGTACTCCTGTGAGTAGATCAGCATGTTTCCAATGGCGACTTCGGAAATTCCGAGTTTTTCAATTTCGCTTTTTTCCGCAGAGTTTACGGATTGCGGCATTTGCCCGGATGAATCGGCTCGTGCGGGTTGAATTGGAAACGACGCGACAATCAAGAGAGCAAGGCTCAGACCGACAATTCTCGCTTTGATTTTCAACCTTGAATTTTTGGGCCACATTCACTGACTCCAGCATTGATTGTTTCAGCGCGGATGATACGACACTCTTCCAACAGGACCCATTCCTGGCAGCAAGACAGTGCAGTGGACGTGGTTCTGAACAATCTGTTCAAACGGAAGTGCAAATGCTTTTTTCCGCGAGAGAGTGCGATAGGGTTTTTGATCGATGCCGTTTCCGACGATCTCGGGCAGAGAGACCTCTTCACTTCGGCTGTCGGGCCCGGGAAATTCCCACAGGTGGACAACTTCGCTTTTGAAGCTGGCAGGAGCTGCAATGCGGGTTTCGCATTCGAGGGTTTTGTCTTCCAATCGGGCTGAGAGGCCACCGTCGGCAACCCAGACTCCCAGCGGCGGCACGGGAGTTGATGTCAGCAGAAACGCTGCCGCAATTGCAACAAATTTCCATGAATCCGTCAAAAACAGGCTCATGAATCTCATTTTCTTGGCCAGTGAGCTGTATTCCCTTGTTTGCTCGCGCCAGGTGTTGAAGGTCACGAACAGGTGGGATGCAAGGCAACAGAGAAGTAAAATCAGGGTGCCCGAACGAAATGATGACGGGCTCCACGTGATCAGGACAAGGCCGGACAGGAGAATCAGGCAAACCACCAGAATCCAGCTGCGGTACCAGGTTTTTTGCCAAAGGGAATTGAACCAGGGGTCCCAGAGCGTTGAAAGTCCTGTCGCCGCGGTGATCAGCATCCACCGCCAATTGTCTGCCTTCCATAAAAGCGGCAGCGAAAAAAACAAAATGTATTGTGCAGAACTTTGCTGAGAGACAACGCGCAGCCAATCCAAAAAGCGGGATCGTCCCGGGATGATCACAAACCCGGCAAGTCCTGCGAAGGCAAACAAACCGGAAAAGAACAAAAATCTATGAATGCCTTGAGTGTTGTGCGAGATGAGAATCGCAGAAACAATACCCCAGACGAGTGAAATCCAGGGGAGCAGTTTCGCAAATGTGATTTTTTTTTCGCTCATCGAGTTTGCCTCTCGTCAGAGGTCGATTCCGGCAGTCGCAGAGAGGGTCCACTCCTGGGAGAATCCTTCCAGTGCGTTCAGGGCGTTGCCAAGATCGCCCAAACGTCCGGACTTGCGAATCTCGTCTGCCACCGGGGTCGGGATGCCTCCACGAAATTCACCCAATCCACCAGCCCTGGTCACGGCAAGAATCAGGTTCGACTTCACGCTGATTTTTTCTGTCCATGCGGCTCGTGAAAACCAGCTTTTGTCGGTCATGTTCCAAAGGCCCGAGACGATGATGGAGCTGTCGTTGAATGAACCTGGTTGGAGCAGCACAAGACTTGCTCCCAGATACTTCTTTGCAAGATACAATCGTTGTGATTGCCCACGCAAAAAAGAAACAGCTTCTACAACAGCATTGTCAGCGCCAAAATCATTCCAGAAATATTCGATGGCGAGGTTGGCACTGTCGCTCTCGGAATATTTCAAGTCGTAGCGCAGGCCGGCAACAATCTGAGCAATTGCTTCACTGCTGCGCGAGTAGGTTTCAACATCCGTTGCACCATTTTCCGAGGTGACCTTGCGGAAGAAGTCGCGCTTGCTGTTGCGGGTCCAGGCAGATTCGATGATGAGGTCAACAGGGCCTGCCGAGGTGTTGAGGTCGAGTCCCAGTTGCAGCGGCTTTTTGTGACCGCCTGCAACCGTCGAGGTCAGCTCGCCACTGAAACCCGACAATGCAAAATTGAGTTCCGCGCGGCCGGCAAGTCGTGGATCATTCGAGCTGTTGGCATTTTCGAAATCAGCCAAAAGATAAACATTATTACCTGATTTTTCGAACGGCACGTGAAGTTTCAGCAGGTTTGCTCCAGGACGAACGTCCACGGGCGCAAAGGGATCCTTGGGTTGCACTGCCAAGAAATCAGTTGGGTTCCAGAAGCTCGCTGCCCCCCATTTGAGCTTTTGTTTTCCAAGGGTGCTGAACAGGCTTCCGCGACCAGACCACTTGATCCAGGTTTCCGACACGCTGATCGATGGAGCCACACCCGTCGTTCCGCTCGAACTCAGCGTTCCCTTGACGAATCCGCGCAATTCATCCGTGGGCCTCGAATCGAGATACAATTCAGCCTTTGTCGATTGAAGGAATTGAGAGTCGCCGATGCTCTGGGAACTGTTCTTGCTGCCGGTGAATTGCAGTTCGAGTCGTCCACCCAGGGTGAGTTGTTCGGATGCCGGAGCTGACCTTACTGTTTCTGTGGGTGCAGTGGCTGCGGCTGGCCCAGTCGGAGTTGCAACAGCGGGAGTCGAAGTGGCGCCGCCGCCAAACATTTCGTCTTCAAGTTTGCTGTCAGCCTTTGCAGGGCAAGGAACAAGTACCGCAATGCTCAGAATTGGGAACATGGAAATCGAGACGATCGGTTTGAAAGCTTGAATCTTTGTGTTCATCGACTTTGGGACTCCAGCCAGGCCTTGGTGAAAATATTGGGAGGAAGCGAATCGAGATTTACATCACGAAGAACGACAGTGGTGCCGTTGCCTTTTTCGACTTCATCAATGATGCGGATTTCGCGCGGTATATAAACATCAGCGCCTTTTGATTTGCTGAATTTTTTGTCCCATCCCGGGTAGTAGACCGTTCGCAGGAGTTTGTCCGACAGTGAGCGTTCCTGTCGCTTGAGGATATTCTTTGAGGCCTTGTCGACCCAAAGATGCAACACCGGGCTGGCAACGTCGGCATCAGCCTTTGCATTGAGAACAATATGATGAACGTCGTATTTTCCGAGCTTTTCATCGGCGATGAATTTTGAGGTGTACTCCTCGGAAAGACGTGATTCATCGAAGTCCGAGCGGCGAGAATTGGTCCCGCCGATGCCCGACCTGTCTGTCCGTCGTTCCCATTTTCCCAAGGCCGGTTCATAAAGAAACAGGTTTTTGTCGAGCCTCAGGTATCCTTTGCCGGCTTCGCTTTTGGGTTTGCTGAACAACAGCATCCATTTGTCATCTGCGTCGCGTCGAAAGACCGTCGCCTCGAACGCCTGGCTGACCTTGTTCTTCTCGGTTTGTTCAATAAACACAACAGATTTGTAGTCGCCCGAATTGCGCTGACGGTTGTCAAGCTCCACCACCAGACTCTTGAGCTCAGGCTCCGACAAGGCCCACGCCGAAGTTGACACGGCAGATGCAGCGGCAAAAAGCATGCCCGAAAGAATGATTTTTTTCATTCGAAGTTCTCCTTTATTTACCTTGATTCAGAGCCTGCACCGGTCGCATCTGGCTGGCTTTTTGGGACGGGTAAAATGCAGCGACAGCCGTGAGCAGAGGCATGAAGATGATGGCCACCAGCACGTGTCCAAAATTGAGCGAGAGTCGAACAACATCGGTCATCAGGAAGACGCGCAGACCGTTGTTGTTGATGGGAATCTGGGCGAGGTTGATGCCATTGACAATCAACACTCCCAGCAGCGAGCCAAACAGCGCTCCGGCCAGTCCGAGCAGTGCGGACTCGAGCATGAACAATCTGCGAACCTGGTTTTTCTGCATCCCAATAGCGCGCAGTGTGCCAATTTCCTTGGTGCGTTCACGCACGGTCATCCACATGCTGTTGGCTATTCCGGTGGCGATGATCAGCCCCAGGATGGCAACAAGAAAGACAGACAGTCCGTTGAGGCTCGTCACTATCCAGTTGATGAACGACACTTCATCGTCCCAAGTGGTCAGGTCCAGACGCAGTCCACGCCAATCCTGGCTGACGATTTTTTGAAACTTGAAAAAGAACGGTCGCGGATCATGCTCGAGAATGTTGAATCCTGCCTTGCCAAGGACGTCCACCAATTGCTTGCGGACTTCATCCGAGCGGCTGATGTCTTTGAGGTAAATCCAAACAGCTCCCGTTGTATCGTTGCCGCGGCGGTCCAAATCCAGCACGGTCTGGCGTGGGACAAAGGTGCTGAAGTTGCTCAAAAAGCCCATGTCCCGGGCAATTGCGACGACCGACAAGTCAACCGAATTTGCTTGTCCGCCGTTGGCCTCGGTGATGAAGGTCAGTGTGTCGCCAACATCGACGCCCAGCTTTTTCGCCTGTCCTGCAAAGATCAAGACGGTGTTGGGTTTGCCGAAATCAGCAATGTTGCCCATGACCTTGTTCTGCCCGTCCTTTTTGTATTCGGACTGCTGGGCAAGCTTTAATTCATTGAGGAAATTCGATTCCTCAAGAATCATTCCATTCAAGCCAGTGTTGAACGAACCTCCGGGTCCTATCAAGCGCCCCCAACCACGTGCGCGGTCGGTGACAGCCGCAAGACCGGTGACGTTCTCTTGCACGATTTTACGGATCTGTTCACGATTTGTGATGAGCGGAGTGGCCGAGTTTGCGCGCTGTTTGAAAAAGCCAGCCACGTTCACATGGCCCGTCGAGGTGAGTGTGGATGCTTCAATCAAACGCTCCGACACACCTTTGTTGATGCTCAGGAGCATCAGCAGCAACAGAGAAACGAAAGCGATGGCCGACCCGAGAAGAATCGTACGTCTTCGGGCTTGAACAAGATTGCGGATGGCGATGATCAGGAATGTCCACATGGGCGTTTTACTCCCTGTCCTGCATGGCGGCTGCAGGTGTGATTCTGCTTGCCATCAATGCGGGGTACATCGTGAAAACCAATGCCAGCAAGGCAACGAACAGCGGAGCCAAGACTGCAACATCGGGAGAAATGACAGGATAGAGTCGGGGACCACCAAACAAAAAGCTCACGAAATCAGATGGGGCCGCAATTCCGCGCACCTTGAGGATGAACAGCAAGCCGACTGCGAGAAGCGATCCGGCAAAGCTCGCGAGAAAGCCGATGGTGAGGGTTTCAACGAAGAACATTCGCAGCACGAAAGAGCGCTGCGCACCAATGGCCCGCAGCGTGCCAATCTCGCGGGTTCTTTCGAGCGTCGTCATCATAATCGCGTTGTTGATGATGGCCATGGCAACGATCAATATGATGGCGACTGCCACCAGCAGAACAACACGGATGACCGAAACCAATTGTCCAAGCGTGCCGGATGCCTGCTTCCAGTCCACGACCTTGAGATTCAAATTCGCCTGTTTGAGGAGTTGCTCAATTTCAGTTCGGGTTGAATTCAGTTTGCGTGGGTTCTTCAGGACGATGGCTGCATTGATTGCGAGTCCTGAGTCGAGTTCCTCGGCCGCATACTTGCCGGTTTGGACGCGCTTGAATTCAAGCGGCTGCGATGCCGTGGCTGGAGACTGCGCCGATATTGCCGGCTCTTCCACCCGCTTCTCGAGTTGACTGTCGCTGCCAAAAAGTGAGTCTTCAAGGCTGCCGGCAGATTCGACTGGCTTGGCAGAAATCTGCCTGCGGATCTCTTCGAGCTCTTTCTGCCCTTCAGCGCTCATGCGCCCGTAGAGCTCGCGATAGCTGACGAGGTCGACAAAATTGAATGCACCTGCGAGGTCTGAACTTTCAAGTCCGGAGAATTCATACAGGCCATAGATGCGCAGCGGAACGGTTTTAAGGAATCCACTCCGCGTGTACGAGCGCAAATTGATGGTGTCGCCTGACTTGAACGGGTAGAGACGGATTTTTTGTGCAATTTTCGCGTAGAAAAATTCATATCGACTCTGGAAATTTTGGCCATCAATGGTCAGAAAATCCTTGAGGATTTTTTCAAGGTTGCTTTCGCTTGATTTCAGGTAAACCTGCAATTCCTGCAAGACCTGATTTCGGGTGTTGCCGTTGAGATAGACCATAACTTCGAGATACTGCTTGGGCAGGTCGGTTGCGATCGTTTTCAGATTGACGTCGCCATCCAGTGATTTTCTTTGCACGACCAATCCCTTGTGGAGATTGTCGAATCCACGGGCGACGATGTTCTTGATTTGAGTTTCATAGATTCGCCTGCTGATGAGGATGCCGCGCTCGCCCGGGGGGATATTCTCGCCTTCGACGATCTTGAACTTCTGGAAGACCTCGGCAAAGCGCGATGGATTTGTTCCCATGTAGCGAAGGTAAAGAGGTTCTTTTTCGCCAGACAAGGGCGCGATTTTTGATTCCAGGAAGATGAGTGTCGATTCGCTGTCGGTTTTGAGTTTAGACCAGAAATCATCCGACAAGGCTATTTCGATATCGGCGACCTGCTTGCGGACGTCTTCGGGATTGCTGGCAATCTTGAGTTCGTTTTCGAGATCCGCCCGCACCGTCTTGAGGTTTTGGCGGATTGTTTCCACCATCGAGGAGATTTCATCCTCGCGACCGCTTTTCACCACGGAACGGAATCTTTCGAACAGCTCATCGAGAAGATTTCCGCGTCCGAGGATGGCATTTTCGAAACCCAGCGGAACGATGCTCGCGACGTTGGGATGTTTGAGGATTTCAGTGCGGACGTCCTCGAATTTTGGGATTTCGCCGAGGTCATCACGGCCAAAAAATCCGCTGCCAAACAGCGCCAGATCATCGCGTGCATCGGCCGAATAAACCTGCAAATGCCCTGCCACGCTGCCGATGATGCTCTGCGACATCGTGCTTTCAATGCTGCCAAGCAGGGACAAGCCAAAAACCACCAGGAAGCTGCCGGCCAGCAGAATGCCGCCCACAACAAACGTCTTGACCTTGTGGAGTGCCAGGTTGCGAATGGCGACAAGCAGAAGGACCTTGAGTTCTTCCAACATGTTTATTTCCTCACGTCTTCAATCACCCGGCCGTCCTGGAGCCTGACGATGCGGCGCGCATGTTCAATCACCTTGGGATCATGCGACGAAAAAATAAATGTGGTTTTTTGCTTTTCATTGAGCGAGCGCATCAACTCGATAATGTTTTGTCCGGTTTCAGAGTCGAGGTTTGCCGTGGGTTCGTCGGCAAGGACAATTTTGGGCTGGGTCACCAGCGCTCTCGCAATAGCCACACGCTGACGTTGTCCGCCCGAAAGTTCATGGGAACGGTTCTTTGCCTTGTTGCCCAATCCCACCTGCTCCAAAAGGGTACCGACACGTCGCGCCCGTTCGACGGTGCTCAGGCCGCCCTTGAGGAGCAGCGGCAATTCGACGTTCTGATAGACAGACAAAACCGGCACGAGGTTGAAACTTTGAAAGATGAATCCGAGCGTGTTGAGGCGCAACTGGGTTTGATCCCGGTCCGACAACGCATTCGTGATCTTTCCTTCGATGCTCACGGTTCCGGTGGTGGCCACATCCATGCAGCCTATCAGGTTGAGAAGTGTGGATTTGCCGCAGCCGGATGGTCCAGCGATGGTGGTGAATTCGCCTTCTTCAATGGTCAGGTCGATTCCATGCAGCGCACGGACCATGGAAGAACCGAGGGGATAATCTTTGATGACCTTTGCCAAAACTACAGACATGGGAACCCTCCAGGGATTGCCGGCTCACATTCACATTCAGATTCTGATGAGCGCGTCAAATACTAGTTCAGGTTTGTCGGCATTCAAAACAATCTGGGGAGTTATTTGGAGTTTGCTCGCAACTGTCATTCCCACTGAAACAGCCATGAACTGATGATCATGAAAACAGCTGTCAAACCTGCCATGAGCAACAGATCGCCACTCACGTCAGAAAGCTTGGCCCCTTCGGTAATGATTGATCGTGATGCATCCACGAGATGGGTGAGGGGCAGGAGTCGTGAGAATTTTTGTAAAACCGGGTGAGCACCCTCGAGCGAAAACCAGACTCCCGAAAAAAGCATCATGGGCCAGGTCACAACATTGAGCAGGCCACCTGCAAACTCCTCGCTCGAAATACGTGCGGCCACCACGAGCGCCAGGGAAATCATGCACAATGACCCGATCAGGAGGACGACAAACAAATCGTAATATGAACCAAACATTTGCAGATCGACCAGCAATCTGCAACCTGCAAGGACAATGGCACATGTTGTCATCATCAGAATCAGTCGGCTGGCGACCTGCGCCGAAAGAAATTCAAATGCCGAAACTGGCGTTGCTTTGAGACGGCGCAGGACGCCGGCTTTTCTATAGCGGACAATCACGTAGCCCACGCCAAAAAGTGAACCGAACATCACGTTCATTCCCAACAACCCTGCAATAAGCCAATCAACGTAGCGAATCTCCCGTCCGGTCACCTGTTCCTTGATGAATCCTGTCGGCTCTTTTGAGGTCTGAGAGTTGAGCATTTTTTCGAGCAGATAGCCTTTGGGGGAACTGGAGTTGATCCAGTATTTTGGTTGCTCTTCCAGGCTGATGACCATGTCATATTGGTGCCGTTGAAGCTTTTCTATACTGGGTTGAAGTTGCTCGGTCTCCAGAAACCGGATGAACTTTGTCTGCAAGAAGAGGTTTGCAGGTGATTCCGGCGAAACGCTTGCGATTGTTGGCCTGTGCACGGCGACTTTGAAAATATCCTGATTTTGTCCCGAGAAGGCGAACGAAAATCCGATGATGATCAGGAAAGGAAACAGCAGGCTCCAGGCCATTGATCCCCTGTCGCGGACAAATTCCTTGTTTCTGGCATTCAGCAGGGCAATAAATTTTCTCATTCGCGGAGTCCTCTGCCTGTGAGGTGAAGAAAAAGATCTTCAAGGCTGGCTGTGCGAACCGACATGCGGTTCAGATTGATGTTTTTTTGGATAAAGACGCCCAGGGCTTCCCTGACTTCGGGAACGTGAAATTCAACATGCGAATTCCTTCGGTGAAACTTGAAACCGAGTTGCTCCGGGGATTCACCGAGCAGATCCTCCTCGGGAATTTCGATGTATTGCCCTTCAAAATATTGCTTGAGCAGGGTTTTTGGTGCACCCCGTGCAATGATTTTTCCTTTGTCCATAATCGCGATCTGGTCGCAAAGGACATAGGCTTCTTCCATGTAGTGGGTCGTCAGGACAATGCTCTTGCCCTCTGCCTTTATTTTTTCGACAAGCGACCAGAGATTCCTGCGGGCCTGCGGATCGAGTCCGGTGGTTGGCTCGTCCAGAAAAACAATTTCCGGATCGTTGATCAGTGCAAGCGCAAGCATCAGGCGTTGTCTTTGTCCACCCGAGAGCTTTCTGTTGTCTCGATCCAGAAATTCCTCAAGCGAACAAAGTTTGATGAGTTCGCCAATGTCTCGCGGATTTTCATAGAGAGCCGCAAAGAGTTCGAGACATTCCCGGACCGTCAGGAAATCCTGCAGTGAGGTGCTTTGAAACTGGATACCGATTCGATGTTGCAGCGAGCGTGTCAGCGGTTGGTTGGCGAGCAAAACTTCGCCTGACGTTGCCGGGGTGACACCCTCCATCATCTCGATTGTCGTGGTCTTGCCGGCACCATTGGGACCCAGCAGTCCGAAGCATTCACCTTTGCCAACGCTGAAGCTGACGTCATCAACAGCAAGGACTTCCTTGTATTGCTTGCGTAATCGCCGTGCCTCGATGTGTGTTTGGTTCATTAATTCTCCGTTATCACTTCAAAATATTTGGTTTTTGTAAAAAAAATTAACACACATTGGCAAACAGTCCGATCCTCCTTCGGCTTTCGAAAACGGGGGAACAACATGCGCCTGCGAGCAATGTATCCACTTTCCATAACGATTTTTGTTTCCGCATGCGTTTTGAAGAAACCCAACGAGGCCCTTTGGCAATTGATTCCCGATTCCGGAGTGTCCATTCCCAAGGAAGCCGCAATTGATCTTGGACTCTCTGAAGATTTGGTCAAGAGGGTCTATTCAAAAGAGAACCTGCTTCAGGCTCAAGCCCAGGTGCCGGACGGCAAGAATATCGAGTTGAACATTCTGTTGAGGGATGATTGGCAGGCCAGATTGCCACTCAAGTTGAAAAGCGGTTCCGTGAAAAATTACGAGGACATCGAGAATTCGGAAGAAATCGTTGGGCTTGGGGATTTGTCCATTGGTGCGCTCAAAACCACCTTCACACCCGCCGACAGCTTGCGAAAAATGACACTCGGCGGCAAGCCTCCTGCGTTCGACCTGATGAAAGTGCAATTGTCCAAAAGCAGTCTTGTTGAAATCATTTCTGCGTTGAACAAAATTCACAAGCTTCCATCGGTGTTGTTTGCAGAGCCGAATTTCAAGGTTCAGAAGATTGCAACACCCAACGACCCGAGTTGGCCATCGTTGTGGGGCATGACTAAGATTTCCGCTCCCGCCGCCTGGGATTCCTTCACGGGCAGCGAGAACGTCGTGATTGCCGTGATCGACACGGGTGTCGACATCAATCATGACGACATCAAGAACAACCTTTGGAAGAACACAAAAGAGATTGCCGGTAACGGCGTGGATGACGACAGCAACGGATACATCGACGATGTGAATGGTTGGGACTTCGCCTATGGAGACAACGATCCAAGTGATGGCGACGGGCACGGGACTCATTGTGCCGGGACGATCGGAGCGCGTGGAAACAATTCGACCGGTGTGGCGGGGGTCAACTGGACAACCCGCATCATGCCCGTGAAGGTGCTCGACGACACTGGCTCTGGATACAATTACGACATTTACAGTGGCGTGATATATGCAGTTTCCAATGGCGCCAAGGTGACTTCCAACAGTTATGGTGGTGGCGGTGCGAGTTCCCTGATTGCCTCTGCAATCAAGGCTGCCCAGGATGCGGGAGTCCTGTTCGTGGCAGCTGCCGGCAACGAGTCGGCTTCCAAGGCGAGTTATCCCGCTTACTACACCAAAAATTACACAAACGTGTTGTCGGTGGCCTCCACGGAGACCAATGACTCGCTGAGTTCATTTTCGAATTACGGTGATGGAGTCGACGTTGCCGCACCTGGGAGAAATATCTACAGCCTGGCCCGCAACAATGGATATGCCACGTTGAGCGGAACTTCCATGGCAACTCCACATGTGGCTGGCATGGCTGCGTTGCTTTGGGGTGCCAGCCCAACAAAAACGATGTCTCAGATTCGGTCTGCAATCGTGAATTCCTCGGATGCGGTTGCGGGACTCACAGGCAAGGTTTCCTCCGGAGGCCGTGTGAATGTGAAGGCATCCCTGGATGCGTTGGGAGCAGTCGCTCCAACACCTACAGCGACCCCGACAGCAACTCCAACGGCGGCGCCCACCGAATCTCCAACTCCCACACCCGGCGCAACCCCAACGGTGGCGCCCACAGCGACCCCAACCGCAACACCTTCACCCACACCCACACCTGTTCCGACAGCAACTCCAGTTCCCGGCTATGGTGATGGGCTTCGCTATCGTTTTTATCGCGGCTTCTGGATGCGAATTCCGAACTTCGACGCAATGACTCCTTTGGGTCAGGGTACCGTTCAAAGTGTTTCCCTCGCACCGTCAAACAAGTCGACACAATTTGGTCTCGTTTTCGATGGATTGATTTGGGTGCCACTCGACGGTTCCTACACTTTTTATCTCAGATCCGACGATGGAAGTGCCTTGAAGATTGATGGCAACAGGGTGATCAGCAATGATGGCCTGCACGGTTCAGTTGAGAAGAGTGCTTCGGTGAATCTCAGCCGTGGATTTCATCAGATTCGTGTCGATTATTTCCAGTTGCTGGGGAGCTCGAGTCTGAGCCTGCAATGGAATGGTCCTGGAATGACGCGTCGTAAACTCGAAGGTCGAGGAGTTCTTTATCATCAGCTCGGTCGCTGAAATTGTCGCGGGGCGGGCAATGATGTTGGCGTGATGCGGTTGTTTTAAAAACCTATGGTTGTTCCTGTTCCAACAGGCAGTGAGCATCACGAGAAAATACATAGATCGCCGAACCAAAGCAGATCACCAGGCCGCGCAAGCCGTCCATGAAGCCTCGCTTGAGGATGTAACAGCGAAAAAACTCCCACAGGGGGCGCACGAAGAGTTCCACGGGCCTCACGCGCCGGCCGATTCGGCGGCGCTCTGCACCTGCCAGGAGTGCATAGCGACTGTTCTTTTCAAAAAATTGTTTCAGGCTCGTGTAGCTGTAATGGATGATGGGTTGTTTGAGCACACGTGTGACGACTGGCCCGTTTGAGGCAATGCCCTCGTGAACAGTCTTGTTGTCGAAGCGTGAGTATTTGCGGTTGAAGATGCGGCGCACGTGGTCGGGAGACCAGCCACATCCGCGGATGGCGCGACCCAAGAAGAAATTTCGTCTGGGAAACGAAAAAACGCACGCCTCGGAAGCGTCTTTCAGGCCGTGACGTATTTCCAAGGCAAGTTCCGGTGTCATCCGTTCATCAGCGTCGAACCACAAGATCCAATCGTTCGAGGCGGCATCCACCCCCACTTGGCGTGTGCCACCGTAACCTTTCCATTCGCTGAGTATCAGCTTGGCATTACTGAATCGTTTGATGATCTCGCACGTGTTGTCTCGGGAGCCGTTGTCGACGACGATTATTTCACTGAATTCACTCAGACTTTTTAGACATGCTTCAATGTTGTGCGCCTCGTCGCGGGTCATGATGACAACCGAAACCTGTTTCAGGTCGCCATGTCCTTCGGCAATCACCATTTTCACCCCATTCCAGTGCCACTTCCAAACAAGACAATCAGAGACAATCCTGATATGAATTTGTCTCAAACTTTTGCGACAAACACAAAACTCAAGGTCGTTTGTGATGCCCGATTTCAAATACCCCGTCTACCGACCCAACCTCACCGGCAATGAAAGTCGTTACGTCAACGAATGCCTGCAGTCGAGTTGGATCAGTTCGCGCGGCGAATTTGTCACACGGTTTGAGCGCGAGTTTGCGGCTTGGGTAGGAGCATCGGCTGCCACCAGTTGCTCGAATGGCACCGTCTCGCTGCATTTGGCACTTTTGGCCTTGGGGGTTGGGGCCGGAGACGAAGTTGTCGTTCCTGCCTTCACCTATGTGGCCTCAGTCAATGCCATCCGGTACGTCGGTGCAATCCCGGTTTTTGTCGAGTCTTCACTCGAAGACTGGCAGATGGATTTGAATGCCGTTGAGCGCGCGCTGACTCCCAAAACAAAAGCGATCATGGCGGTGCACCTTTATGGCCAGGCCTGCGATCTGAACAAGTTGTCGATGCTGTGCAAAAAGAAGGGCATCTTTTTAATCGAAGATTGTGCCGAGGCCATTGGCACCCGGGTTGGAATGGCGCACGTTGGTACCTTTGGCGACATCGGCAGCTTTTCGTTTTTCGGCAACAAGACCATCACCACCGGTGAAGGTGGAATGCTGGTTTCAAACAACGCTGCCTTGATCGCACGTTGCGCTCACCTCAAGAGCCAGGCTGTCAGTCCGGAACGCAGCTACTGGCACGATGCCATTGGCTACAACTACAGGATGACCAACATTTGTGCAGCGATAGGCACGGCCCAGTTGGAACGGGTGGAGCCTGTGCTGGCCCGAAAAAGGGCGATTGCAATGCGCTATCGTGATGCCTTGAAGGCGGTTCCTCACATCGTTTTTCATGCTGAAAGTGCAGGTACAACTCATTCGTACTGGATGGTCAGCATTCGGGTTGAAAACGAGAAGATGCGCGACGGATTGCGCGCTCACCTGCAGAGTCACAGTATTGAAACACGTCCAGGGTTTCCGCCGTCTCATCTTTTCCCGATGCACCGTGAATTTGCACGCGGTCAGTCTTTCCCCCATGCAGAAATGCTGGGAGCAACGACCATCAATCTTCCAAGTTATCCCGACCTTTCAAACGACGACGTTGATTTTATTTGTTCGGCGATTGCCGGTTATTTTGGAGCAGCAAGAGCGTGAAAATCGACGCAGCATCTGGAACGAAACCCAAAAAGATTCTCATCGACCTCGATCGCTTGCGTGAGCCCACTTCCGGCTTGGGCCATGTGGCACTTTATTTTGGTGAGCGCCTGGCACGCCGTGCTGCAGCCATGCCCGAGTTCCGATTCACGTTTCTTGTTCCCAAAAAAGACATCGGCCGATTTGGTGACGCGGTGGACTATGTGGGCGAATCCAAGTTGCTTAAGCTCTTCCCCAGGCTGCATGCGCGCTATGATCTTTGGTATTGCCCGCATCAAGACGTTGGCTTTCCGCCTGCGCATTTCTCCAAATTTCTATTCACGATCAATGATCTCAATTTTTTGAAGGAAAAAAGCCCTGCCCGATGTCGGGCGCGTCTGCGTCGCATCCAGAAATTCATCGATCGCTCCACGGTCGTCACGGCGATTTCGGAAAACACTGCGGTAGAGGTGCGCGAGCATTTGCAGGTCAGGCAAACTCCCTTGCTTGTTCGACCGTTTGGGCTTGAACTCAAAACGTTTCCTGCTGCAGAAATGCCCGCTTTTGTTCCGCAACGGCCTTATCTTTTGACGGTGGGCGTGCACAAGCACACCAAAAATTATCGCGCGTTGATTCCGCTCATGGAGCAGTTGCCGGAGTTTGATCTTGTCATGCTCGGCAATAGCCAAACGCCCGCGGGACAGGAATTGCAAGAACTAATCGCCAAAAGCAGCGCCAATGGCCGAGTCCATTTGCTTGGCATCTGCAGCGAAGAAGACAAATTCTGGTTTTACAAAAACTGCGCCGCGGTTTTGTTTCCTTCGATTTCTGAAGGCATGGGCTACCCTCCTCTGGAGGCCATGCAGGCACGTCGACCGGTGTTTGTTTTCCGTGAGTCTGCTGTGCCAGAAACCTGTGGTCCGCATGCACTTTACTGGAGTTCGCCCGATACCGCTGCGATGGCAAGGGAGCTGCGTGAAGGACTCGACTGGTATGCGGCCAATCCTGCATTCGCGGATGATGCATATCGTCACGGCATGAGTTTTGGTTGGGATCCCGTGGTCGACAAATACGTCGAGTTATTCCGCCAACAGCTCCTGTAGGCGACCGGGTGTGTGGACCAGTTCTTCCATGGTCGGCACGGCGTGATTGCGGCGCGAGATTTCCTGGCGAGCCACATAAATGTCGGCTGCCACCATTTCCTTGCACAGGTCCTCGACCGAAGTTTTCGCTTCCCACCCCAATTCGCGTTTTGCCTTGGAAGCATCGCCAATCAAGAGATCAACTTCAGCGGGGCGATAGTAGCGTGGATCAATTTTCACCAATGTCCGACCCGTTTTGGTGCAGCGGCCCGTTTCTTCAGTTCCACTGCCTTCGAATGCAATTTCGATGCCGGCAATGCGGAATGCCATCAGCAGAAAATCGCGCACGCGGGTGGTCCGGCCAGTGGCCAAGACGAAATCGTCAGCGTGGGTGTGATTCAGAATACGCCACATCCCTTCAACGTACTCGCGCGCATGGCCCCAGTCGCGCTTGGCATCCAGGTTGCCGATCCACAAACAGTTGTCGAGTCCCAGCGAAATGCGCGCAGCAGCGCGGGTGATTTTGCGGGTTACAAAGGTTTCACCGCGCAATGGGCTTTCATGATTGAAAAGAATGCCGTTGGAGGCGAACATTCCATAGGCTTCGCGGTAATTCACCACACTCCAGTAGGAGTAGATTTTCGCGCAAGCGTAGGGGCTGCGCGGATGAAAGGGCGTTGTTTCCGACTGCGGAATTTCCCGGACCTTGCCGTAAAGCTCGCTTGTTGAGGCCTGATAAAATCGGGTTTTTTGTGTCAGGCCCAGCGACCGAACGCACTCCAGGAGGCGCACGGTACCCAGACCATCCACCTGGCCCGTGTAGTCGGGCTGGTCGAAGCTCACGCGCACGTGGCTTTGGGCTGCCAGGTTATAAATTTCGTCTGGCTCGACTTCTTCCACAATGCGGGCCAGGCCGACAGGGTCGGTCATATCGCCGTAATGCAGTTTGAGTTTTGCCGACGGCAAATGTTCGTCAAGATACAAAGGGTCGAGTCGCTGGGTGTTGAAACTGCTCGAGCGCCGTTTGATTCCATGCACGTTGTAGCCTTTCTTCAGCAACAAATGTGCAAGATAGGCCCCATCTTGACCTGTAATTCCAGTGATAAGAGCTGTTTTGTGTGCAGATGGAGGTTGTGTCATCGAGTCCTCCAATACGGATGCCGGCCGGGGCAGAGAAAAATGGAGCGGGAAACGGGTCTCGAACCCGCAACCCTCAGCTTGGAAGGCTGATGCTCTAGCCAATTGAGCTATTCCCGCTCTCGTGGTGGGGAGAAGTGGATTCGAACCACTGAAGACTAAAGTCAGCAGATTTACAGTCTGCCCCGGTTGGCCACTTCGGTATCTCCCCAACGCCGGGCAGTGATAATCACGTCGCGCCGTGGTGTCAAGCCGGTGCAATTGGTTCGTTTCCGTGGACCAACTGTATGGCCAACAGTTCAGATTCAAGCTTGTGCAATTCCGAAATTGTACAAAAGTTTATTTCGAATTAAAAATATCCAAACAATACGCTGTAAAATTAGATATATACGTAATTTGTGTGTGTTTATCTCTCAAGCTCTATTGCTTCGCCTCATCGGCGTTGGCATCAGCAGCGCTCTAAGTTCGGACTTACGGAAAGGCGTTCTGTTTTAAATGATAAACTCGCGTCTCAAATGTGGAACTCAAGGCGATGCAGATGTTGGCATGGTTGGATTCCTTGCAGAAATTTACCAGCGGGAGGTCAGGCCGACCAAAATGCAAGGGCGGCAAGACCAACTTCTGACCCACGTGTCTGCAGAACGTCTTCTTGCCTCCGTGGAATCCAATCTGCTGCAACTGGCCGTAGTGAATCTGGAACAGCTCATGGACTACGGGCGGACCCACCCGACAACCTCAATCCGGATTTTGGGCACCCTTCTGGGTGGAGATTGCCGCGCAATTGTCTCGCTCGTGCCCGAGTGCGCACTGTCGCTGCCGCGAACCCTGGGCGCAGCTCATCCAGGGGCTGCGCGTGCCCGCTGGGAAGACATCAGTTGTGCGTATGATCTCGAGTGCAGCCAGGATCGGGCCGAGGAAGTGCCATTGTCGCAAATGTCTCAGGCGCTCCTCTCTGGCCAGCACAGTTTGCTTGAATTGAACATGTATTGGGAGGGTTTGGTAGGGTATCGCCGAGGCCTCGTTCGGGAGGCATCCAGGTCATGCGAATTTGGCATACCCCAATCATTCTCGCATGTGCTTGTCGCCAATCACGAGACTGTTGAGGGCAATCCAAATCTGCTCAAGGAATTTCGCCATGTGTTGCTCGAGGCGTATCGAATTATTCTCTCCGATATTGACCTTTTTGCCGCGCAATGGGGAGCCGCTCAGGTTTTTGCATCTGCTCCCAAGGTTGAATTTCTCTCGGCAAGCGCGCGAATTCTTGCCCCTCATCTCGAAAAGTTTCTGTTGTCCGGCGGTCGACTGGACTGGCATGAACTGCAGTCCTTTCAGAAATGGTATGACACTCGTGTGGTGCCTTTGGCGCAAGCGCATCAAGGCGGGGTCGTCGGGTTCTCGCTCGAGCAGATGCTTTGCGACCTTTGGATGTGAGTGTTAGGCTGTCCCGTTCTGCATGCAATTCAGTGGGTGGCGAAACATGCCGATTTACGTTTACGAGCCGGTTCCCCCGGAAAAGGAAGGCGACGCTCAGGCAGCAAATGATTGCTGTTATTTCGAGACTTTGCAGTGGGCCAGTGAGGCTCCCCTGACGCATTGTCCTGATTGTGGGAGTCCTGTTCGCAGGGCCGTGACAAGCTTTGCACTTGCATCACAAACAAATCAGGATCCGCTCAGGAACGTTGCAAAACGAGTGGGCGATGAGATTCAAGCGGGTCAGGCGGGGGTTTCCTCGTCTGAAAAATCGGAAGGTCGTTCGTTGATTTCTGGTTCGGCGAGCAATACTCCCGCCGGTCGCGCTGCGCGGCTCGCCTACAAGCATGTCTGCAGTGGAAACTGTCGACATTAAATGATTGGCCGGTCGCACTTCATCTGAAAAGAATCAATCATTCCCGTTCGCATGAGTGAGTCATCCGGATGGGGGTTTGTCGTGAGAATTCAAATAAAACCAGTTTCATTCTTCACGCGGGCAAACCTTTTGGTGTCCGTTTTCATCACTTTGTTTGCTGTGTTCGGCATGTCGAGTTTCAACTGCAAAGCTGATCCAGTTTTTGCCGAGTTTTTGCGGCCTGAGTCCTACATTCTTGAATTTCACAGCGGACGAGGCAACGAAAGGCCAAAGCTTTCTGGCAACTGGGCGATTGGAAAACATCAGGACGGAAGCTTCAAGGTGATCGTTCCATCGCGGTTTGTCGCTGCAAAGAAAATGCTGGTCAACTATCGCTGGTCAGTGGGATCCCAATGGGCCGGATTGAGCGAGCGGGTCGAACTTCACTGGAGAAAAGAAGGACAGGCATGGAATGTTTCTACACTCGGAGAAGGATTTCGCGATCCGCAAAGCGGACAGCTTCTGCTTTTTCCTGCTCAAATTTCGCTGGGCGATGAACAGCCGGGTCAACTGGAATTCAAGTTCATGCTTGTTTTGCAAAACGGTTCTGTGATTCAGGATGGTGGAGATAATACCGTTTTTTCGGTGTTTGTGATGCCTGCTCCCGTTTCCGGAAGAATAGATTTTCGGGCCGATTGGTCTCACTCAATTTCTGGTCGCCTCGCTGAGGGACGCTCATTTGAATTGCGATACTCGGTGGAGCGACTCGTGAGCCAAATCAACCTTCATGGTGGTGAGCCTTGTCCCTGGAGCATGATTGCACATGTGCAATTTGATGATGGGCCGGTTGAAGAGTATCCCGTCGTGGTTGTTTTTTACGGGCAACCCAATCGGGTGCTGGCTTTTGCACCAACGATTGTCGTCCCCGAAAACGCAAGGCGCATGTCGATGTGGTTTCTCGCCTTTTATGATTCCAGAAGTTATTTTGATTCAAACTTTGGAAGGAATTTCAACTTTGATATTCTGAACGAGCAGGGGAGTCGATGAGCGGATTTGCTCAAGACCGGAGGTCGTTGTCAGGTGTCTTTTATTGTCAGATCAGTTTTTTTTGCACTGATGTTGGTTTCCGTTCGTGGCTTGGCCGATGAAGAACCCAGGTTGTCGATTGGTCTCAATCCATTCCGATTGTCGACCAGCAAGAGCACGTTCAAGGCTGCCGATGGTGCAACGTCGTCCGTCTCGCTCACATCAATCGACACCCTGGGGTTTTCTGGGGCAGATGATTCTAATCCCTGGGTTGAAGTGGGTTTCAGGCATCGAAGGTTTGTTGGTTATCTTTTCCCATTTTTGCCAGACAGCCGGAGGGAGATTTGGGCGGGCATCAAGCTCGAGGATTACATCGAGGCAGGGGCTGTCGTGGCCGTCCGGCGACAGGGTTTTTCCGAACCCCAGGATTTGGGTGGCGAAGTCAAGATCAGCAAAATGTCCAGGTCCGAGTTCGGTCTCTTCTATCGCCAAAAGTTCCTCTTGATGAACCAGACGTTCGAGGGCAAGCTGCGCGCGGCGGCGGTGGTCGGCGATTCAACTTTCGAGGATTCAACATTGAATCGTCAGGTCCAGGGCATTTCTTTGCAGAGCGAACTTCTTTGGGTCTGGGAATTGGGCAGACGCACTGAAATCGATACAGGAATCTCATTTGATTATGAAAAGATGAATCGCAGGCAAGGAGCGTTTTCTGCCGGGTCATCATCGGGTTATGAGATTTCGTTGAATCTGCTGCGCACGGTTTTCCAATTCTGAATTGGGCAAAGAGTGCGCAAGGTGTTGGGCTCTTGGCAGAGTGACAGGTTTGCCACTCAAGTCGGCGCAAGGCAGTGCTAATGTGCAGGTTGAACTCACTGGAGGGTTTCCCATGGCCGTCAACAACGTCAAGCAGCCGCAAGTCATGCCCTCTAACGCACCTGCCGTTGGCCAGAAGCCAGCAGCAGATGCCAAGAAGGCCGAGGCCACACAGGCTGTCAAGTCTGCGACCAATGCCTACGCCAAGGCAGCACAGCCAGCTGCACAACAGGCGGCAGCCAACGTCCAGATTTCTCCACGTGCACGCGAGCTGAATCTGGCTCGTCAGGTTGTTGATTCAACACCTGATGTGCGTGAAGACAAGGTGGCAAAATTCAAGTCCATGATTGAACGCGGCGAGTACAAGCCAGACGCTGGTAAAATCGCCGATGGCATTCTTTCGGAAGCCCTCCGGGACGAGCTTTCCAAAGACCCGGAGGTTGCCCTGAGTTGAGGGATTGAGGTGGGCCCATGAACGAGCTCCTGAAAATCCTGGCCCAGTTTCTCGATTGTCTCCAGCAGCAAATGACTCTGCTTGAAGAACTCCTTGTGGTGATCGCCCGCGAGGAGGATCTTGTGGTGTCTTTTTCCCTGCCCGAGTTCGAGAAGCTGGTGACGGAAAAAGATCAGATCGTCCGGCGCGCACAATCTGCCGAAGAACGCAGATTGGCGGCCGTAAAAAAACTCTGCTTTTTGATGGCGTACGATGCGCGCGGAAAGATGCCAACCCTGTCGGAATTTCTGGCCGTTGCGCGAGCCTATGAGCGAAACGTGGCTGCACTGATCGACGAACAAACCCGAAAGAGTCTTGCCATCGCAATCGATTCGATCGAGTCTCTTGCGGATGGTTATCGCGCCGCATTCCTGAATGCCCAACCGAGAATAGATCAAAACAGATTGATCCTTCAGTCACTCTCACAAAACTTCAAGCGCTCGATTTCAGTTCTCGAGAACGCTGCCGGCAGCAACAAGCGCTACAATGAGCGTGGCAAGAGTGTGGCACCCAGCGCTGCGCGTGATGGTGTTTCATTCGTAAGAGTGAGGGCCTGACGTATGCCAACGGGCCTGCAGCACATCCTGAACGTTGGTGGCGAATCGCTTGGAAACTCGCGTCTTGGCGTTGAAATCACTGGTCACAACATTGCCAACGCGCAGACTCCCGGCTACAGCCGTCAGCGTCCGGAAATGGAGCCAAATCATCCCGCACAATACGGTACGTTGATCCTTGGGCAGGGAGCGAATGTGGCGCGTGTGGCCCGCGCCCACAATGAATATCTTGAGGATGCACTGAGGCGCGAAACTCAAAACCACGGCCGCGCCCAATCGTTTGAACACAACTTGTCGAGGCTTCAGGGATATTTCAATCCGGATTTGACTTCCACAGTGCGGGTCAGGATGGATTCGTTCACCAATGCAATGCGGGACTTTGCCAATATGCCCGAAGAGCCGGCCGTTCGCATCAACATGCTGGAACATGCAAATTCGCTGACCAACACAATCAACGTGACTCATTCCAACATCGACAAGCTTCAGGATGACATTTCGCAGGAATTGAACGCAGATTGTGAAGTCGTATCGCAGACCCTGAAGGAACTTGCCGGCCTGAACCGAGAAATTTTGGCCATGCAAATGGGCGACGACTCGCGACCGCATGACCTGGAAGACAGGCGCGATCTTGCATTGAACAAGTTGTCCGAGCTCATGGATGTTCAAATGTACAAGGACGACCGCGGACTTTACACCGTTCGTGGCGCTGGTGGGCAGTTGTTGGTGGAAGGTATTTTTCACGCCCAATTCAAGCTCGACTACAACACCGAAAAAGCACAGCCCCAGGTCATGTGCACAGACTTTGCAAATACAAAATCAAACAACGTCACAAACACATTGCGTTCGGGCAAGCTTGCGGGAATGATCCAGGTACGCGACAAATACGCGCAGGTTGCACGTCAGAATATCAATGAAATTGCCTTCAAATTTGCATCAAAATTCAATGAAATCCATCGCAAGGGTTTTGGGCGGGGCGAGTTTGCGGAAACCAACGGACGTGACTTTTTTGAGGGGATCTACAATCCCGAACTTGAACCTGCGCAACAACTGTCGGTTTCGAAGCTCATCCAGCAGGATGTCAATGCGATTGCCGGCGGCATGACCGCCCGAACCCCGGGTGACAACGTTATCGCGAACGAATTGATCCGAACCCTGGGCGAGCCAATGTACAGCAATGGCACGGCAACAACCTCCATGTTCTACGACAACTTCGTGGCTTCGTTGGGTTCAGCAACCATGAATGCCAAAAATGAACTGAAGGCTGCTGCTGTCGTCAAGGCCAACGTCGAGACACAAAAGGAGCAGATTTCCGGAGTGTCACTCGACGAAGAAGCTGCGAACCTGCTCAAGTATCAGCACCTGTTCACGGCAAGTTCGAAGATCATCACGACCGCGGACGAAATGTTCAAAACGGTCCTGGATTTGAAGCGTTGATTTTTGTGAGGTTGGAGCAACATGCGCGTTTCTGAGCGGATGAAATTTCAAGCCACCCAAAATCGTCTGAACGAGGCACGTTTTTTTGCGATGGATACCCAGGACCAGGCGGCATCCGGGCGCAAACTCAGGCAAGTCAGCGACGACCCCAGCGGCACGGTCCGGGTCTTTCGAAACAGAACCCGTTTGGAGAATATCGGACAGTTCAGACGAACCATCGACTACGTCGAGGGCTTCCTGGGCAAGACAGAGGATTCGCTGCGAAGTATCACCGACACGATCATGCGTGCAAAGGAACTTGCGGTTCAGCAGTCCAACGGTGTCTGGGATGCAGGCTCGCGCAAAACGGTTTCGTTTGAAGTTCAGCAGCTGGCTCAGCAGATTGTTCAGCTTGGAAACAGCACCTATGGCGATCGCTACATCTTTGGTGGCTTTCAAACTTCGCAACCACCGGTCTCTGGTGATGGGCATTATGGCGGAGATGACGGACTGATTTACGTTCAGCTCGACGAAGACAGCTTCAGGCCAATCAATATTCCGGGACGGCGGATTTTCGAGATTGCCGTCAAGGACCATGGTGTTGAGGTCCCGTTGCTGCAAATTGTTCAAGACTTCAAGGATTCCCTCAAGGACAACGACCCCGAGGGCATCTATCGGGCCTCGTCACGTCTGGATGGAGCGCTGACCCAGCTCGCTGAAATGACTGCGTCATTGGGAGCCCGACGCGCGGGTGTTCAGGATGCTGCAAGTCGGCTTGAATCCCTTGAGGAATTTGCAATGAAGGACAACGTGCAGCTGGAGTCGGCGGACCCCGTGACAACGGCATTGGATATGAAACGCGCCGAGACAGCGCTGTCCTACACACTCAACTCCAGCGCCAAAGTGCTGGGGCCAAGTCTGATGGAATTTCTCAAATAGATTATCTGACAAACTGCGGGTGCGCTCGCATCCTGCTGCGAATGAGTTCTCTGCCTTTTTCGGTTTCTGCATCCGAAAAAGCTTTGTGGGAGCGTTCGAATGTCGATAAAAATTCTTTTGTCAGGGGTTCTTTCAATGCAGACAACGAACCCGCGGCGACGATCGAGGGCGATTTTTTTCCGCTCGGAATGGTGTGTCCAACGTACCACCCACCAGCCGCCATTGCGGCTTTCACGCAGGTTGCACTTGAAAAAGTCACGAGAGTGGTTTCGTCATGTGCAAATTCATGGAGTTTCTCAAACAAATCAACCGTCCAAAGCCAGGGGTGGCTTGCAGGCGAAAAGAAGTCATAAAAAATAGTGTCTGTCTTTTGCTTCGCGTCTTCCAGGGATTTTTCGTGAATCGTGGTCCTGAAATCTCCGGCAACGAATTTCCATTCCAATTTTCGTCCATTGGGAAGGTCGAGTGTGACATGGTTTTCGGCAATGGCGCGTTCAATGAAATCGCGGTGACGTTCGACTTGCGGAAAGTGTTCGGCTGCAGACAAAAGTGTCGTCAAGCCGTTTTTTTCCAAATCAAAGCTCCACACACGAAGCAACTCGCATTGACTTTCACCTGAGGCCAGGAAATCGAGCAACATCATCAGCTGCGCACCGCAGCCCATCCCCAAATCAAAAACCAGAAGTGATTTCTTGCTTGAATTTCGAATTCCACTCGAATTCAAATACAGTTCGCGAGCCTCCTTTTCGGGGCCAACGCTGCCATGCAGGATTTCACGGGTTGGTACGTGCCGGAACGTCACGACCCCATTGTCGAGGATTTCAAATTGGTAGTTGTTTCCTTCATCACTCATGTTCTTTTTGCTCGATTTGATTTTCTGGAATTGAAGCAAGGCTCTTCAGGCTTGCAGTTGTTGTTCACCCAATCAACGCCGGTTGTCAATCAAGTGCGAAAGGTGCCGTGGGCGGAGTGAAATTCGATGTATACCTGACAGCCCTGCTGACACGGAATTCATCGATATTTCCCGCGTAAGTGGGCCCCAGCAAAATCGGTTGTGAGCTGATGGGAAGTTGTTTTTGAGCAAGGGTTGCAGACGCGCACAGGACGCCGCGCATGTACAACTGTGCATTTCCTTCATCAAAGGTCATTGCCAAGTGCGTTGAAGTCGTTGCATTTGCAGAAACTGCTCCTCCAATATTGCAGTCCAGTGTGCTCCAACCCAAGGGAGTCATGATCGAAAATTCTATTTTGTCGTAGTCGAGAGTAACGTCGGTGCGTGCCCGTATCTCCAGTTTCCAGCTTCCATTTTTCCCCACAAGCCAGGTTCTGTCGGGCAATTCCTGGCTGACGCTGGTCAACAGCTCAATGGTTGCGCGCCTTGTCCAGAATTCATGCGAGATGTTGTTGGCAACACTCAACGATGGCTGATTGAGTTTCAGGAGGTGACCAAAGATTCCATTGGCCACATAGCTCGAAAGTCCCATCGACCCTGTAAAGGTGTTGTTGAGGGCCACGCCAGCAATTGAGTTGTAGTTTGAGGTGTTGGCAAGTGATTGGTTGAAGTTGTAGAGCAGCGCGGTCTTGTTTGTGTCGAGAATTTGCACGGGTAATACTTTTGAGATTGATGATTGCCCGTCCGAAAGAGTTAAATTGAGGTTAAACGATGCAGGAACGTTTTCCTGATTGAAAGCGTTGAATTCAATCGTACCCTTGCAGACACGTTGCGTCGCGGTAGAGGACACCTCTGTCCAGAGGATGGGCTTGATTGAAATTCCCGTCGGAAGTCCCGGCAACGTATAGGAAAGCGAAGTTGCCGAGCATGCCACTTGATTGATGTCGTCGGGGTCGGAAATTGTCACGGTGAAGTCTTTTGCGACCTGGGTGAACACTTGAACCGGAGTGAATGCACCAAAGGCAGGTGGAAAATTTGTTGGAGTTGTTGTTGCGCTTGAGATGGTGAAGCCAATCGGCGAAGTCGAAAGTGTCGATGAATTTCCGAGTGCATCGGTGGCAACCCCGGCGAGCACTTCGACCAGAACCGGGCCGTCGCCGGAACAGCCCGAGATCGTCAGTGTTCGGCTGAGCAATCCGCTTCCTGTGATTGCCACGTTTGAACACGTTCCCGTTCCGCTCGAATTGATGACTCCGACTTTGCTGTTGTCGAGACTGAGCGATGTCAATCCGCTTCCCGGACCATCAGAGAAATTCAGTGTGTACACAACCGATGTTGGCGAGGAAGTGGGTTTCACAATGCCAACCGAAGGCGGTGAAAAGTTCAATATGGGTCCTGTGCTGTCTTTCTGAAGAACCAGCAGCGCATTCGCCGGCACACCGCTGTTGAGCTGTTGAACAAGATTGACGAGCTTGGACCCATCGGCACCACCGAGCGTGACCGGCAGAGAAAAATCGCCGTTGTTGCTGCAGTTCGTGGTGTTGCTTGCGGATGCGTCCACGTCTCCCTCGGCCTTGAGCAGCGCCCCTGCCAGGCACTGTCCGGTGATGGTGACGGATCCGCTCGAGTAGGATCCTGGAATGGGAGCCGCAACGTTGAAGATCAATTTTTTGTTGACAATCAGACTTTCTGGAGAAGTGAGCGGCGGCAAAGAGTAAGTTTTAATATCTGATGCGATGTTTGTCTGCCAAAACGTGGAATTGGAAGTGCGGCTTGGAATTTCAAATGCAATCATGCGCTCAATTGAAACATTGCTGCCACTTTTCAATTGTGCGGCCGCAATCAGCGACGCCAATTCTTGCGGGATTTGAGTCTTTGCTGCCGCTTCATCGGAACTTTTTTTGAGTTGAAACTGGAAGGCATCGAGTGGAACCTTCTCAAGGGGGATCTCGAATTGACCTGCGTTGTCTGTTTTTGTTTTGAAATTTGTGGATTCTATTTCAAGTTCCATGTCTGGCACGGCGTTTCCAGTCTCGTCAACCAAAACTCCAGTCAAGAATGATCCCGTCGTTTCAATCGGGGGAATCACAGCGCTGCCGGATGCTGGTGTGGGGGAAATGCCCGACCCGCTTGAGCCATTCGAGATGTTCGAATTCAAGACAGGAGTTTTTCCACCGGAGCTGCAACCCGCAGCAACCAATGCCGACACTGCCATCCGTTTTACCAGACAACTTCTCGTAACCATGAAGTCCGCACTCCCGCTTGAGAAAGGGTTCGGTAAATTTGGGTCCAATCTTGAGGATTGCGGAGTTGCTGAATTTTTTTACGGTACCTTTTATTCAGTTATTCTCTGTAGTTGTTTTTTTAATATTCGGGAGTTCTTGGTACATATTCAAGCGGCTGTAAGTATTTGAATTTTTGAAATATTCAAGGAATGTGATAGATGCCGTGAGGAGCCAAGGACGGATGTCACAGGCAACCTGGTTCCGAAGACTCAAACAATGGAGCCCAAAAAACAATGATTTCGGCCGAAGCCGCTCTCGAGATTCGTGACCTTCGTCATTCCTACGCAGAAAATTCTGTTGTGCTGGATATCCCGGAATTTCGGGTCGGCAAGGGTGAGATGCTGTTCCTGCATGGTCCCAGTGGCAGCGGTAAAACAACTCTTTTGAGTCTTGTCACTGGAGTTTTGCCGGTTCAATCGGGAAAGCTTTCTGTGCTGGGTCAGCAAATGGATGCCTTGAATGCATCGCAACGCGATGCATTGCGGGCCGCCAAGATGGGCTATATTTTTCAGGTCTTCAATTTGCTGCCGTTTTTGACTGTGATGGAAAACATCCAGTTGCCGTTGCAGATGAGCCGACAAAAGTCTGCACGCTTCAAAAATCAGGATGAGGTCAAAAAGAATATTCAAGACCTGGCGGGACGACTGGGAATTGGACAATTGCTCAATCGCCGCGCGGGTGAGTTGAGCGTCGGCCAGCAACAACGGGTCGCGGCCGCCCGTGCACTTGTGGGTGAACCTGAATTGATTGTTGCTGACGAACCAACATCTGCCCTCGATTCGGAACTCAGGCAGTCCTTTGTCGAAACTCTTTTTGCACAGGCACGCCTGCAAAATTCGGGCGTTCTTTTTGTGAGTCATGACAAATCACTCATGCCATTGTTTGATCGCTCGGTCGCGCTCTCTGAAATCAACATGGTCATGAAAGGAAAAAATCCATGACCCTTCTCAGGATTCTTTGGAAAAGTTTGTGGAATCGCAATGTGACAGCAACGCTGACCGTGTTTTCCATCGCTTTGAGCGTGATGCTTTTGCTGGGCATTGAACGGATTCGCCTTGGTGCGCGGGAAAGTTTTTCAAACACCATCTCGCAGACCGACCTGATTGTTGGAGCCAAGGGCGGGACGATTCAGCTATTGCTTTACACCGTGTTTCGCATGGGCAGCGCCACAGCCAATATTTCGCATGAAACCTATGAGTCGTTCAGCAAACATCCCGCAGTGAAGTGGGTCATTCCGATTTCATTGGGCGACAGCCACCGTGGTTTTCGGGTTGTCGGTACGAATGCGAATTTTTATGAGCACTATCGTTTTCGCCAGGACAAGCAGGTTGTTTTTGCGCAAGGACGTGCACCAGACGGAATTTTGGACGTGGCTTTGGGTGCCGAAGTTGCAGAAAAACTCGCTTATAAAATGGGTCAGAGCGTTGCTGTCACCCATGGTGTGACCGACGGTCCCGGAATTTTGAACCACGACGACAAGCCATTCACGGTCGTTGGGATTCTTGGCAAAACGGGCACACCCATCGATCGTTCCATTTACGTCACCCTGGAAGGTCTGGAAGCAATTCACATGGACTGGAAAGACGGAGCCCCACCACGAAGAGGTGAAGAGATACCGTCATCCAGCCTACGCAAGGAAGATATCCGGATTGGCCAGATCACTTCGTTTTTGGTGCGCACCAAAAACCGTTTTGAAACACTTGGACTCCAGCGTGAAATAAACATTTACGAAAAAGAACCCTTGATGGCGATTATTCCAGGCGTTGCGCTCAGCGAATTGTGGTCAGTGGTTTCATATGCAGAAGATGGATTGCGGCTGGTGTCGTGGAGTGTTTTGTTTGTGGGTCTGCTCGCCATGCTGATTGCAATTTACACGTCATTGCAAGAAAGACGCAGGGAAATGGCCATTCTCCGCAGCGTTGGAGCCGGCTTGCCGAAAATTGCGCTGCTGTTGGTGGCTGAAGCTTTCCTGCTGACTTTTTTGGGCGTTGCCATTGGAATCGCAATGACCTACGGAATCCTTTTTGTTCTTCAACCCATCATTGAGGGGAAAATGGGGCTCTTCATACCGATTCAATCGTTGACGTTGTTGGAGTGGGGATTTGTGGCAGCGATTCTCGGCTGCGGACTTTTAATAGGAATAGTTCCGGCGCTCAAAGCCTGGCGCAATTCATTGGCCGATGGCCTGGCCGTCAGGTTTGTTCTGCCGCTTTTTGTTTTGGCCACATCGGCTGTTGCCGATGCCAAACCTCTTCAGGTGGCATCGAGTGTTGCTTGGTTGCAGGAGATTGCCAAGGAAGTGACCTGTGGTGGCCAGGGAATTGAAATTTTGCCTTCGTTGGTTGCCCCCGGTGCAGATCCGCACAGCTATCAACTCACTCCCAAAGGGCGCATGACCTGGGCAAAAGCAGATCTTCGCCTCATCATTGGTGAAGGAGTTGAGGCCTGGAACGAAAAAACTGCCGGAGCGCAGAACAAGATTTTCACAGCCACAAGGGGCCTCAACCTGCGTCGGGTTGACGACGAATCGGGGAATGCCTCTGAAGGTGAAGGTCATGCACATATGCATGTTCGTGGCGTGAGTGTTTTTGACCCTCACATTTGGCACTCACCCAAGCTCACGCGTGAAGTGGCGCTCAATTTGTATAATTTTCTCGCGCCCAAAGTTCCTTCAAAACGGAATGACTGGGATGTCTGCATGCGTGCCTTTGTTCAAAAAACGAAGCAGGCCGAGAGCAACGTCCACAAAAAAATTTCCACAATCCCATCAACCCGCCGTGTGTTGGCAACCAATCATGATTCGTTTTCGTATTTTGCCGAAGCTTTTGGCCTCAAAGTGGTTGCCATATCGGGAATTTCCACAGAGGGTGCGGTGACTCCTGGCAGAATGCGGCGGGCATTGGACAGCATCCGCAAAGAAGGAGCAAAGGCTGTTTTTCTCGAGAGTTCAGCCTCTCCCGAGACTGTTCAGAAGGTCGCAGCCGAGCTTGGCTTGAAAGTGGGTGGAGAACTTTACGGGGATGGGTTATCTGCACCCGACAAGCCGGCCGGAACCATCATCGGGCTTTGGGAAACCAACGCGGATACCCTTGTGGCCGGCCTGAAACCCTAAGGTGCTAAGTTTTTATGAGTTTGAGTTGGGACAATCTCGTCGTCGGCTACCCTGGCCGCGATGCTTTGAACAGGCCTTTTTCGGGAACCGTCGAAGATGGCGGCATCTATGCGATCGTTGGACCCAACGGCTGCGGCAAGTCAACCTTGCTGAAAACCTGGCTCGGACTGATGAAGCCCATGGCGGGGCGAGTGGCGGTCAACAACGGTGAACGTTCACAAACCCACGCATCCCTGACGTACGTGCCGCAAACCCACAAGGTCAATCGTTACTTCCAGATTAATCTTGTTGATTTTGTCATGCAGGGATTTGGTCGGCATCCACCAGCGAAAGACGATGCTTTGCAGCAGGTGCGCGAAGCACTCGTTGAATGGGAATTGAGCGCCGATGCCGAGAAATCCTTCCATTTGCTCAGCGGTGGGCAAAAGACCCGGGCGTTGGTTGCGCGTGCGATATTGTCCAAGCCCAAATTTATTTTTCTCGACGAACCTTTGGCCAATCTTGATTCGTGTTGCCAAGAAAAATTGATGAACACGCTTCATGTTCTGGCACACAAGCAGAACATCTGTGTGGTGATGGTCGACCATCACTTTGAAGCCTACGAGAAGTTCCTTTCGGCAAAATTTGTATTTGAGCGTTCACACAACGAAGAAATTTGCGCCATTCGCTATGAGCCCAAGGACGACACATGTTGCAAAACTCCCTGATTGACCTTGGCACCCTGGCAGCTTTTTTTGAGGCTGACTTTGCCCGCATGGCCTTGCTTTGCACCGTTCTTGTCGGTGCCATGTGTGGGCTTTTGAGCCCGACCATCGTCTTGAAACAACGCGCTTATGTGGGCGACACTTTGGCTCATCTGGTTTTTCCCGGTTTGGTGGGCGGTTATTTTGTTGCCGTGAGTTTCGATTTGCCTCTGTGGGCGTCGCTCATTGTTGGCGCTGCCTTGACTGGTCTGTTGGGCAGCATGCTGGTTGAAAAACTCGAGCGTTTGTTGGCCATACCTCCTGACAGCGCAGCAGTGGTGGCCCTGACCGGCTTTTTTGCTTCGGGGGTTGTTGCGGTTTCGCGCCTGCGCGGTACCCGAATCGATTTGGAGCGCTTTCTGTTCGGCGATGTGCTCACTCTTTCTGCGTCCGAGGCGGTTCTTTTGTTTGTGGTTTTGTCTGTGGTGGCGCTGACTTTGGCGTTTTTGAAGAGTGATTGGAATGCCTGGTTGTCGGATTCCGAATTTGCCTTGTTGATGGGCTTTCGGGTCAAGGTCATCGAGAGGCTTTTTCCGGTGTTGGTGACTTCAGCAGTGCTGACCGGTTTGTTTGCCGTGGGCGGTCTGATGATGTCTGCTCTTCTGGCACTCCCAGCTGTTTTATTGCCTCCCAAGTCGGCATTTTCGCTTCGCGTGTTGATGTTGAGTACTTTTTTGGCAGTTGCGGGGCTGGTCTTGGCTTTTGCTCTCGACTGGCCCGTGGGCAGCAGTATTGTCCTGTTGGGCTTCGTCCTTGTTTTGCTGAAAGCCATCGTGATAAGCCTTCGCCACCGTATGTTGGCAAAAAAGCTTCATTGAAAGAAATCGGGAGCGCTCCCCATGTCAGATTCCGTATTTGAAATCAAAAAGAGCAAATTCCTTGAGCAACGCGAATGCGGGAATCTGGCAGACAGCTATCCCAAAACGCATTGTGTCGAGCAGGCGATGGCAGAGCCGGAAGGCACCCGTGATGTTTCAGTGGCTGGCCGGATCGTTGGTCTGCGGACGATGGGCAAAATTCTTTTTGCGCACATTTTTGACCACAGCGGTCGCATGCAGATTTGCGTGCGTAAAACTGAAGAAAATCCCGAAATCTTTGAAACCTTCACCACAAATGTTGCGGTGGGAGACTTTGTTGGTGTGACGGGAGAAATTTTCCGGACCAAGACGAATGAACTCACCGTGCGAATCGCGCGAAGTCTTTCGCAAGCGTATCGAGATCGTCAAGTCGTTGCGCCGCTCGCTTGAGGATGCAGGCTTCCTCGAGGTTGAAACTCCCGTGTTGCAAACCCAACCATCGGGTGCGCTGGCACGGCCTTTTCATACGCACCACAACGCTTTGGATATTGCCTGCACCCTGCGTATTGCTCCCGAAACTTATCTCAAACGTTGCATTGGTGCGGGCTTCGACAAGGTCTATGAATTCGCACGTTGCTTCCGCAACGAAGGTATTTCGGCAACTCACCTTCAGGATTTCAGCATGCTGGAATTCTATGCTGCCTATTGGAATGCCGATGTCATGCGCAAATATGTTGCCGACATGATTCACACCCTCATCAATCGCGTGTTTGGTACGGCGCAAGTCAAACTGCATGGTCATGAGGTCGACTTTTCCGGAGAATGGCCGGTTTATGACTACAGTGATCTCGTATTGAATGACTGTGGCATCGATATCCGCATCGAATCCACCAAAGAAAAACTGGTCGAGGCGCTCAAGAAGAAAAACATTCACCTCGATGACCTTGCGTCCATGAACTGGGCGAACACGGTTGACGCACTTTACAAGAAAGTCACCCGGCCGAAGTTGATTCAGCCTTGTTTTATTGAACGTTACCCAGCCGACATGGCTCCGCTCGCTCGCCGCAACGCAAACGATCCGCGCTATGTGGATATGTGGCAGTTTGTGGTGGCCGGAGTTGAAATCGTCAAAGCCTACTCGGAGCTCGTCGATCCGCTTGATCAACGCGAACGATTTGAAGAGCAAATGCGCGCACGTGCTGCAGGTGACGAAGAGACGATGCCCATGGACGAAGACTACCTTGTATCGATGGAACATGGCTTTCCACCGATTGCGGGCGTGGGTATCGGCATCGATCGACTGACCATGGTGTTGTGTGGATGCGACAACATCAAAGACACAGTTCTGTTTCCGCTCATGCGTCCGGTGGCACCGCAAGCCAATGCCGAGGAAGAAAAATAATCCCAAAGGCCAAGGAGGCTTTTTGTCGTGATTCATTCGCAACATTCGTCGGAACGTCCGCGCTTGTTTGTCTTTGACGGAATGGCTCTGCTGTTCCGTTCTTTTTATGCCATGGGGCGGGCGGGACTCACCTCACCCGAAGGTCTGCCGACGGGGGCCATTTTTGGCTTTCTCAAGATTCTTCAGAAAGTGGTCAAAGAACAAAAGACAACCCATGTGGCTGTCACCTGGGATCGCAAAGAAAAAACTTTTCGCCACGAATCTTTTGCCGAATACAAAGCCAACCGTTCGGAAACTCCTCCCGAGCTTTTGTCGCAGATTCCAGTCATCAAGGAGTTGCTCGAACGGGCCGATATTCCGTCGTTTTCGTTGGCCGGTTTTGAAGGTGACGACGTGATTGGCACCATTGCCCGTCGCTTCGAAACCCAGGGTGATGTGTTTATTGTTTCAGCTGACAAAGACTTCATGCAGCTCGTCAACGACCACATCAAGCTGTTTTCACTCAAGGCAGGTGATGACTACGAGGTCATGGGACGCGAACACGTCATCGATTATTTTGGAGTGCCGCCTGAGCAGGTTTGCGACGTGCTGGCGATTATCGGTGACAAGGTCGACAACGTTCCTGGGGTCAAGGGAATCGGCGAAAAGGGCGCTGCCAAGCTGATCCAGGAATTCGGAACAGTTGAGCAGCTCTACGGAAACCTCGACAAGGTCAGCAATCCCCGTCTGCGAGGTTTGCTTGAAACCAGCCGCGATTCGGCATTCTTGTCGCGTCAACTTGTTGAGATTCACACCGAAGTTCCGCTGAATGTCGACGAATCGCTGATGCGATACACTTGGGATCAACTTTCCCACAACCAAAAGCTCAAACTCGAAATCGAACACCTAGGCATGAATTCACTGCTCAAAGGTTTTGCGCCATCGGATGCTGGCGCAGCAGCACCGACTGACAAAAAATCACCTTCAAAGCGTTCTGCAAAGACGTCCGAAGCCAGCCAGGATGTTTTGTTTTCCACTGATGAAACAGAACCGACAAGAACAGTCCCAGCGGCTGAAATGGGCGGTGGAGATTGGGGAAAGCGCAATTACATTTGTGTGTTGACCCGCGCCGAATTGAACACTCTTGCAGACAAAATTGCTTCGCCAGATCTCGCCTGTTTCGCCTTTGACACCGAAACCACCGGACTCGATTTCATTGAGCACAAGCCGATTGGCTGCAGCTTTTGTTTTGAACCGGGAACTGCGTTTTATTTGCCGCTGTATGACTCGCATCTGGATGGTGGCGGTTTGTGTGACGGCCTGCCCAAGGCTGATTTTTCAGCCAAGCTCGCTCTTGAATGCATCAGTGACTCATTCAAAAAGCGCACAGCAACATTGGTGGCTCACAACCTGAAATTTGACCTTCACCAGATGCGCAATTTGGGCGTGGATCTTGGTTCTGCTCCGATTGCCGACACCATGATTGCTGCCTGGATGCTCAACCCCTCGGGTGGTGGCTATGGCCTGGATGCGCAGACACTGAAAGTTTTGGGCCTGACTAAGGTTCCGACTTCAAAGTTGATTGGCAAGGAAGCCGGTCGTCAGTCAATGACACAGGTTCCGCTGGCACAGCTCTCCGAATATGCTTGCGAGGATGTCGATGCGACCTTGCGTTTGTGGAGTGAACTCAACCCGCAATTGAACAGCCAAGAGAAACTTGCGCGTTTGTTCCACGACCTGGAAATGCCCTTGCTCAAGGTGTTGGCCGAAATGGAGCGCACGGGTGTTCATATCGATGCCGATTATCTTGCTGATTTGGCAGGTGATGTTCAGCAGAAAATTTCCGAGATTGAACGCCAGATTTACGCTCTTTCGGGACAAGAATTCAACATTGCCAGCCCCAAGCAATTGGGTGTGGTGTTGTTTGAAAATCTCAAGGTACATGAGTCGCTGGGTTTCAAGGGCAAGTTGGCCAAGACAACCTTGGGTTACAAAACCGATGCCAACGTTCTCGAACAGTTCCAGGCGCACCCTGTGGTGGCGTTGGTTCAAGAGTTCCGTGAGCTCTCCAAATTGCTGAGCACTTATATTTTGGTGCTGCCGCAGTTGGTCAAATCCTCGACCGGTCGCATCCACACAAGCTTCAACCAGATTGGTACCGCCACCGGCCGATTGTCGAGCAGTGACCCCAATCTCCAGAACATTCCTGTGCGCACCGAACTTGGAAAAAAGGTGCGGCAGGCATTTTGCGCTTCGGAACCTTCAATGGCGATTGTGTCGATCGACTATTCGCAGGTTGAATTGCGCGTCATGGCGCATTTGGCACAGGATGAGGCGATGATTGCCGCTTTCAAATCGGGTGCCGACATCCATAGGCAAACCGCAGCCAAGATTCTTGGCAAGCAGCCCGAGCAGGTCACGTCTGAAGAGCGCAGCAACGCCAAGACCATCAACTTCGGCATCATCTATGGCATGGGTGCTCAGCGATTGGCTCGCGAGCAGAAAATCCCGCTCGCCGAGGCGAAATCATTTATTGAGAGATACTTTTTGAACTTCGCCGGAGTTTATCGCTACCTCGAGGCGCAGCGTCAGAAAGCACGGGATACCGGTGTCGTGCACACCTGGTTTGGCCGGCCCAGACCCGTGGATTTGTCGAGAGCTTTCAATCCGGGCGAGGTCAAGGCGCTGGAGAACATCGCCATCAACTCGCCAATTCAAGGCACGGCTGCCGACATCATGAAGTTCGGCATGCTCAGGGTGGCCAAAGCGCTTGCGCAAAGCGGCCTGCACGCCAGAATGCTCCTCCAGGTCCACGACGAACTGGTGTTGGAATGTCCGCGTGACGAGGTGGACGCCACCGCCGCATTGTTGAAAAATGCTTTGGAGGGTGCGGTGGACTTTTCCATTCCGCTGGTCGCCGACGTCGGCTTCGGACGCACCTGGTTGGAGGCAAAGTAAAGCATGAGCCTGTTTGGCAAGCTGTCGGGAATGTTCGACAAGGGCATGGCACAAAAGCTCGAGAGACAGCGGGCAATCCAGAATCAAAAAAATGCTGCTTCAGGCGCACAGGAATTGCCCGGAGCAGAAATGAGCATCGTGGGACACGTCTCGGAATTGCGCAAACATGTTGTCAGGGCATTGTACTGGTACGTGGGGCTCTGTTGTTTGGGGTTGATGTTCATGAAGCCATTGATCCGCTTCCTGCAACTTCCCTACACTTGCTATGGCTACCTTGTTTCCGAGGCAGAGAGAGCAGGCGAAAGCCTGCAGGTGGCGTTTCAAAAATTCAGCCACTTTTTGGTCTGGCCAGCGGAATGCCTGACCGCCACGGCAGCCTCGGCATCAGCTGCAAAGACACTCAAGACCATTGGCCTGATCGAAGTGATGTGGGTCAATTTCAAAATGGTGATGATCGCTGCCGCAGTGGCCGGTGCGCCATTTGTCTTGCGAGAACTTTGGCTCTTCATTTCTCCTGCGCTTTATGACCGTGAGCGCAAGGTAGCCTCTGTTTTGGTGGTGGCGAGCCTTGTGCTTTTTTACACGGGCCTGTTTTTCGGCTTTTTCCTTATTGTTCCTGCGTTTTTGTCGCAGACTCTGCAATGGGCCGCCGAGTATGCCTCTGTTGAAATGACCTATGAGAATTATTTTGGATCATTGACCACATTGGTGATGATGTTTGGTGTGATCTTTGAGGTCCCTGTGGTGATTTCGCTGCTGGGGCTGGTGGGAATCGTCAAACCTGAGCACATCACCAAGAATCGTAAAATCATCTTCCTGGCGTCCTTCATCATCGGTGCCTTCATCAGCCCGCCGGATGTCTTCAGCCAGACCATCGTCTCTGTTCCGTTGTATTTGATGTGCGAAATTTCTGTTTTTGCGCTGAAGTTTATTCAAAAAACTCGCGTGCAGCAGGCTTTGGTTGTTGCCGAAGAGAATTCCACTAAACCAACGGACACTCCGTGACGTTGGTTCCCAGGCTTCTGCATTTGCGTTCATAGGCGGCGAGGTCGCGCTTGTCTTCGTCGCTCAGCAGTTCCAGGTCGATCAAATCCCAGTCATAACCAACGAAAACCACATTTTCGAAGCAATGGCTGGCTTGGGCATCTGGACCTTCCGAGCGTGTGACGATGGCGACATTTTCGATTCGCACGCCGCCCTTGCCGGCCAGATAGATTCCTGGCTCAACACTCACCACCGCATTTTCTGTGAAGGTGTATTGCGACACGGGCGACAGTCGGATTCCACTTTCGTGCACATGAATGCCAATGCCGTGGCCTGTCCCGTGCGCATAGTCGTATCCTTTGGCTTGGATGGGTCCACGCGAGATGGCGTCGATCTCTTTGCATGGCGTATCGAGCTTGAACTTTGCGCGCAAACCCGCAAGGCACGCTTTCAGGGTGAGGGTGTAGATCTCTTTTTGCCACTGGGCAGCTTCGGCAGGCGAGTTGCCA
>JBMSQQ010000002.1:0-73005 GCA_049423385.1 Silvanigrellaceae bacterium | reverse complement strand
AAACAACCGCCTACACCGCATTTTGGGTTTTGGCAAGACGCTTCCTAAAATCATAAGCACCATCGAGCAATCCCAACCCGGCCAGAAGCGCCAGCAGGGTCAGTATCCCCCCCTTCAGGCTGCTCACCAGAACCAAAATCAGGAAAATCAAAAACAGTCCGGCCATGGGCCGCAAGCGTGAATGAATCACCAATGCACCCTGCAGGGCCAGGGCCGTCAATACGCATAAAGCCGCAAATGCTGCCCACACCAAAACAGCACCGGTCGGGGCTGCCGGAAGCCAGGAATCTATGGCGTCATCACCCTTCCAGAGGTTTGCAATGTAGACCAAATGCGCCAAGGCGGGCACAGAAAGCCACAAAGGAACCGCAAATGAGCGAAAGTTCCAGCCCGGGACCTGACCAAAGATGAATTGGTAGCCCATGACTTCTGTCGTCCCCGGAGGCGGTGGTTCCCTCAGCATTTTCGAAGAAATATAGGCCAAGGCCGGGTTCGAACCAGGCTTGGAAGAACGTGTTGTCTTTTTTTGATGTGATTGCACCGGCGCGAGGCGTTCGCCACCCGGAGAGCGACCGCTCACCGCAGCGGCAATACCCGACAGGCTTTCCTGCGTCTGCCCAAGTATCGAAACCATCTGCTGTGGAAATTCCGAGGTCTTCAGAACCACATAATTGATGACTCCGCGGATGCGTTCTGCCTGAGCAAAGGCAAAATCTATCAGCGCAAGTGTTCCAAAAAGGGAGGCCAAGATGGATATCGAAAGCGCACCGCCTTCAGTGAAAAGAAACCAGGCGATGCGTTGCCAGTCGGACAGATTGATGATCTTTTGCAACGGCTCCAAGGCCTGCGAGGATTTGAGCTGGGTCAGCAACTGCTGTTTGTCCAGCCCCGGTCGCTCGGGAATGCGCGCAAACTCCTCAACGATCCAGGCCTCAAGATTGAAACCCTGCGGCACCTGCAGGAGCGCAGCCAGCAGAAAAACCACGGGCAACGACAATACCAGCAACGCCCACCATACGGACGAGTCCCGTGACCGAAAAGTCAGGACCAATCCCAAAAGTGGTGTGCAAATCACACCCGTGACACCTGCCATCGCAAACACCGGCAGCTGTCCTGCCATTCCAAGAGCGTACAGAGCAAAAGAAACAACAAGCACGAGGAACACGGCACTGCGCACACGCAGAACCGAGGCCACCTGCGCTGCATGATAAGCGGCGAGAGGCAGTACAAAGGCAATCAAACTGATCGCAATCAGGATCCCGGAGAACAGAAGACCCGCGGAACGCTTCTGCGCCGCGGGTCTTTCAGGACTGCTTCCAGATGGGACGTTTTTCCAATCGGGAATCTGATTCATGTCCACAATCTTTCAGTGTCGGAGTTGCGGGAAGAGAAAAAAATTACTCTTCGTCGCGTCCACCGCGGCGAGCCGACATCGAATCGCCATCCGCGCGCTCACGAGCCTGCTCAGCTGCGCGTGTTGCAGCTGCTTCTGCCTGCTTCTGAAGTTCAATTCGACGAGCTTCAACGTTGACCTTGTCGGCCAACTTGATGATGAGGCTGCGCAGAACGTTTTCGTCGAGCTTGAGAATACGCTCAAGTTCGCGAGCGTTTTCCTGCGCTGTTGCAACATCGAACACGTGGTATGCGCCACGGGTCACCTTGTTGATGGGGTAAGCCAATTTGCGGACGCCCCAAGTATCCTTGCGGATGATTTGACCGCCATTGTTGGCGATAATACCTTCCCAACGGGTCAGCATCTTGCTGAGCTCGGCTTCTGGAAGGTCAGGCTTCGTGATAATCATTGCTTCGTATTCACGCATTTCAAAAACTCCTTCTGGATCGCTGCGTACACACGTGAGCCCCAACTCTCAATCGGAAGGGGCAAGGAGGTTCACCAGGCCGACCCGCATAACCCCTCTTGAGCCGACTTGCAAGCATTCTTGGGCAAAGATTCTTTTTCTCGCGTGCTGCATCCCGGTCTGGGCACATGGTTCGGAGACCCCGCCACCTTCCGGGGGCGACCGTGGTTGGATTGAAAAATGCCAAGCATCCTTGCCCGTTTCGACCGCTGCCCTTGGAATTCTCTCAGCTGATTGGAACTGTCGGGGGAGCTCGTTTTGGGGGTTCCGGTTGGGGGCTGCAGGGTTCGGCTACCGTTCCTGGTCCCCACTGATCGCAGGGCGAGTGGGTCTACGCTTTCCCCCTTTGCCCAGCCAAACTGTGCCTCCTGGGAGAACAGACGAATCCCAAAAACACGACACCAACGTCCGCTGGTCGGCACAGGGAACGCTGCAGTATGTATTTCTTCCGGCTCAGGCATTTGCGACACTGCCAACAATGAACACCACAAACAGGCTCACGCATCCCTCACTCCAGCAATGGAGCGTCCTTGCGGATTCGAATGTCACTTTTGAACTGAGCAAGGCAAGCCAGAATCCGGGCTCTGCTTTTGCTGCCTGGGGAGTGCAACTCTGGCAAACACTGCCGCAATCGTGGAGAACCGTGGGCGCATTGAATTCCACCCGCAATGTTGAACTCAATGGCATCACACTTGTTGCACACATCGACGGCGAACGGTGGCGAAGCGTCGTGGGAATCGGAGCCATGACGGCTGCCGTCGACCAGATTGCACTGACCTTCTTTTATCCTACAATCGAGGTTTCCTACTTGTTGTTCAAGGGTTCACAGATTTCACCATGACTTTTCAGACGACCCTCAATTTGAAATACACTTTTCGGGCCATTGTCGTGACAATGACAACATGGACCATTTTGGCGTGTCGTGTGCAAATGCGTCCGCCCGAGCTGACAAACGCTGCAACGGCAAGGAACATTGAACTTGCCACTGGAAATCAAATCAGCGGAAAAATCGTTGCCGTCGGCGCTGCGGAGACAACATTCGTTCCCGACAATCCGGTCGCACTGGCCGGCTTCGGAGGTCCGGGTCGACGTTTCCTGCCGCCCCTGTTCACATCGGGTGGCGATATTTCGTTCTGCAAACCATATCGCGAAATCGTCAATCCACCACGCATCAAAGTCGCGTTGTTCAACGTCGCGGATGCAACCGGTTCAATTTCCCGCTTTCAACTTGTGTCTCTCGACACTGTTGCAGTGACTGCCGACATGACCAAAAAAATTCACGCTGCATTGGATGCTGTTCACCCTGATGCCCCACAAAAGTCCTCGCTTTCGAACACAATCGTGCAGGCAACCCACACCCACTCGGGACCAGCCGGACTCACTGAAAGTGCGCTTTGGAGTGCCTTCGTTTGCGACCGCTACAGCGAAAACTTGATGATGAAGTACCTGACTGTTCTTGGTGATGTGACCAAATCTGCAGAAGCAAAACTTCAGCCGATAACATCGATCGAGACCACCAAAGCAGATGTTGCACCCAGGCTCCGAAGTCGTTTCGCAGGAATGGAAGCTTCAACAGAGGTCAGTCTGATTTCCTTCAAAACCGCCAACGCGAACATTCCTCTTTCACTTTTGCAAATGGCCGTTCATCCAACCTGGTACGGCTCAGAGAAATTAACCCTCTCGGCAGATCTCGTCACGCCACTGGAAGCAACACTTCAAAATCTCACAGGTTCTCAAGAAGTTTTTCTGATGCAAACATCGGTTGGAAACATGGATGCAAACATGGGCGATGACGAACCGGAAGCCTGGGCGCAGCGGTTCGGAGAATCTCTCCTCTCCGGAGGAAAAACAACAACCGTAAGCCTCAACACTTCAGTTGTGGGTGGCTACCTGGCGCTCCCTGAGCCATCGGTGAACTGGAAAGCCTGTTCCGCCGAATGGGCCAAGCCCGTGGTGTCACTCCCTGTGCTGCAAGAACTACCGAAAAAAGCTCCCTTCTCGATTTGGAATCTGAATGAAACCGTCCAACTGATGCTGCCTGGCGAATGGACGACTGCCGCCAGCAAACAAATTGCTGGCGAACTGCAGGAATCATTTCCAGAGCGGAACGGAATCAAAATATTTTCTCTGGCGAATGAATACACTGCATATCATTTGACAACAGCCGACTATCACAAAGTCACTCTGGAATCCTGCTCTTCCATATACGGTGATTCTTTGCTGATGGGATTCGCAAGCGAATTGAATGTTTTCTCAAAAAGATCAGATTCGGGTTCTCCCTCCGATTCAAATTAAGATTTCAAGACAGACTTGCAGCCTGGAATCAATTGAAGCATATTTGAGTTGATCTCAAACGATCACCCCTCGCTCTTTGTCGGCAACCCACGACTGTACCACTTGCGCGTAAAAGCACATTGCCTTGGACAAACCTCACGAATAATGAGCCTGAAATCTACTTGAGCGTTCATCTCTGCCCTAATTTATTGCACTTGCACGCTGATCAGAAAATCACCCTTAAAAAAAATGATTGCAAAAAGGTAGAGTCGCTCCAATTCAAAAAAAAAAAACAAACCAGACTGTATTATTCCGAAATATTGCTTATTTTATAAAGAAACAACCGAGGTTTGAAATGACAGAGACACTTTTGCAAAAATACGGAGGCATTGCCACAGTGCGGCAGATCGTCGGAAATTTCTATTCGGATGTTTTGGAAAGCCCCAATCTGCGACGATTTTTTGTAAGCGTCGACATGACCCGACTGATGGAACACCAGACCAACTTGTTTTGTCATCTCATGGGAGGGCAAAATGTTTACTCAGGTCGAAACATGGCAGAAGCTCATCGACAACTGGGCATATCCCAAGCAGACTTTGACGAAGTCGCGACAATTCTCAGAGAAAACCTTGTTGACGCAGGGGTAGACCACTCCGATGTTGCAGCTATTCTTGGCATTGTTGCTGGTTATGCAGATCAAATTGTGACGAAGTGAAATAAACTTGCCCCGGCACAGAGGTTTGGTTGAATGAAAGCCATCATTGAACATATTGGTTTCGCAATACTGTTGATTGATGATAGCCTTCACAAAGTGGAATACATGAACAATGCTGCAATTCAGTGGCTGGGTGACGTTCATGGACAATCAATTTTTTCTTTGTTTCCAAGTTTGAATACCGACCCTCTTTTGAACAGGGTTGCCCGCGGCAAAACATACAACCAGGAGTGTTCCATCAGGGAACTGGAATCGGTTCGATCACGGTATTTGTCGGTTTCGGTGAGAAAGATTCAAAGCGAAGAATTCCCGAACCACCTGATTGTTGAATGCGCAGATATTTCAAGGGTCAGGGAACAGGAAACCATTCTTGAAAATTATGTCAATCTCATTCAAAAACAAATGCAAGAAATCGAGTCGATAAACAAAAAAAATGAAGAGCTCCTGCTCAACATTTTGCCGCAAAAGGTCATGGACGAATTGCGCGAAAACGGCACAACGACACCGCAGACGTTTCAAGATGTCACAATAATGTTTGTTGATTTCGTAAATTTCACTCAGATGGATGTGATTCGGGATCCTTCATTGTTGTTTTCAGAGCTGAACGAAATTTACACCCGCTTCGATGACATTGCGTCGGTTCACAATTGCGAGCGAATCAAAACGATTGGTGATTCATACCTTGCTGTTTGTGGTTTGCCCGTTCCGAATCCTCTACACGCAGAAAATATCGCCAGACTCTCAATAGAAATTGTCAGATACCTCGAGTCGAGAAATTCCCGGAATCCAATTCAATGGCACTGCAGGGTTGGTATCCACACAGGTTCTGTCATTGGCGGTGTTGTTGGAATCAAAAAGTATATTTACGACGTTTTTGGAGACGCCATCAACACAGCAAGCCGGATGCAGACTCTCTCTGAGCCTATGAAAATCAACGTCTCGATAGCCACTCATGAATTTCTCAACCGCGATGAATTCAACCTCATATCGCGTGGAAAAAGAGACGTTAAAGGCAAAGGCGAAATGGAGCTGTTTTTCCTCGAGTCCCGAAACTGAAAAAGATCACCCGACAAACGTCACATCCCAGTAGACTTTGTCATCACTTGAAATCAACTAAAATTTTCAGGCACCTTGGGTTGCGATCCAACCCGTTTATCCGCTGCCTGACTCAAACACGTGAATCCAAGCCCCAAAAAGCACTTCCAGAATCCCTCATCGATCAATTCTTAGTCTGCTCTTTGCAAACACCGCAATGAGCGCAGGAATCGCAACCGCAGCGATCGTCCACCAGATCAACCAAACCACATCGGAACGGGTGTCACGCATTCCGGAATGATTCATGTGCATCCCATCATGCTGCAACGACTCGGGCAGCAATGACATCACCAAACAACTCAAAAAGGTAGTGAGTGCCGGCAGCCACCAATATGCAACCACCATGCGCCTGAGCTGAAACCGATCGAGAAAAAGAAAAACGCTCACCATCGGCAAAAAAGAAAAAAACACGCCACAAACGATTGGGCAGAGCGGATCAGGAAGTTGGTGCAGAATCGCTGCCACATTGATTGAAAATTTGGTCAATGCAATCGAGTTCTGGGAACAAAGTGAAAGTGATAAAAAATAACCTAGCGCAGAAAACAACAAATAAGACACCAGAAACTTGCGGCGCGACGCTTCAAGCTCACTGCTGATTGACAATCTTGTTTTTGCAAGCTGTACCTCAACACTTGCGGGTAACTCTCCGCTTGTAGAATTGAATTCCATCAGCTCAGCGGATGCCGCATTGGCAATTGACTCATTTTCAACGGTCTGTTTGGCCTGATCTTGCGAGCCGGTCATTCATCACCCTCCCTGCTTGAATCCGAAAGGAACCATTGCCTGAGTTTGTCGATGGCCCGACTGTACGACTTTCTCAGGGCCACTTCGCTTTTCCCTGTCTCTTGCGCGATGGACTTGAAACTTTGTCCTTCAACCACACGCTTGGCGACCAATTCACGCTGGTCTGCCGGCAGTTGGGAAAGTGATTGTCCCAACTCAGAATCCACGTCAAAGTCCGTTTGCTGACCGCGACCAATCGCGTTCTGTCCTGTTGCAGTTTCAATTCCTTGTTGAAACTCAATCGACTGCTGCACGCGCATGCTTGACTGATATTTTCGATGCGCATCGATGCAGGCATGATGAACAATTGTGAAAAACCAGGGAAGTGCTGGCTCGCCAATGCGGTATTGATGAATCCGTGCATGCAGCTTCAAAAAAATATCCTGCAGAACCTCGCCCGCCAGTTCAGGACGATGAAGTCTTTTGAGGGCGTAATAATAAACCTTGCTCCGGTGTCGTAGAAAAAATTGCTCGAACGCCCCGGCTTCGCCAAGGGCATAGCGCTCGAGCAACGATTCATCGGTGTCATTTTGTCCCATGAGCACGCCCTGGCAGGTATCAATTAGTACTATAATTACGGTCTCTTAAAAAAAACCAAGTCAATCCTGTCACACTTCGAGGGTGACACCCGTAAACATGATCAGAGACTATCAGAGGTACCGCCGATGAACATCGTGGGACAACAAGATTTTTGCAAGAGCGGCCGTCGCGCCCTGCCAACTGCGCTCCTCGTGTTGGCACTTTTTCCGCGTGTATCCCACGCTCACCCGGTGGTTTTTGCCGGTGGAACTGCCGTCATGATACATCAGCATGCAGACATTGCTGAGCTGGAAGTTGTTCATTCACCATCTTCACGCTTGGGTTTGGGGCTCTCGGCTCAACGCAGCTCAAGGCATAGCCAGCTTATGTTCAATTCGAGCTTGCTTGGTTGGCGTGGCAATTTTCCCGACTTTCAGAGCAACTTTTTCATTGGTGCCGGACTTGGCCAACAGTGGACTCGCGACAAAGATGATTCTTTGGACCACGCTGCTGCGACCTTTGCCTCAAAGAACTCGACTCTTTACCAATGGCGGATTGGCTTGGACGGTGAAGATCGTGAATTTTATTCCAATGCCATGTTGATGCGCACCTATAATCAACATGATGAGTTTTACGACCAGGGAAAATTCAGACTGGGATATGCGCCCTACAAGGCGCAAAACGATGAACTGACAATCTGGGGCATCGTTGAATGGGTTCCGCAACGACTTTCGTCGCAGAACACAGTCACACACGAAATAACGCCCTATGTCAGACTCTTTTATCGCAACGCACTTGTTGAGTTAGGCAACAGTTTGGGCGGAAAATTCTCAATAAACTATATGTTCCACTTTTTTGATTGAAAGGAATTTGCATGAAAAACAGTTTGAAAATCTTCTTCAGGAGCTTTGTCGTCTTGGGAGGAATGATGAGCACAATTGCAATGGCAGATGCAATCAAGATCAGTGTCAACGGAATGGTTTGCGGTTTCTGCGTTCAAGGCATCACCAAAAAATTGAACAGCACCGACGCGGTTGAAAACGTTAAGGTCGATCTCGACAAAAAACTGGTCACGTTCAACATTCCTGCGGGGAAAAAACTCGATGACGAAGTCATCAAGAAAATTATCACCGAATCGGGTTATACCGTTGTCAAACTGGAAAGGGAAAAACAATGAGCCGCTTGTGGGGAAGTGTGGCTTTGCTCGCCAGTTCAAGCACTCTTGTTTGTTGCGTGATTCCTGCATTACTGGTCACCATGGGCTTTGGTGCAACTTTGGCAGGAATAATTTCAACATTTCCTCAGCTCACATTTATGAGTGAACACAAACTGGCTGTTTTTTCAGTCGCAGCCCTGATGCTCGCGGCCGCCGGTTATGCCCGCTCTCGGCCTGAAGCACAAACCTGCCCGAGCGATCCTGTGCTGGCTGAAGCGTGCCGTCGAAGCAAAAAGTTTGGAAGTATCCTGTTTTACATTGCGACACTTCTGTTTGCATTGTCGGGACTTTTTGTCTGGTTCTATTCGCAATGAAACAAGATTCCCTCCCGCTGTCTTTGAGGCTTTCAATGACGTCTCGTGCGGTTTTTTGGACAAAATTTTTAAATTTATTCCGGGATATTGCATCAAAACCTCAACTCATTCTTCCGATTTGCCGATAAGCAATAAATATGTTGGTCGGAAGGATGTGCGGAATCATGTTCAGAATTTTATTTTTGACGTCTTTTGCCATGTTCAGTGCGTGCACGGACTCTGGCGATTACACGGCAAACTACGAAAGACCCACTTCAAAAACTTCCACACCAAAAGCCAATGCCAACCAAGAAGCAGTGGCAAAAGCCGTCGCGACAGCGACACCATCGCCAACCGTCAACGCGACTGCAAACGCAACGCCACCTCCAACATCAAATCCTGGAGATCCTTTTCAGACATGCAAGGAAAATGAAGTTGCAAGTGCAACGCAGCCGATCACTGCAAAAGTCTACAAACTGAAGAGTGGCGCTGAGAGTCTGGCCAAGGAATTTGCCAATGGCACCTATGCGACCAAAATCTGCATGACCCATTTCGACGTTCCGGTGCGCGACTTCACCAATGGATTTCCCGGAGTTCCGAATCTGTTTGAGTGGTTCGCTCTTGATGCCCGTGCCAAACTGATTGTCGGCACCGCTGGCCAATACAACTTTAGACTCCTCAGCGACGATGGAGCCATATTGTTCATCGACGGCAATATGATCATCAACCACGACGGCCAACATTCTCCATCGTCCAAACAGGGTGGTGCGAATCTCAACGCTGGCTCCCATGATCTGCGCATTCAATACTTCCAGGGTCCTGCCACTGAAATTGCTCTGCAATTGTTTTGGACTCCCCCTGGCAAGACAGAAGAAATAATAAAGCCGGCGAATTTTTCGCCAGCTCCGTTTTAAAATTCAACAATGGTCTTTGAAATCAGTGTCCGTCGGTGTGACCCAGATGAATGCCAGGCAGTGAGCTCTGAACCGTATCATGCTTTGTATTTTCATCTTTCTTGGACACCTGGCGTTCGCCAACCTTGCGCTTCAGCGCCTCCCGCTCGAGCAGGTAGTCTTTGGTGTACACCCATTTTTGCTCTGCCATGCCTGCCATTGAGTATTCCGGCCCCATGCGAATGGCATCCACAGGGCAAGCCTCTTCACAATAGCCGCAGAACACACAACGAAGAATGTCGATCTCAAAGCGCACAGGGTACTTTTCAACACCATGGTCGGGGCTTTCACCGGCAACAATCGTGATGCACTGCGCTGGGCAGTTTGTTGCACACAAAAAGCACGCCGTGCAGCGCACGCGGCCGTCGGGACGTTTGGTCAGGAAGTGGGCTCCCTTGAAACGCTCGGAATATTGGTATTCAACTTCCGGCCATTGAACGGTGTTGGATTCCTCAAGGCCAAACACTTGTTTGGTGAAGGTGACAAGCGTCGTGCCCAACCCCAACAATGATGTTGCCAGATATCCATTCTTGAAATTGCGCTCGGGATCTCGAGAGACGTTCACGAATGCCATGCGTCATTTTCCCCGCTTTTCAAACAGACGCCTGAGCAAGTTTGCTCAGATCGCCCACATATTCATCGACAGCCTTCACCGCAGGGAACACAGGCGCATTTGCCTTGAGTTTCTGGGCAACTCCATTGAAATTGACAAAGGTTCCGTTCTTCTCCGCAAAAGTTTTGACCGGCATTCTCAGCCAGAACTTCTTGGCAGCGTCATTCAAGCTGTTTCCGAAATAGGCGACTTTCTTCAACTCGCCGAATCGGCCCAAGGCGCCCTTCAAATTCGGATATGCAGATTCCACTTCTGGTCCGAACACGAGGGTCAATTCTGGCGCAGCGAGTGCCAGAGCAGCGAAATCTCCCTTGAGAATGGTGGGAGCCAAACCTTGTTCCTTGAGCACATCGTTCATCCCGCGGGTGTTGGGATTGTGGTCACCGCGATAGAGGATGCCATCGAAGTCCTCGGCTTTCTCGGATTCGTCGCGCCAAACATAAATTTTGGCTGAACCTTTGAACAACGACTTCACACCGGCCGCGACAGCCGCGTACTCTTCGTTGGTGTATTGAGCCGTCAACACAACCGCAACCTTGTCGGCTGACACGCCCTTGCTCGCGTCGGCAAGCGCTTGCATTGCTGCAGCGGAAGTCACGTTCTGTCCGGAAAGAACCGGCGCAGCCAAACGTGATGATGCATTGAGGTGCTCGTACATCAAACGACCTTTGTCGCACATCCAGTGGCCATTCACGTCTGAGTTGTGGCGTGGCTTCAGGCGATAATATTCACGCTGATTTCCGTTTTGAAATAGATTCACATTGCAGCCGGTTGAACATCCCGGACAAATGGTTTTGGTTTCCTTGAGGAACCACACGCGGCATTTGAAACGGAAATCCTTGGCCGTGAATGCACCCACGGGACAAATGTCCGCGAGGTTGTAGCTGTAGTTGTGCTTGATTTTGCGATCGCCATAAGTACCGATCGTTGCCTGATCGCCGCGGTTGAATATTCCAAGTGTGCTGGTCTTGGTAACCTCGTCTTCAAACCGGACGCAACGCGAACACAAAATACAGCGCTCGGTGTCGAGAACAAGCGTGTCGCCAACGTCGAGTGCCTTCGGCTTGAGAACCTTCTGGTCTTCCATTTGCGACTGATACTTGCCGACTTTCATGTAGTAATTTTGCAATTCACATTCACCGGCCTGGTCGCAGATCGGACAATCCAACGGGTGGTTGATGAGGTGGAACTCAAGAGCCCATTTGTGGGTGTCCTTGACCTCATCGGAAACCGTGTCGACCTTCATGCCTTCACTGGCCGGAGTATTGCAGGCGATTTGAAGCTTGGGCATGCCTTCAACTTTCACCATGCAAAAACGACAAACACCGGCGATGGACAAGCCTGGGTGCCAACAAAAGTGCGGAACAGCCACGCCGGCCTTTTGCGCTGCTTCCATGATGGTGCTGCCGGCCGGAACCGTGACTGATTGATTGTTGATGCTCAACGTGATCTGATTCGACATCGCCTTCACCCTTGTCCGTGAGCAGAGCTCTTTTTCTTGTAATATTCCAAAAACTCATGAGCGAACTTCTGCGGAATGCTGCGTGCTGGTCCTGCTGCCGCATCCGAGAACGTGCAAATGGTGCGGCCCATCATCTTGCCGGCAACCTCTGCAATCTTCTGTTCGTCGCCTGGCTGACCTTCGCCATCCAGAATGCCTCGCGACATCTTGAGCAACCAACCCGTTCCTTCGCGGCAGGGCGTGCACTGTCCGCAGGATTCGTCCTTGAAGAAGTGCATCAGGTTCTCGAGCACTTCCACCATGCTCACGTCCTCTGGAATCACAATGACCGCGCCCGAGCCCAACATGGTTCCAGCACCAGCAAAAGCTTCGTAGTCCATGGTCATGTTTTCAACTTCAGCAGCTGTCAAAACGGGGGCCGAAGCACCACCCGGGATCACGGCCTTGAGTTTCTTTCCGCCAATCAATCCACCGCAGTCTTCATAAATGAATCGCTTGAGTGGATAGCCGAGCGGCAGTTCGTAGCAACCCGGACGCACCACCGGCCCGCTGATGTTGAACAACTTGGTGCCTGCTGATTTTTCGGTTCCAAATTTTTTATACGCTTCAGCGCCGTTGCGAATGATCCAGGGCACGACAGCCAGCGTCTCCACATTGTTCACAATAGTTGGCTTGCCCAGATAACCCTTGACGGCAGGGAATGGCGGTTTGAGTTTTGGTTGGCCTTTTTTGCCTTCCAGGGAGCTGATGAGTCCTGTTTCTTCCCCGCAAATATAAGCTCCAGCACCACAGTAAATATCCATGTGATGCTTGAAGCCGCTGCCAAGGATGTTGTCGCCCAGATAACCAGCATCATAGGCTTCCTTGATGGCTTGCTCGCACCATGCGATTTCGTCATAAAACTCACCGCGCAAGTAGATGTAGCTCTTGGACGCACCAATGGCATAGGCTGCGATCAGCTTGCCTTCGACCAACATGTGCGCATTGAGTTCGGCAATGTAGCGATCTTTGTACGTCCCGGGCTCGCCTTCGTCGAAGTTGGTGATGAGGTATTTTTCACCTTCTCCTTTCGGCACAAATCCCCACTTCATGCCTGTTGGAAAGCCCGCACCGCCACGACCGCGCAATCCGGATGCTTTGACGATATTGATGACCTCTTCCTGGCTCATTTTGCCTTTGAGGATTTTCTCAAGCGCGGCATAACCGCCGTGCTTTTTATAAACCTCAATCGAACGGCTGTTGGGTACGCCCTCGAGTTCGGTCAGAATCTTGAATTCGTTCGGTTGGCGGCCATTGTAGGCGCTGTTCATCACCGGCATGCTGCACTCCTTACTTCTTGGCGGCTCGCGCAGCGAGATCGGCTGCGCACTTTTTGGCTGCTGCGGGAAGTTCTTTCTTGCTGTAGTCGTCGATTAGCTTGCGGGCGTTCTCGGGCGTCACGTTGAGGTGACGATCCTTGTTCACCAGAGCCACAGGAGCATATCCGCAAACGCCAAGGCATTCGACCTTGTGGCACTCAAACGGAACTGGTTTGCCGCTTTTTTCTGCCTGGGAAATGTACTCTTTCGCGGATGAAATCGTCTTGTCTGCGCCATTGAGCCAGCAAGAGATGCTTCCACAAACCTCAAGACGATAAGGCTTGGGAGGAGTCTTGCGGTACATGGTGTAGAAGCTCAAAACTTCGTTCACATCAACCACGCTCAACCCGTGCTCCTTTTCGAGAGCCTGGACAGCATCGGCCGAGATCCAGTCGTTTTCGTCCTGAATTGCGTGCAAAATGGGAAGAATACTCGAGCGCTTCGTTTCGTAACGTCCAAGATATCCTTTAATCGTGTCATTCAATTGAGCCGAAAAAAATGAAGCCATGTCTTGATTCCTCGATGTCGACCTCAACGGTCGAGTTCTCCGGCAATGATGTTGATGGATCCCAATGCAGCAACGGCGTCAGCCAGTCGTCCACCAATGACCATTTGTGCAAATCCACTCATCAGTGCAAAGCAAGGCGGACGGCACTTCACCCGGTAAGGTGTGCCTGTGCCATCGGAAATCACGTAAAAGCCGAGCTCTCCGTTTGCACCTTCAACTGCATGGTACACTTCGCCCTTGGGTGGCTGAACGCCGTTGATGATCAACATGAAGTGATTCATCAGACCTTCAATGTTGCCATAGACGTCTTTCTTGCTTGGCAATGAGATAGCCTTGTTGTCGACCGAAATTGGACCTTCGGGCATGTTGTTCAAGCACCAGCGGAGAATACGGATACTCTGGCGAACTTCTTCCATGCGCACCAGATAGCGATCATAGGTGTCGCCCTTCTGACCAACAGGCACATCGAATTCAACCTGATCGTAGAAGTAGTAGGGATCATGCTTGCGCAAATCCATCTCGTAGCCTGTCGCGCGCAAGCAAGGGCCGGTAAAGCCCCACTCAACCGCTGTTTTGCGATCAATCGGCCCGGCGCCCCGGGTTCGCTGCACAAAAATTCGGTTGTTGGTCAGCAGTTTGTCCATTTCCTCATGGGTTTTGGCAATGTGCTCAACAACTTCCTTGGCATCCTGGATCCAGCCTTGCGGGAGATCAAAACCAAGTCCGCCAACACGCGTGAGCGACACCGTGAGTCGCGCACCGCAAAGTTTTTCGAACAAGGTGTAAACCTTTTCACGCTCATTGAACATGTAGAAAAAGCCGGTCAGAGCGCCAAGGTCAACCGCGTTGGTACCGATGCAAACATAGTGGTCAATGATGCGCGACAATTCATCCAGAACCATGCGCATCATGGTGGCCTTGGGCGGAACCTGAACTCCAAACATCTTTTCAATCGTTGCAGCCCAAGCATTGTTGTTGATTGGAGCTGAACAATAATTGAGGCGGTCCGTGTAAGGAATGATTTGATTGTAGTTGTGCGTTTCGCACATTTTTTCGAAACAACGGTGCAGATAGCCGATCTCGGAATCGCATTCCTTGATCATTTCACCACCGTCGATAACCGCCATGAAACGCAAGGTTCCGTGCGTCGCTGGATGCGCCGGACCAATGTTGATCCACATGAGGTCGTCGTCGTGCTTTCGCATCAGGCGTTCGCGATCGGCCTCGAATGTATGCTCAAGTGGCGCTCCCGACATCGATTGGATTTTGTCGGCGGGATAATCCTTTCTTAGAGGAAAACCAATAAATTCCTGATGACAAAGAATGCGCCGGAGGTCGGGATGTCCTTCGAATTTGATGCCAAACATGTCGAACGTTTCACGTTCAAACCAATTCGCGCCCGCCCAAACCGTGGTCATGGTGGGAATTGATTCTCCCTCCGCCACCGCAGATTTCACACGCAGGCGTCGATTCAGGTCCTTGTTGAGAAGGTGATAAACAACGTCGAATCGCTTTTCACGTCCCGGCCAATCCACACCACAAACGTCCATCAGGAAGTTGAAGCCAAACTTGCTTTTCAACGTCTCCATGACAGCGACAATTTTGTCTGTTCCGACAGTGATTGTCTGTTCGTGGCGCTTGTCTGCTCTTTCCTCAAAATCAAGTTCTATTCCAGAGAAAGCAGTTTTCAATTGTGCGACAAGATCGGTGTAAAACGGATTCGCATTGTCCATCGGCTCAGGGCCTCCGTTCATTCCACGGCTGGTGATTAGAAGTTGTGCAGATTCTTACAAAAACATGCACATACAAAGACATCGCAAGGCAGATGTCAACTCATCCACCGCCCGTCTCCGGATGGTGGACCTGATTTGACTACTGATGCTTCGCAACTGGATAGAAGGGTCGCATAATTGACCAGAACATCAAGGCCAAAACCGGTTCATTCGCGCTTTTTAAAGTGCATTTATTTGGAGCATTTGTGAGCGAAATTCTCGTCTGCGTTGGCAAAACCATCAATCAACGGCACGTGGATCGAGCCATTGACGTGTTGCGCAAGGGCGAAGTCATCGTCCTGCCCACCGAGACAGGGTACTGCTATGCCGGAATCGCAGAGCACAAATCGACGCACCCCTCGCTGTTGAAGCTGCGCGAGGCTCACCCCCGCCATAAACCCTTCAGTTTGCTCTGCCTGAATGCAAATCAGGTCAATCAGATCGCCCAACTGTCAACATCTGCATACAGAGTCGTCAATCGTGTGCTCCCCGGACCCTTCACACTCATACTACCGGTCAACAAAAACACCCCCAAGATGAGCACCGGTGAATTCCGCAGCACTGTCGGGATTCGCATTTCAGGCAATCCTGTAGCCCAGGCTATTTGTCAGGCCTTGGAAACACCCTTGATGGTCACGAGCGTCACCGACGGCGAGGAACTGATGGCGGAAGGTTACGTTGATGACAACGGGGACGAAGCACTCGAGAGATGGTGGACCAGCGCCGAAGGAGTCCTCAGGCATGCACAAAACAAGATCAAACTCCTGATTGCCGGTGACGAACCCTTGCCCTTGAGTGTTTCAACAATTCTGGATCTGAGCGAAGACGGTGAAGTTCGGGTCCTGCGAGATGGTGGATGGGAATTGAATCTGTAGCATACCTTCAATCTCCGCGGACGCCCTCGCGTGTGAATATGGGACTGCGGGCAACCGATTCCGAGCCATCCGGAGCAAGAAACTTCATGCAGACAACGAGAGATTCCTCGTTGACCAATTTCACATCGGAAACTCGGGGCATGCGGGTCAAGGGATAATTTACAACTCTGTTGCACCCGTATTCCGACTCAATCAGCGCAAACTTTCCATCACCACCGGAAGAAACGCTCACCGTAAAAAGTTCAGTCGCCTGAACACTCGAGTCTGATGAATTCAATTCGGCAAGGGAAACCCGACCATCCGCCAAAATCGACGAAGGAACAATGGAAGCAATTGCCGGCGCATTCGTGGCAACGGATGAACCTGCAATCGAATTGCTTTTGCTGAGCGATACCTTGAGACTTCTGGACTTGATTATGCCTGATCCTGACGTTGATCTCACATCCTCAGGAATTTCAATTGAACCGGAAATTTCACTGTTGCTGGCCAATTTGATTCTGAGATCAACAATTTTCTGCGTGTTCTCCTGAAAGGGAATTTGAAATCGACCTTCCTGATCAGTGACAACAGGTTGTTCCGTTGGAGAGTACGTCACTATCGCATTGGGGATCGCCACGCCATTTTCATCGACAAGAATACCAACAATATAGGAACCTGTTGTTGGTGAAGGACTGAGTGGCTGGTCGGTGTCATTTTTGCTGCTCGAACCACCGGTAATATCTTTCAAAGTACCACCACAGCCGACGACAACCGTGGCAATCACGGCCAAGCCCACTAGCAATACATGTCCGGATTTTCTTGCCGGGAACATTTCCTGCCTCCGATCACAGAGCGTATCGGAATCAATTTCGGCAAAAAAAGCTAATTTCAAAAAACCAAAGCTTTTCGGGCGCCTGATTTGCCTATACAAAAAAGCAAACCAGTAAAAACAACACGACCGAGACTCCGTCAATTTTTTCCAAAAAGAAAGCGGCGGAAATTCAGATAGTTCGATTTGGACAACTTTTCCTGAGGTTGGTGACGCAATATACCTGAAAACTCCAAAATATCTGCAAGATACTGAGGCTCGTTCCACTCTGGACGTCCACCACACGTCAATTCGGGCGGCAAATCAGGAGAATCGGTTTCCAACAGAAGAACACTGTCGGGACAAGACCGGAGCGACTCTTTCGCCTTTTTTGATGCAGACCAGGTTGGTACTCCACCAAAGCTTGCAAAGCCTCCATGCCGTGCGACCCACTGCAAATCTCCGGCGGGCCCTCCGTAACAGTGGATCATGAACCCCGCGAGTCCTTGACTGAGCGCCACTTCGATGGCCTGCATCGATCTTTGCCAAGCAGAACGGCTGTGGACAACGATCGGTCTTTTCAATTCCAGCGCAACCTCAATACAAGCATCAAAGGCAAACTGTTGAGCAAGAAGAAGTTCTTCTTTTGAACTCCAGCCAGCCATCACTTCTTTTGCGCAATCAAATCCGGTTTCGCCCACTGCCCAAATCCACTGCCTCAAACTTGTTGCTTCGCTTTTGAAATTTTCAACGTCCATCCGGGCTCTGCCCAAATCGAATTTTCCGGTTTCATCATGCCAACGGAGCGCGACTTCCATCGGATGCAGGCCCAGACAGGGAAGAATGAGATAATGGGACGAATGAAACAGCAAATCATCAAAGGATTCTGCATCTTTCGCAAGTGGCACTGTCCATGCGGAAAAATTGGCGAGAAGATTTCGCAGCTGGTCCCACCAGACGCCCGCGTTCAGATTGCCGCGCACACCTTTTTGCCAAGCTGTCTCTGCGACTCTGCGCCATTCCACCAATGGAAATGCATCTGCATGAGCATGGGTGTCAAACAAAAGGTTGTCTTTTGCTGAAGGGCTGTTCACGGATTGCCTGCAAACAAGGACTCGAGATAACCTTGAGTGTCCGGGAAAAAATACCCTGCACCGATGGTGAAGGAAAGCCATCCATTCAATCCGAAATACTGTCGTTCATCCAAAGATTTTTTTCCAAGTGTTCCAAACAAATGTCCGCCCATTTGAACGAATAGATTGCGAGTCGCATAACCAACCCAGTCCGTGCCCAGATGGAGATTGGGAAAAACCTGAAGTTCACGCGAGGCAGCCTCGCGTGAAGTCGACTTGTACAAGCCAACACCCGCCCCGCCGAACAAACGAAAAGCGCCGGCCGGAGTATGGAAGGAAAACATGGCATCCATGGGAATATTCAAAGCGTAGCCGTTGAAATCGAAACTTTTGCTTGCCTCGGGGTTGTCTGCAACAAATGCCTTTACTGCCTCATCATTTGGATCGAATGTAATCCGATTGCGAATCGAATCAAAAAAGATCGACGGACCAATATCGATGACTGCATCCCAGTTTGCGTATTGATCCGGATGTTGAACGGAGGTCAAACTCAACATACCTATAAAGCTGTCACGATGAATCAGATCATCCGTGGTCGACAGTTCCACCTTTTTGGTCAATCCAAGAGCTGGCACGGACGTCGACAAAGCAAAGCTGTTGGGTACAAGGCGCAACGATTTGCCAATGTAGCGGGAAATCCAGCCGCCCTTGAGTTTCTCAATTTTCTGAAGGGGAAATACTTTTTTGAAAGTGGATATTTCCGTCTTGGAATATAAATCGCGAAGCGAAAATTCAACCTCGCTTTCACCCTGGTTTTTTTTGAAGGTCTTCATGTCCACAACCCGATTGGCGTTGGTGTCACGTATGACCTGTACGAGTTTCTTTTCCATTTCCGGTTTGAAAAGCTCGTCAAGCAACACACTCTGGACCGAAGATCTTTTCAAGGCAGAGACGGTGGTCGCAGAGCTCACAAAGGTTGGGCACTGTTTGTCGAAGCGCTTGACGAAATCTTGTGCCTCAGCAATCAGCGCATAGGACAGAGACAAATCATCCTCCTCGAGTCGTGGAGGAAGTATCAGCACATTGTTGCATTTTTCCTGAATGTCGGTCTCGACCGCTTCAGGCACTTGAATTTCCTGATTCACCCGTTGCGGACAATCAAAGGCACTTCCGGATATGAAGTCGGTTCCAATCCCACCCAACAAAAGGGCGGCCGCCAAAGGCGGACTGGCGAGAGACAATGCTGCAAGTGCTCCGTTGCCAATGAGAACTGTGCCATATCGAAAATCGCAAGTGATGCTGCGTTTTTTTGTAAAATCACCCGAATGATAAACCAGATGAAGTTTGCGCCCCCGGCTCACCTCTTCCGTGAATGGAGTCTTCGGGTCGCTTTCCCTGACATAACTGTTGACCGCAACCTGAAATCCACGAGGACTTGAGTCGATTGAAATGGCCTGTCGTGTTCCACCGACTGTTGCACATGCTGTCGGGCCCAATAGGGCAGCACCAACGAGCAGATTTTTCAATTTATGAAAGTGCACTGCGAATCCTTTTGACCTTTTGATTCAAAATCAGTCTCGAACTGCTGAACCCGCGTAAACTCCGCTCATGCCGGCACCCAGGCGGAATTTTGGTTTCACCTGGAAACCCTTGAGTTCCAGTGAACCAATGTTGATTCCCTTTTGACCTTTGGGAGTAAAACCAGTTTGAGAAAGAAGTTGCGCGAGATCACCGGGTCGAATGAACTTTCGCCAGTCGTGGGTTCCGCGCGGAATCCGACCAGAAATCCACTCCAGGGCAACAATCATCCATACAAAAGAAAAGAGTGTGCGGTTGATGGTGTCGTACAGAAAAAGTCCGCCGGGCTTGAGAACCCTGCGCACCTCTTTCAGCACCTTTTCAAGATCGGCAACATGTTCCAGCACATCGACACAAACAACGACATCAAATGAGGCATCGACTGCCGGAATCTGCTCTCCGGTGCCAACCCTGTAATCGATGGACAATCCGTTCGAGAGGGCATGCTGTTTGGCGACACCCAGCAGTGGACCTGAAGGATCGACTCCAACAACGTTCGCTCCTCGTCGAGCCAACTCCTCTGCAACGAAGCCACCACCACAGCCAAGGTCAAGGATGGTTTTCTGTTTCCATTCGCTGCAGATACTGTCGAAATACTCGAACCTGGCAGGGTTCATGTGGATCAGGTCCTGAAATGGACCCGAGTCATCCCACCAGCTCGCGGCCATATCACTGTATTGCTGCAAATTGTTCATCGTCAGAGTCCGCCCCAGGCTTCAAGTTGGCAATCATGAAAAAGCTATTATAAAGCAGTCGTCCGTTGTTTGGATAACCCAACAGCCGCGTGAAAAGGCTCCCGACACAGGAACCCACATGACTCACAAGGATGCCATGCGAGCTTTGTTTTTCCAACCTGGTGCAGAACAGAACCTGCGCCGTCTGGTGGAGCGCAATCTTGACGCAGCCCTGAATTTCCTGAAACCGCAATCCGAGAACAAACTCCACAGTGACCTGAGCTTGCCCGACCTTGAGAGCCTTTTTCATGAAGTTGAAATTCCATTTCAGGGAATTGGAGTCGAAAAGGCGCTCCAACTCTCGAGTGAACGCGTTGTCAAGCATTCAGTACAGGTCGCAGACCCGCATTACATTGGCCACATGACTGGAGCCACGCCGTATTTTCACCTGGGTCTCGAACTTCTCATTGCAGCGCTGAACCAGAACGTTGTGAAAATTGAGACTGCCTTGGCCGGAAGTTTCGTGGAAGGTCAGCTTTTGGCATGGATACATCGGCTCGTTTTTGGGAGAAACTCCGACTACTACAAGGCCCGCATGCACAAACCGGATCTGTGTTTAGGCAATGTGACGAGTGGCGGAACCATGGGAAATCTGACGGCGCTTGCCGTCGCCCGCAACAAAAAAATTCCAAGATGCAAGGACTGGGGAGTTTCTGAAGCCCTGGAACGCATGGGCAAACGCAAGGTTGGCATCTACGCCAGCAAGCGTGTCCATTATTCGATTCGCAAGGCGGCTTCAGTGCTGGGACTCGGGACCCAATCCGTCCACGAAATACCCGTCGTTCCGTTCACAAATCAAATTGACATCGCTGCACTCGAGCGAACAATGATGCAGCACCAGGCCCAGGGAATTCTCCCCCTGGTGATTGTGGGCGTTGCAGGAAGCACCGAAACGGGCAGCTCGGATGACCTTTCAGCGCTGGCCGCTTTGGCGCAAAAAACGGGCGCATGGTTTCACGTGGATGCGGCCTGGGGAGGGCCACTATTGCTTTGCGAGCGTGGCCGCAAATTGTTCGCCGGCATCGAACTCGCAGATTCCGTGATTATCGACGGTCACAAATTGTTTTACGTTCCAATGGCTCAGGGGATGGTTGTTTTTCGTGATGAATCAGCCCTCGATGTTCTCCGCCACACGGCTCGCTACATCATTCGCTCCGGCAGTGTTGATCTCGGCCGCACAAGCCTGGAGGGAAGTCGCCGTTTTGATTCTTTCAAACTTTGGTTTGCGCTTTGGGCAATTGGCGGAAAAAATTATGCGCAACTCATGGAATATTCACTCTCGCTTGCTGGCGCTTTCGAGAAACTGATCAATGAGTCCGACTGCTTCGAACTCACCAGCGAGGTCAAGACCAACATCGTCACATGGCGATTTGTTCCGGCTGCCTGGAAAGCAAAGCTGGAGCGGCTCAGACAAAGCGTTGTCGAGCAAAAACGTGAGGACGTCAGAGTTCCCACGCTGCACCAATTGACCGCCCTGCTCAACGAAACCACCGTCGAAATACAAAAGATTCAACGACAAAGCGGGAAAAGTTTTGTTTCCCGCACGACCCTTGAATCGGTAATACCAGGCTTTGACACCGTCGTATTTCGGGCAGTGCTGTTTCATCCACTCACGTCTCAGCAGGCACTGTCCGAAGTGTTGTCTGAGCAAAAGAGCATCGGGGAATCTGTTCTCGCCCGCCTCTGGCCGAAGTTTGAATCCCAACTTGCGGAATGGGAAAAGCCTATTTCGCAGGCAACGGAAAACTGACTCGGGTCAAATGCGTGCGTTTGATTGCCAAATGCTCCCAAGTGCTTAAACTTTGAAACAGTCGCCAGTCGATTTGCCTTGGAGGATTTCAATGGCTGAAAAGAAAGCAAACGTCCGCACCCTTCCACTGTTGCCTCTGCGGGAACTTCTTGTGTTTCCGCACACGGTGGTACCGCTGTTTGTTGGGCGTGAGAAAAGCATCAAGGCTCTTGACGATGCGATGTCGCGCAACCGCGAAATCTTTCTGGCTGCGCAACGAAAATCGAAGACAAACGATCCCACGCCAGAAGAAATCTATGAGTTCGGAACCATCGCACAAATACTTCAGCTTCTTCGCCTACCCGACGGCACGGTCAAGATTCTAGTTGAAGGAAAGCGTCGCGCCAAAATCAGCAGATACGTCGAAAGCAACGATCTCCTGGTCGTCGAAGTTGCCGAAATCGCCGAACCACCAGGACAAGCCGTCGAAAACGAAGCCTTGGTCAGAACAGTCAAGGCAGCGTTCGACACCTACGTCAAGTTGAACAAAAAAGTTCCACCGGAAATGGTCTTTTCGATCTCATCCATCGAAGATGAGAGCCGACTTGCAGACACTCTTGTTGTGCAGTTGGCAAACCTGAAACTGGCCGACAAGCAGCGGATTCTTGAGACTGTCGATCCAGCAAAGCGTCTTGAGGAAATTTTCGGAATCATCCAGTCGGAAATTGAAATACTTCGGGTTGAAAAGAAGATTCGTGCCCGAGTCAAACGCCAAATGGAAAAGACCCAGAAAGAGTACTACCTGAACGAGCAGATGAACGCTATTCAGAAGGAATTGGGCAACTTCGACGATTCCCGCACCGAAATCGCCGAACTGGAAAGTAAAATCAAATCGAAGAAGTTGTCCGACGAAGCGCGCGATCGTTTGAAAAAAGAACTCAAAAAGCTTCGCGGCATGAGCCCGATGAGCGCCGAGGCAACCGTTGTGCGCAACTACATCGACACCACACTCGGACTTCCTTGGGGCGAATTCAGCACATTGCTGCGTGATCCCAAGTTCAGCGAAGAAGTGCTCGAAGCCGATCACTTTGGTCTCGACAAGGTCAAAGAACGAATCCTCGAATTTCTTGCGGTGACAAGTTTGTCCGACAAACTCAAGGGCCCCATTCTTTGCCTCGTGGGTCCTCCGGGCGTTGGTAAAACAAGCTTGGCACGCAGCATCGCTCGTGCCACAGGACGTGAATTTGCACGCATCGCCCTGGGTGGCGTACGCGACGAAGCGGAAATCCGCGGACACCGCCGTACCTACATTGGAGCAATGCCTGGCAAGATCGTCAACGCTCTCAAAAAGGCTGGCACCAGCAATCCGGTCATTTTGCTCGACGAAATCGACAAGATGAGTTCAGACTTCCGGGGTGATCCGGCAAGCGCCATGCTTGAGGTTCTTGACCCCGAGCAGAACTCGACATTCAATGACCACTACCTCGACATGGACTATGATCTTTCCCAGACATTGTTCTTGGCGACGGCCAACAACCTTCATACCATTCCGAAGCCGTTGTTGGACCGCATGGAGATCATCACCTTGGGCGGTTATACCGAGCAAGAGAAGGTCAACATCGCTCAAAGACACCTCGTGCCAAAGGCTGCAAAGTCCAACGGACTCGAGGCCACAGGATTGAAGTTTGATGATTCCGCTCTGGAAGAACTGATTCGCTACTACACCCGCGAAGCAGGAGTCCGCAGCCTGGAGCGTGAAATCTCGAGTGTCTGCAGAAAGATTGCCCGTCAGCTGCTCAAACAAAAAACAGAAGCCGAGGCAACAGCCACCAAGCCAACCAAGGCAGAGAAAGCGGCCAAGGCGAATGCTGCGGCACAATCTTCAACGACAACGACAACGGCCGCTCCGGCGACCGACAAATCAGCGTTGCCAACGACTCTGACTGAAATCATCAAACTGGATGGCATCAAAGCTCCTGTTGTCAACGATGGCACCATTCGCGACAACCTCGGACCTCGACGTTTCAGCATCAACGAAACAGGCACCCGCGATGAAATTGGCGTCTGCCAGGGATTGGCGTACACAGAGGTCGGCGGAGACCTGCTGATTACGGAAGTCTCAATCGTGACCGGCAAAGGAAACCTGAAAATCACCGGAAAACTGGGTGAAGTGATGCAGGAATCAGCCCAGGCTGCTTTCAGCTACGTTCGCTCACGGGCAACTTTCCTGGGCCTGGAGGAAGATTTTTACTCAAAGATCGACATCCACGTTCACTTCCCGGAAGGTGCGATTCCGAAAGATGGCCCAAGCGCCGGTATCACAATGGCAACGGCACTTGTGAGTGCGCTCACCAAGCGGCCTGTCAGCCGTGAAATCGCCATGACTGGAGAAATCACCCTGCGTGGACGAGTCCTTCCGATTGGCGGCCTGAAGGAAAAACTTCTCGCAGCGCACCGCGGTGGCGTGAAGAAAATCATTATTCCACGAGAGAATTTGAAAGACCTTCACGAAATTCCAAAGAACGTTCTCGAGAAATTGACCGTTGTTGGAGTCGACCATGTGGATTCGGTTCTTTTCCATGCACTTGCCTGGAATGAAACGGATGAACTTCAGTCCAAACTGAAGTCTGCTGCAGAAATTGCATCCATGACGGCCAATCAACGAAATTCAGCCCCTGAAACCATGCGACACTGACGTTTGCGCCACATCCCTGCCGCGAGGCAAAAATCGCCCTCTGTTAAGCTCTAAGCAGAGCCACAGAGGGCGATTTTTATGGACGTCGAATTTGTTGAACACCTCAAAACCCAATGGTTGGGAATGATTGATGCGCTTGAAGATCCTTTGGCGCTGATCGATGAAAATTTCAATATCCGAAGACAAAATCGAGCATATGCAGAAAAGGCAGTCAATCCCGAGCAACTGGCGATCACCGAGTTTCGAGGCAAAAAGTGCTTTGAAGCTTTTGCAGGTCGCAATGCTCCCTGCCCCGACTGCAAAGTTCAAAAAGCAAGAGTCGATGGACTGAAATCAACCTGGAACAGTCGCGAACTCATCAATGGTCGTGAACTCGAAATCCGGGTCAGCCCAAATGTGGATGTTGAACACAACAATGGTGCTCTCACCGTTGTGCATTATCGCGACGTCACTCAACAGAGGGCATTGCACGAGAGCCTTGCCCGCGCAGACAAATTGGCTGCACTGGGTAAAATGGCTGGCGGCGTTGCCCACGAGATCAATAGCCCGTTGGCTGGAATCATGGCATTCGCGCAAATGGCACTTCGCGAAATGTCGGCCGAGGATCCTCACCTCGAGGACATGCGCGAAATCGAAGCCGCAGCACAAAAATGCAAAGTCATTGTCGAAGGTTTGCTCGGATTTGCTCGCCAGGACGCTCCGGAAAATGTTGAAAATTTCGACCTGATCGACTGCGTGGAGTCGACGCTCAGACTCTCACGCGCGATTCTCCGCAAGGAACGGATCCAGGTCACCATAAACACTCCTCAAAATCCGATTCTTATTGAAGGTTCGCGGGGCAAAATTTCACAGGTCGTTCTCAATCTCGTCACCAACGCGATTTATGCAATGCGCGATGGCGGAGGTGAACTTGAAGTCACGATTCAGGAAAACGAGAACACCATCGAATTGAAAATCCGCGATTCCGGAACCGGAATTCCAAAATCGCAGGTTGCCAAGATTTTTGATCCATTTTTCACCACCAAACCTGTGGGCGAAGGGACTGGACTTGGCCTTGCAATCTCGTATTCAATCGTCACCCAGCACAAGGGTTCGATTTCGTGTCAGTCCAGCGAAGGTGTTGGCACAACATTCACCGTGACTTTGCCAAGGCTGTCTTCATTTTCAGAAAAGCAAAATGAACAGGACAGAACATGATTGACGTCAAGGACCTCGAAGCATTTCTGGCTATTGTCGACGGCGGGTCAATTTCCCACGCAGCGAACGGCCTTGGCTTGACCCAGCCTGCCATCAGCTTGAAATTGAAAAAAATCGAGACGGAATGGGGTGTCAAATTGTTTCAGCGCACTCCCCGCAGCATGGTGCCACTTCCCACCGCAGAGGCCATCGTTCCGCAGGTCAGGGAAATTCTCAACCGCTTTGATGGCATCAAGGAAAGCCTCACGGAAGAGTTGAGCGCAATTGACGGAACGGTTCGAATTGGTTGCCTGATGGGCTGGTTCGACAGCTTGTTTTTGCCTGCGTTTGCGGGTGTGAATCAGAAAACTCCAAAGCTTCAATTGAAACTTCACGTGGACCAAACCGCAAATTTGCTCCACATGGTCACCCACGGCCAACTTGACCTTGCCGTGGTTGCACAACCGTTTGAGCACACAGAAGGTGTCCAGGCAGAGAAACTTGTCGACGAGGAACTTGTCCTGTTTGGCAAAGCCCTGCCCAAATCAGGAAGCAAATCGGAAAGGAAACAAATTCTCCTGAACCGCCCCTGGGTGACAATGAATATTCCCGATTCAATTGTTGATACCTTCTGGAATGAATTGTTTGATGGAGAAGCTTTTCCCTGGCCAAAAGTTCAGGTGGCAGCTTGTCTCGATCACATCATCGCAATCCCAAAAGTTGTGATTTCAATTGAAAACGCACTCTGTGTCATTCCAAAACAAATCATCCGCCAACTTTCGATTCCACCAGGGTATGCAGTGGAAAGTGCTTCGATGCAAAAAAACGGACTGTTCTTGATTGCCCGATCGGGATGTCTGGATCTCAAAAGATTTTCGATTGTTGCAGACGAATTGCGCAAATGCGCTCGAACATTGAAGACACATGGTGATTACGGAGCCGAATAAGTGAATGGGTTGACGAAAAAAATCGCAGCACGTGGCGCCATCGGCTTTGCCGCACTCGTTCTCGTTGCCACGGGATTTTTAATCTGGGCCCCATCATCACAAAATCAAAAAATGCCGGCCATGGTCATCCTGCCTCCGGCGAAAAAACTCGGAACCCAGGGTGAGTTGTCCTCCGACAAGATTTCCGCTCTCCTCGCAGAGGTCAATCTCGTTCCTCGTTCAAGCAACACGACCCCGGTCGACGAACCAGACGTCCCTGTTGGAATCTCTCTTCCGCCGGACGCGGATGTTCTCGGGTTTGGAAGCTCAAAATTCCTGCTCGACACTCGTTGGGCCACGGTCCGATATATTGGCGATTCACCCGCGGGTGCCGGTCTCTCAGGAAATGAACTCAATCGAGCCCAAATCGAAGCGTTGGGACGCGACAACGATTCCATTCCGGTGACCACGACAGCGCAAACCATCAACGAGATGATGGAACAATATTTTGCACCGCTGCTGCGAAGCTTGCCCCGGGGCGAGGAAATTCTCTCAAAGGTAAAGGTTCAGGCCGCATATTTTGCTCCCCGCTCGCCGTCGATCAATGGTGGCGAAGTTGAACGGGACAATGCTTTTGTGGTTGGAGTTCAGTCACTCTATATTCATCCCAATTCCTGCTTCGACAAGACCAGTGCTGCTGTATGCAATCCCCCGGGATATTCAGCAGGCCATGATCCTACAATCATTGGTCATGAACTTTCACACATCATCTTCAATCATGTTCGGGACGAGCGCAGCCTGGAAGGATGGCAATGGTTTGCCGTGAATGAAGGATATGCAGACTACTTCAGCGCAAGCTGGTTTGGCGATCCCGTCCTCGGCCGTGTTTGGCGTGTCACCCGACCCAGTGGTGCGAGATACCTGCGCCGCCTTCTCGATACCCCAACCACGAATGACGCCAAGGTACTTGAGGAAGGCCATGCATTTGGTCAGGTCTGGAGCAGCGCCCTTTGGCGGAGCAGAAACAGAATAGTTTCGGGTTTCAAGGCAAAGACTTTCGATTTCGATCGCGTTGTTTTGATGAGCATCAACTTTTTGGGTGAATCCACCAAAACGAAACTTGGCGATGCGGCTGCTGCAGTTCTCAAGGCTACAGATGTCCTCGGGGTTTCCCAGTGGAAAAGCATACTGATCGAAGAGTTCAAAAAAAGCGAAGTTGAGCTGGCACGAGGGCAAAAGATTGCGGCAGCCACCGGGGAAACAATTGAAGTTCAGCAAGGCGGCGTCAAATGTGGGCAAATCCAAAACTCGAAAAAGTCCCACGGCTCAACGTCTGCGCTTGCCGGCCTGCTGCTCTTGCCCCTCTTGCTTCAAGTTTTTGCCAAACTTCTGAGAAGATTCCGAAGACCCCTGCTTGTCGCATTGCTGTTTTCAATGCAGGCATGCCAACTCTCCAGCCTCTGGAAAAGTGAAGAGGCCAAACCTGGAGGACTTGCGATTGTTTACCAGTGCAACCTTGCCAATTTGCGCGATGGAACACCACTGATTCCGACACAACGCCCCATGACCTTGACCTTTTCAGACGCAGCACCCACGGACGCACGTGCCGAACAAATTTTTGTGGGCGACGAAAGATTTGAAAACGCCGAATCTTCATTACTGTTGATTATCGACAAATCCAACATGCGAATCGACCAAGTCCGGAGACGCGATGGAAGCCTTTTTCAAATGCAGCTTGGCCAAAAATACTTGAACGCTGAAGACGCCATTGCGGTGCAGAACATGCGCCTGGCAACCATCATCATCGAGGGAGCAGGCCGTGCGTGGAAGGAAAAAAGCAATCAGAATCCCGCACGAAATGCGGTGTCTTTCGATGTCACCGGAAGTGCGGCAACTGCCACGGTCAGAAACGACGTAACCGGAGCGAGAGGCTTCGGGCCACTCGCCAACGATGTCAGCATCAGTGGAAACCCGCTGTGCACCTACGAAAAAACGGTCAAGTGAAAAGCCGACTGGGAATCCGATGCAACATGGCGTTTGCCGGCAGCCGAGGGATTGAACGGAACCTTAGAAAAAGGTGATGTGGCGAGCGTCACTGAGATCTTCCTGAACTTCTTCACCGCCAATACCCAAATCGCCGACGAAACCAAATCCCAGAACAGCTCTACCCTGATTGACCTTGAAGGGAGTCAACAACCACTCCTCAGGAGAAGCCCCCATGTCCAAAGTCGAAGGAGACTGGGCAGTTTCTTGCGCCGTGACTTGAAGTTTGCAGCCAATCTGACCGAGCTGTCTCTGAATGACTCCCGTCATCTGGTTGCAGACTTCACCCACAAGGTCACAAAGCATCGCGTCATTTGCCTTTGCTTGCGTGCCCGCAAATATTTTGTCTGCAAAGGATTTCGCTGCAACTTTATCCATCGACAAAGTGACAGCTCCCGTGAAGCTTTTGCCAGAGACTCTGATCCCGGCAAGATAATCACCGTTGATTCCCATGGATTTCTTAACAACCGGAGCTTCGTCTACAACAGTGATTTCAAATGAAGCGCAAGCGTCCTTGATGGACTTGGACATCAAATTGCGAATCGTGGCATTGAAAGTTGAAACGGGAGTGCCCTTCATTGATGTCATCACATTCCTCCAAGAAATCGGCGTGTCGAGCAGTGCACCAGTCAGTGTCCCCGAGACCTCCCGGCAAAACAACCCTGCTGGTTCAACAAATTGGCCTTGAGGCAGGATTTTCCTTGTCGACCCGCAGTATGCTCGCTTCATGAATACGCATTTTTTGGACGCTCAACATTTCCTGAATTCATTTGAGTCCTGCGGCACGCCTTGGGTTGATGAATCGTTGGCATTTTCCCGTGGTCAAAACCCAAGCCTGCGGCGCGCACTCACAACCTCTGGATGGCTCGTCGGACTCAACGGCGCCCATTTGGGCGAAGATCTTAGGCTCTACCCGGGAACGAACACAATCGGTTCATCGGCGCGTTGCCACGTTGTCGTGACCGCGCCCGAAACCGGAAGACAACATGCCGTTATAGATGTTCTCTCGGGAGAGTCTGCAATTCTGCAACCAGGTTCGACCCACAGACCACTTTTCCTCAACGGCGAACCCTGCGAAAAAGCTGCACCGCTTTGCCACGGCGACATCATTCAACTGGGTGAACAACTGCTGGCCTTCGTCCCGCTCCTTCCGGTTCCGGCGACTTCCAGGAAAGCTGTGTTTTTCAAGGAGAAGCCAAACGCTCAAACGCCATTCACCGTTGGCTGGCTCGTGGAGTTGAATGGGCAGGCACAAGGTCGGGACTTCAGATTGTTTTTCGGAAACAACGTGATTGGCAACCAACCAGGAGTCGAAATTTATCTCCCGGAAGAACATCTCAATCCGCGCCATTGCATCATAACACGCCACACCGAGAATTGGACAATTGTTCCCGTTGCCCTCTCGGATGTTCTGCACGTCAATGGAGTCCCAACCTCGGGAACCGGACTCGAGAATGGTGACATCATAAAAATTGGAACCCGGGAATTCATGTTTCGCAGCATAAAGGTGGCATTCGCGACATGAAAGCAAAACACGAAACAACCAATCGATTTGTGCTTTTCACTGTGCTTGCAATCGCCACCCCAACAGCATTCTCTGCCCAGGAACGGAAGCTCACAGTGCGCTCAGTTGATTGGGAAAGTGGAACCCATCTCAAAATTCGCGCATCTGCTGTTGAGGTCGATGCAAGCGGTAAATTCCCAATCTCGACTCTCGACAAAAACTCCTTCCAGATTTTGGTCGACGATCAAGTTGTCAACAATTCACAAATCGGCCTGACCACCTTCGACTCATCAAGACGATGGAACAATCGCGCTGTTGTCTTTGCCTACGATGCGAACGGCGTCAAGACCATGAAGGGATTGAACAAGGGACTTCGCTCGCTGACCGCTCAGGAATTTGCGAGCTTCAGCGCCGATTTTTTGTCCATCCTTGGAGTTGCTCCGAAAAAAGTCTTTGAGCGGGTGCTGATTGACACAGATCACCAGGACAACAGCCTGGCGTTGCAGCGTCGGCTGCTTGCCGATTCGGTTTTGGTTTCTCCAGACTCTGTCTTCACCGACTCTGCGCTCTGCACAGCTGCGCTTAAATTTGACAAATGGAATTCAGCTGGATTGAAAAAATCAGATCAAAAAACACTCATCCTGATGGGTGGATCAGCGGCCACATCCAGCGCGGAACAGATTGCAAACGAATCGTGTGTGAAGCGACTCTTGCAGATGGATGTTGCAATTCATCAAATTGTTTTTGCCCGGCCGGAGACTTTTTTACAGCGCCACTGGACACAAACTCCAGAAGCTCTCGAAAAAGGCACCGTCTTCAGGGTTGTCGATCTGCAGGGAGCATTCCGGGCCTTGCAGGCGACACGCAATATTCTGGATAAAGAGTACATTGTCACGGCTCAAGTCCCGCAATCCACACTCCAGGGCAACGGAAAACCAGAGTCATCCTTGAGGTTGTCGGCTTTGTATCATGGCATCAGGTTTACATCGCTCCCATCAGTGGTGCGTTTTTCCCCTGAAGAAAGAAAAACTTCAAACGTTCAAAAAAGCGATGAGAGCACCAGGAAGGCAAGTCCTCCACCCCGATTCAATTCGGTTGATACAAAAGCCAGCCTGGCGCTCAACGCATGGATTGAATGGCTTCTCACCTCAATCGCAATCGGCTTTGTCGTGACCCTGAGGCACATGAAAAGAATGGAAGCCGGGATTTTTTCCACTGAAGATTTCCCGGAGAAGACAAGCTCCAGACAGGGCCCATTGTTGGTCATGCTCAATGGAAAAGACCGGGGGCGGGAATTTATCATCAGGCAGCACTCTGTTGTTTTTGGTCGCGGATACAAATGCGACCTGATGATCAAGGGACATGGAATTAAGCGCAGGCATGGCTGCATTTCGTTTCAGGGTGACAAGGCCTTGCTTGAAGACTTTTCCAACGGCGGTCTGGCCGTCAATGGTCGGCCACTCAATAAATTCAGAATTATTGGTCACGGTTCCGTCATTCAACTCGGCGATTTGCAGATGCTCTTCACGTGTGGTGATTCATGAAAAACAACTATCCATTTCTGCTGCGGTTCACCAATGGTCCAATGAACTCAAGACAGTTCACTTTGATCCCAGGACAAACATATATCATGGGATCGCTCTCCGAGGCCGACATCAGGGTTGACGGAGATCCCACGGTCAGCAGAAGACACGCTGCCATTTGCCTTCATCCCAACGGAAAGCTCACAATCACCGATCTCAACAGCACCAACGGCACACGAATCAATGGCAAAAAGATAAAGCAGGAAGGACGCCTTCGCGAAGGTGATGCCCTGCAACTGGGGCTCAACACCACGTGCATGATTCAAGTTTGGTCTACCCTCGAATCGAGTTTGCCACCGGGAATCACTTCTGGATTCGAGCTGATCCAGAAACCCGTTCAACATGGCGCGAGCGCATTCAGCATGACAGCTCCGCTTTGGTTTACAGTTGCAGGATTTTGCATCGGCGGTCTCTGTTTCAGTCTTTGGCAGGTCTATGACTCGCCAAACAACGTTTTTGCCCGCACTGCTCCTACGGGCACATTGCTTCCAAAGAACGAGTTTGTCATCGGCAAACCGGGTGAAAGCCAGAGTCGCGACATCAAAATCACACTGAGCAACAGTGCAAATTCAAACACTGATGTCCCCTTGGTTGCCAGCCATTATGTCTGGGACGAAATTGTCAACATTTCACAGCGCTTCGGGGAAATCCCACCCTCGGCAATGGATCCCCAATTTGTCGCGCAGGTTGAGCATTGGATAAACTTTTACACAAAAAACGACCGGCATCGTGAGCTTTTGCGCAAGCGTGATTTGGTCTGGGAAAAAATTCAGAAAATTCTCCAGATCCACGGACTCCCCACAGAGCTGGGTTACATCGCGTGGGTCGAATCGGCGTTCGACACGCAGGCGATTAGCCACGCCGGCGCAGTGGGAATGTGGCAATTCATCGACAGCACAGCGCAGGAATATGGACTCATCAACAATGCGGAACAGGGAGCAGATGCTCGTAGGCATGTCGAGGCCAGTACACACGCCGCTGCCCGCTATTTGAATTCTCTTCTGGGTATGTTTGGAAACAAGCGCTACCTGCTGGCACTCGCGGCCTACAACGCCGGACAAAACCGCATCAAGCGTCAGGAAATCAGCCAGAGCATAAAAATTTCGAAGCAAGTCGATTTCTGGCATCTAAAAGAAACGCTGCCAAAGGAAACCCTGGATTATGTCCCCAAGGTCCTGGCAGCGATCATCATCGGACGAAATCCCGAAAACTGGTGAATCAGTCGGCAGGAAAGAGCATGTCCTGATACGTCGGGAACGGCCACTTGCTGCTTGGCACAATCGATTCGATCTGATCTGCGGTTGTGCGCAGCTCTTCAAGCTTTGGCAACAACTGGTCGGCGATGGCCTTGGCGGTTTTTGGCAACTCGTGATGGTCCAACGCATCGCCTGCAGTGACGCGCTCATAAGCGGTGCGCAAGCTCGAAAGCGCTGTTTCAAAGCGCACTGTCAATTGCCCCAATTCGCCAGCCAGCTTTTGTGCCGGGGTCGAAATGTGCAAGCGGGCAGAAGCTTCGCCGAGCGACACGAGCTCACCAAGGTAGCCAAGAGTCGTTGGCAGAATGCCAGTCTGAGCCATCTCGATGGCAACATTGATTTCAATGAGGCGTTGCTTGATGTAGCGCTCCCACTGAATTGCAGAACGGCTTTCCAAATCTGTCGCAGTCAAGGTGCCCGTTTCCACGAGGAAGCCGGTCTTCTTGGTGTCTGTCCAGACGCCGAGAGCAGACGGAGTGTCGGCATAGTTGCCAAGACCACGGCGGGCTGCCTCGTCGCGCCATTCCTGCGAGTATCCATTGCCTTCGAACCTGATGTTGCGTGTGTCGCGGATAACTTCGCGGAGAACTTCGAAATTGGCTTCAGGCGACACAGCCCCACCTTTGGCGCGTGCTGCCAACTTGGCATTCACCTTGGCCAGACCCGAAGTCACTGCAGCGTTGAGAATCGCAGTCGGGAAGCTGATGGGTGCACTTGAACCCACTGCACGGAATTCAAACTTGTTGCCGGTGAAGGCGAAAGGTGACGTACGGTTGCGGTCGGTGTTGTCGAGTGCCACGTGCTGAAGGTGATTGACGCCAAGGTCAAGCAAAGCGCGCTCTGCAGAAACGTTGTCGCCTTTGCCGGCCTCGATGGCGTTGAGAATCCTGTCGAGTGTGTCGCCCAGGAAGCAGCTGATGATGGCCGGAGGAGCTTCGTTTGCGCCCAGGCGGTGATCGTTTCCTGTCGAAGCAACAGACGCACGAAGTACATCGGCGTGGTCGTAGATTCCCTGCATCACGCCGCAAAGCGCTGTGAGGAAGACAAGATTCTGGTGAGGTGTGTTTCCTGGCTCCAAAAGGTTGCGGCCCGTGGAGTCGGACATCGACCAGTTGACGTGCTTTCCACTTCCGTTGACGCCAGAGAAGGGTTTCTCGTGCAACAGAACTGTGAAGTTGTGACGCGCACCAACAGTGCGGAGCACCTTCATCAGCAACTGGTTGTGGTCAGCGGCAATGTTTGAGCCTTCGAAAATCGGCGCAACTTCAAACTGGCCAGGTGCAACTTCGTTATGGCGAGTCTTGATTGGCACACCAACCTTGTAGAGTTCAACTTCGAGTTCATTGATGAACGCGTGAACGCGGGTTGGGATATGACCAAAATAATGATCCTCGAGTTCCTGACCTTTCGCAGGACGCTTGCCAAAAACCGTGCGGCCCGAAAGGCGGATGTCGGGGCGGGCCATCGCTTGTTCGCGCGCAACAAGAAAAAACTCCTGCTCAGCACCAACCGTGGTGATGACACTCGTCACGTTCTTCTCGCCCAGAAGGTGAAGCATCTTCACCGCTTCCTTGCCCAAAGACTCATTGGAGCGGAGCAAAGGCGTTTTGAAGTCGAGTGCATCGCCGTGGTAGCTGATGAACACCGAAGGAATGTAAAGTGTGCGGCCATTCTCGGTTTCCATGACGAACATGGGACTGCTGGGGTCCCAACTCGTGTAACCGCGGGCTTCAAACGTGGAGCGCATGCCGCCGGATGGATAACTGGACGCATCCGGTTCGCTCTGGAGCAATTCCTTGCCGGTGAACCGCTCAATGGGATGTCCGTTTTTGTCGAGCCACAGGAACGCATCGTGCTTTTCGGCAGTCGTGCCTGTTTGGGGTTGGAACCAGTGGCAATAGTGGGTGGCGCCTTTTTCAATCGCCCACTCGCGTGCAGCAGAAGCAACGCGTTCGGCCAAGGTGGAGTCGATCTTGCCACCCAGTTTCATCACCTTGCCCATGGTTTCAAGGTCGTGGGAACTCAACTTTTTCCCCATCGCACGCAAATCAAAAACATTGGACCCATAAAAATCGGCTATGCGGGCCAAGGTGCCATCAACATTGCGTGGACGTTCGATTGTGCGAACACCGGGAACGTGAGCAGTCGTCTTACCAGTCGCCATAAACAACCCCTTTGATGAATTGAATACCAATTGAGTCAACAAAAATAATGAGAAGCCATCTGCGGCCCCTGAATAGCACAGGCCCGACAGAGTACAAGCCGACACAGGCGCGGAGGATATCAATTTACAGAGATATTAGCTACAAAAGCGGATCAGTCCTGTGTGCCGCCGCGCGCCCAGCGGACGGAGCGCAGTATAAAATTATGTTCCGGCGACACAATTGCGTTCAAAAGCCCGAAAGCGAACGGCCATTGCAACAATTCACCAAAGCCAATCTTGAGGCCACGGCCCAAAGCCGAGCGACTCGAAGCAATCTGCACATTCGCAATGGCACGACCAATCGATGCAGACAGAAAAACACCAGCAATCGTCTGGACAAAAAACAGCAATGTGGAAGCAACGGCCAAAGTCTGCATCATCAACATCATCCATCCCAGCGATCCGAATTGAACCGAGCCGGGGACGGGAACCTTGATGAGTGTCGGGAATTTGTGCGCGAGCAAGCCCACAAATGGAACGCTTGCCGAAACTGTGAAGCCGACAACCAGACACGAAACCACAACCAGCGAATCGAAAAACCAGGCCAGTAGACTTTGCAGCAGGCTGGGTGGCTGGACTCTTCGGGTGGCAGAAATGAATGATTTGATCGAAGGCACGGGTGCAGCTTTTGCGATAGCTTGTTCAGCCACCAATCTCGCCTGCTTTTCCACCTGCGCCGCGGCTGAAAGTCGAATCTTGTCGTTCATGGATTCGCGCCGAAATGCGAACTTCTCGGGAAGATCGATTTCAGTGAGTTCCGGTAACCTTTCCACCCCGCGGACAACCGTGATTTCCTCGGTGAACTGCAAACCTTCACCTTGAGGGCCCATGAGATGCTTGTCGCCGGTTGGCTGAAAAGTTTGGCCAGCCTGAGCTCTTTTCTGGGTTGCCTGACGCGCCACAACCATGGCTCGCTCACGAATCGCATTGGAACCAAACCCCATGCCGCCGTGCAGTGGCTGCAAGCGCGAAGTCAGGCGTCTTCTTAATGGTGATGACTTGGGCAACGATGGCTTTGACTTGTCTTTGGAAAAGTCTCTGTCCGTCGGATACATCACACCGCCTCCTGAAGAAACAAACTCAACACAACGTCGCGAACGGCTGTCACGGACAAACTGCCATAGCGGTTTTTCCATTCCGCCTGGGGAAAAATCGCCTTGGCCATCGTTCTGTGGCCTCCACCGAGTCCCCAACCGTTGATCACCCGCTTGACCACATCACCCGCGTTCTTCACATAGCCCACATTGCGAACGCTCATAACCACATTGCCATCAAACAAGCCCGCGCAAACAACCCACTCCACGTCTTCAAACTGAAGAAGAAAGTCGGCAACCTGGGGAATCAAATCCTCGCGCTCCACCTGTCCAAGGCAGCTCACAACCACTCCCGATTCACAGACCATCTGACGCAGTGCATCCGCAAGCACGGGTGCAAACTTCATCGGCAACTCAGGCTTTTCGATGCGCCTGAGAAGGTTGTAGTTGATGCTCGGGTACAGCGACACAAAAGCGTCGAGGTCGGCATCAATCACTTCTCGGTTTAGCAGGAGCGTATCCGCCTTTATGCCATATAACAATGCAGTTGCAAGTCTCTGCCCAATCGAACAGGCCGCTGCACGCAAATACTCCGTGAGAATTGTGGAGGTTGCGCCATATTGGTGGCGAATATCCACAAATGGAATGTGCGGATAGGGATTGCCATTGGATGTCGGGTGGTGGTCGATCACGGCATCCACCCGCTCGAGGGGGAATCCGAAGTGGGACGGCTGCGTGTCGAGCATTGCCACCCGATCAAATTCAGCAAGTTCTTTTGGAGTCACGCGAACAACTTCGATATCCAACAAGCGCATCATGGCGAGATTTTCGGGTCGGGTGACCTTGCCAAAACTCACAATCGGGGTCGAAACCTTGTTTCTGCCCAAAATCGTCCGCAGAGCCAGTGCCGATGCCAAGCCGTCCGGGTCGGGATCAGGCTGAACCAGCAAGGCAATCCTGTCGCCCTCGCCCAGAACCTGGCGAACCTCTTTCACGAGGTGGGTCGTCTGAATGTGCCTCAGTTCGGCTCCCACGGGCCGGCTCAGGAGTTCCGCCCAGGTCAGAATGAGTTCGCGTCCGCCTGCAAGCTGGCGCGGACTTTCCTCGGGATGACCGTGCTTCAGGGACAAAATGATGGCCTCTGGCAGGTCATCGAGAATGTGCCGGCGGGCCATGCGGTGTTCGTCCGCATCGCGAAAGGCCAGAACCACACAGATCGGATCGTATTCGTCCCACTGCTTGTAAAAGTTGGTTTTGCCAAGTTCGCCCTTGGCAATCAGATCGCCGCCCCCGATGGCCTCACAGGCCTCGATAAGCTCGTCCTGCAAGGTTGAGGCTTTGGCAGGACACCAGACCCGCACATGCATGCCGCGAGGCTGAAGATGAACCAGCGTTGAAACCAGTTCGGCATCGTCGGTCAGGACAAGAAATAGGCCAGACTTAACGTCCATCGTTGTTTCGTCCTTTGATATTGACTGCGGAAGCATCCCCAAAGGTAGCACAAACCTGTTGAACCCAACAGTCTCCTGATGTAGCACACCCCGTTCGGGCGATATGCCCGCGTGTGTCGGAACTCAACAATTTTTCATGTGGAATCAATGCGATGTCTCAAATCCTCGGCTTCAACAACCTGACAAAAGCCCTGAGCTTCAACCTGTACGATTTTGCAGTGGCCACAAATGAAGAAGAACGTGCATCTTATATCCGATACATTGACGAACGCTACAGTGCTAAACAAATTGAAGCCATGCTGATTCGCATCGCCGAAATCATGGACGCGACCGTGCTGAATGTTTCCAGCAAAGATTTTGACCCTTGGGGAGCCAGCGTGGTCCTGCTCATGAGCGATGCCAAGGCGGGCGAGCACGCCAACCTGATGGCCCAGAGCACCGTCAACATCCATCTCGACAAAAGCCACATCTGTGCGCACACCTATCCCGACAGCCTCGACCCGCAGGGTATCTGCTCGTTCCGTGTCGACATCGACATTGCAACCTGCGGCAGCATCAGCCCGCTTTACGCGCTCGACTTCATGTTCAAGGCATTTGAAAGCGACGTGGTTGTTTGCGACTACGTTGTGCGCGGATTCACCCGCAGCAAGGACGGCGGCAAGCTGTACATGGATCATGACATCAGTTCGATCCGTGATTTCATCTCGCCAAACATCCTCAAGCAGTATTCGACTGCCGACGACAACAACCCTGCCAACGTGACATACCAAACCAAATTCGTGCGCAGCGAATTGGATGAAACAAGCTACTTCCGCAACCCTTATCAAATCCCTGCGGAAGTCCGTTCAGAAAAAATGGCGCTCATCCGCAAGGAAATGGAAGCGATCTTTGCTTCGAAGCAATAAGATTTTGAATTTGTGATCACATCACCGACCAATGCGGAAGTTGTCCCTCTCCAACGCATTGGCGGTGATGAGGCGATCCAATTCCGAGGTCAAGATCAGAGTTCGGAACAATTTCCAATGAACTTTTTGTCGATGTAGCCTCGACCGGTGCGATAAAACGTCGTCCCGGGAATTCGTCCCTGCACCCGTACCGGATCATTCAATCGATACCAGGCCGACACGTTTTCACTGGTCGCGGGCAACGTGATGTGCACGGGCGCAATGCCACGCGCAGGGTCGATTGCAACTGCTTTACAAATCATCGCTGGTCCGATGGGTTCAGGAATCGGAGTTGGCGTGGATACCGGCGCAGGAGGCAAAGAACCTCCACCATGCGGATTGCTCACCCGGGGATCACTGTTCCAACTTCCAACCACAATCCGCATGTCCAGATTTCGCACAGTTTTCGACACCGTGGACTTGTTGGGATTGTTCTCCATCGCTATCACTCGCGCCTTGTAATCGGAAATCTCTGTGTACGTTGCCAATGCGAGATGAAAAATCTCCTTGATTTTTGCATTCGGGTTCCGCAGACAACCGCCCGAAACTCGCCTGTCATCCGGATCCCGCAAGCGCAAAATATCTTCCGCAGAGTTGCCATGCATCCCAAACGGACCCTGAAACCAAATAACGTATCGTCCCAAGGGATTTCTTTCACCACAAGCCCCATAGACATCGGGATATGTGTTGAAGATATGCCAGCGTTCATCTTCGCTCTGCGCGACCCTGCCTGTTGCAGGATTCACGGGATCAATGGGCCGCCACACAGGACAATGTTCAAAGTCTTCCACGCCATAGATTCCTTCCGGCGTGAACTTCGGTTGGCCGTTGTGATATCGCCCCGTCACGTCTGCAGATGCTATGTTCCACTGCTGAAGTGCCTCGCCCTTTTTATACAGCGTTGCCCTGTTCGAGGTCAGGTTGACGCGCAGCGCGATCGTTGCACTCAGGGCTTTTTGAATTTCTGAATCAGTCATTCCCGGCGAAGCCAGCCATTGGGGAGTCGCGTCCACGTTCATCTCTCTGCTGCAGGCGGAAACCGTGCACAGCAACGACGTTGCTCCCAACAATACCCGCGACGAAAACATCACAGGATTCATGTTCACCCTCCCAAAGCGTGCCATTCAACGAGAGGCCCAGAGATTGAAACCCAATCCCAAGACACAGAAAATACAAGATATTTCCATTATGGAAATAATCAAGCAGTCCGATACCACTGGCAGCCGGTTGGGCTAAAACATCATTTGACCTTGCCCGCAATCTATTCTTTTATGGTGTCGGGAGCAGGTCCTTTTCGAGGGCATTCCAGAGCCAACCTGTCCTATTTCCCGCGCGCGTTTCGCTGAAAATGGGAGACCGCCTCAAATGAAAATTTTTCTGGTTGTGTTTGCTTTCCTGTTGACTGCACTGGCATTCACTACGGCCGGCAAAGCCAATACCCCCTCGAAAAAAGCAAAAGGCAATCCACCCATCCCTTCACTCTGGACTTCGAGCAACATCTCGAAAGACGATCTGCCATGTGGAACTCCAAAATCTCCGGTGCAATTCGAACTCGAAAGAACGAAGAGCCAAGGAAATGCTTACCTGCTGATGGCTGCAAGTCATTTGGCCTACCGCTTTTGGCCGGGGCGGCGCGAACGGATTCTCAAGGAATGGGGCTTTGTATCCCATCGACTGTTCGACAACAACGAAACCAGCACAAATGGCTTTTGGGCAGAGCACGATCAGTTTGTTCTGCTGGTTTACCGCGGCACCCAGGAACCATCGGATTTGATCACGGACGTTGATGTTCGATTGGAGAGGGCTCCTTCGACTTGGGCCACTCCTGGACGCGTGCACGGTGGATTCTTTTCAGCTGCACAATCGGTCAGAGATTATTCGCTTGAAGCCGCCCTGTTGGCAGAATCAAAACGCAAACCGTTGATTCTTGCCGGGCACAGTCTGGGCGGAGCCGTGGCATTTCTCAGCGCGGTCGACCTCGAAAGAAGTGGAAAAAAAATACATTCCATCTGGACTTTTGGTGCACCCAAAATTGGAGAACACACATTCACGGATGCAGCGAGAAAATTGCTGGCCAACCGACTGCAGGTGGTGATTCAGCCCAACGACCCCATTCCACTGCTCCCGTTCGAGGATGACGAGCGCGGAACCTTGAATCAGATTGCGGACCGTTATGGAACATTACTTCCCTTGTTGAGACGATTTGCCAACAATGCTGATTATGAACCTGCGCCTACAGCTGCTCGTCATCGCTGGCTGACACAAACATCCTTCCGTGACATCGCGAGTGGATTTTGGAAACACCTTCCGAGGTCATATGTTTGCGATCTGGCCGATGGAAAACTTGCGCTGTAAATCAAGTTGATTTGATGGCATGTTAAGATTGGACGACCAGTGTCAAAGCCCGAGATTGAAATTGTTTACAATTGAAACATTTCCAGCCCGGTCGCGAACACGCATTGTTCCACTTTGCAGAACGGTTCCTGTCGGAAAACTCTTTTGATTCGAAGCAGACCAAGTCACGCCAGAATCGAACGAATAAGCCTGGTCGTGCAAGCCGGTTTGCGCGTCAGAGGCATTGATGGTGACAAGTTTTCCACCGGCACCGTCAGGTGCCGTGTTCACACCAGAAACACTTGGAGGCGTGGTGTCGGTTTGCGGATTCACGATGCTCGCAATCAACACCGAGCCACCGCTACCATCCGACTTGATTTGCAAAAGTTTTGGCGGGACAGGGACATTGTCAGATTCAAGCAGGACAGTTTCCAACAAAGCCTTTTTATCTTCTGATGTCAGTGTCAACACGCTCGTTGAAGTTGATGCACCCGCCCGTTTGAGCCGAATACGGGAAATTTTGTTTGCATCCGCGAATTTCAATTTCACCAGACCTTTCGCGTCGGAATATCCCGTCTCCGACGTCGAACCAGCGTCTTCATCAAGATTCACAGCGGCGTTGGACACTGGATTGCCCTGCAAATCGACTGCCATCGCTACAAGATAACTTCCCAATACTGGCACCGGCGCGACTGGACTTTCATTTTCAGTCACCTCGCGACTGCCACCGTTGTTGTCTTTTGACACGTTGGCTGCTGAGTCTGCCGCCTGGTTGCCATTCGCATTGCTTGAATTCCCGGGGCTCTGGGATGTCTGGGATTTTTTGCGACCAGACGATGTGCTGCTGCCAAAGTCGCCGGTGCTGCAGCCTGCCACCAAAAAGATTGCTATGAGACTCATCGCAAACTTCATCGTGTTCCCCTTCTGAGGACGTTTCGGAAGTGTCTTCCGCCCGCTTGAGCTTAAATACTTTCCGCTGACATTTTGCATCATTAAGCTAAAGATTGTCGTTCACGGCAAAAAAAAATCCGCCCTTTCGGACGGACTTGATTCGCTCAGCCAATGCAATCAGCGCAATCCGAGAACGTCACCGTAGCTGAAAATGCTCAGTGAGTTTTGGGAAGTGCAACCGTAGTAGGCCGGATTCACATAAGCCTGAACCCAAATCGGGTTGGCATATGGGCCTGCCAATTGACGCGTGTTCAACTGAACAAGAGAAGGACCGTTTTGATAGCTCTGGATGCGTGTCGTGTAGGACGGTCCTACGTACATCCGTTGGCCATTGACAGAAATGTCCACGCTGTAAGGGGTCTGGTTGAAGATACAAATTTGGGGATACGCAGGTGACCCGCCAGTCGCATCTGCCCAATCCGCGGATGCACTTCCCGCTGCCAGCAAAGATGCAAGTACAAGAGCTCTCTTCATGCTGAAACTCCTTCTATGGTGAACTTCCGGGCGACATACTTCCAACTGAGCCGGACGGTCAACATCTTTTTTGAGCACGACTGCTTCAACCACGCAGCTGGGCACCACAGTCGCGAGTGACCCGACCCACAACGGATTGCGTCACGAGGGCAATGTCGGCTTCAACCAAAGTTCGTTCGGTTGGCAACAGGGTGACCCTCAAGGCAACGCTCTTGTGACCCACAGGCACACCTTGTCCACGGTAGACGTCGAAAATCCGAACTCCCAGCAATCGCGCTGGAATCTTGTGCTCATCCAAAGCATCAGCTTCGACCGCCAACTTCACACAGGAGGTCAACTTTTCCGCGTTCACCGATTCATCAAGCAAAAATGCGAAATCGCGTTCAACACTTGGCAAGCGAACGTTGCTTGTTGCTGCCTTTGATGCGGGCTTCTGCGCGCTTTGCTTTTCCGCCACAAGTCTTGCGCCCAAGGCCAATGCGCTGGCAAGATTCAATTCAAAACCAAGACACAAACCTTCGATCTCAAACGCGCGGAGTGTGGCAGGGTGAAATTGGGCAACCCACCCCAATGGAATCGAATCTTGCCCGCGACGAACCACAACCTGTGCCGAGCGACCCGGATGCAATGCCGGACGTAACGGATGTTGTTGCGGTATTTTCTGCAGTTCAGGTTTCAATCCAAAAGTCTGAAGAACCTCTTCGACATGTGAAGCAATGCGATGCAAGGTCCATGGCTTATCACCACTGTTGGACCATTCTTTTTCCTCTTCAGAGCCAAAAACAACTCCACAGAGTCGCGGTGTTTCTGCGGGGCGTTCACCAGCCGTCGCTTCTTTGCTCAAAGTCAATGCTGCAGCCGGAGAATACTCCAGAAGCTGGTCTTGCTTCGCAGCAGCCAACGTTTCGAGCAAACCAACCGCCACACCATTGTCCTTGAAGACGCGTTGTCCGTGGCTGTTTGTATTTTGGAATGTGCGCGAAACTTCAAACAACTGGCCGCGCTTGTTGCCATAATTCAGATTGAACGCAACCTTCCGCAGCAACCCACTCAACAGAGTCGTCTGCATCAAGGGCTCATCCCTGATAATGGGATTGAGCAATGCCACAGGCTCACCACAGGCGTTGATGCTCGCTTGATTGAGTTTCTTCCAATCATCCGCGCGCATGAAATGAAAGCCTGCTGTTTCGTGGTACCCGAGGCTCACCATGCGGTTTGCAACCGTCTCGAATGCCGACAAATGTGAATCATCGGGCACAACGCGTCCGACTGAATTCATCGGTAGTGCAGGCACGTGATCAATGCCGACAACCCGAACAATCTCCTCAACCAAATCAGCAACACCAACAACATCAAGCCGGCGCCAGGTGGGAACCGTGATTTTTGCAGCTGCTGCAGATTTTTCGACGACAAACCCAAGAGCAGAAAGAATTTTCAACTGTTCATCGAAACCAACAAGTTCATTGCCAACGCGCAATGCGAGATCTTCCAAAGAGAACAGCAATTCAAAGTTTTTCGAAGGCTGTGCCTTGCCTGCGTCGAGATGCTTGAGAAGATTGTTTCCATCCGGAAAAAAGGAACTCGCCGCAGCAGAAATACTGCTGCTCACACGCGCAGCAGCTGAGCCGACATATTTGACTGAACCTTCAGTCTTGGACTGCAACGCGGAGATCAACCCGACAAGCTTTTGCGCGGCTTCCGCTCGACGGAATACGTCGATCCCTTTTTCAAAGGCAAAACTGCTGTCTGTCTTGCGTCCATGACGACGCGAAGTGCGACGAACCAACACCGGATGTGGATTTGCAAATTCAAGCACAAGACTTGTCGATCCGGTCGAGACTTTTGAGTGCTCTCCACCAATCACGCCCAGAAGTGCCTGGACTTGCGATTCATCGGCAACAACACAATCATTCGCCGCGAGTGTCCGCTCTTTGCCATCAAGGCCAATAAAGCCTTCGGATTCGCGAGCGAAACGCAGACTGAGTTGACGATGACCATCCTTCCCCTTGGCAAGCTTGGCAACGTCGAAGGCGTGGTTTGGCTGTGCAAAACACAACAGCACAAGGTTACCCGCATCCACCACGGAATTGATGCTCTTTTGACCCAAAGCCTCAAGACTATTTCTCAACCAGCCAGGCGTTGAAGACACCTTGACGTCATCGAGGGCAACAAAAAACGTGGGCGCACCCAATTCGTTCTGTGCTGCAAATGCACCAGCCTTTGTTTCCAATTGAGTTCGTTCCTGAGCTTCAGACAGGATCTGTTCGGCAGACACACTTGCCGTCCATTCGCTCGGCCATGCTTTCAGCTCAACCGAATTCTTTCCTTGCCATTTCAAGCCGGCGCACAATTCGCGCGCGGCACCTTCGTGTCCCAAAAGGTCTGGACGATTTGGAGTGACGTTCAATTCAAACAGAACATCATCCAGTCCGAGGGCATGAAAAACCGGCGTGCCAAGAACAGTGGCCAGCTTTGCTTCCGGCAGTCCACAGGACGCTTCCGAATGAAGTTCCCAGATACCGCTCCCGTCGCGGTCTTCTTCCACATTCAAGCCGAGCTCTTCACGCGAACAGAGCATGCCGCTGCTTTCGACATCGCGGATCTTCGAGACCTTGATCTCCAGTCCGTTTGGCAACACAGCTCCCGGCAAAGCAACTGCAACGTAAAGCCCAGCCCGCGCATTCGCTGCTCCGCAGACGATTTGGCGAACATCATTCGGGCCTGTCTGGACCTGACACACTTGCAGCTTGTCTGCTTTGGGGTGTCGCTCGGCAGACTTGATGACGCCAACCACTACTTTTTCGAATCCCTTGCCACGCAAGGTTTGCGATTCAACTTCAAATCCCTGGCGGGTGAAAATCTCTGCAAACGATGCAACGTCCCAGCGCTGCCAGCACGGAGAAAGTTCCGCGTTCGTTCCGGGCAAAAGCGGCAGCTGCAGGAAAAGACGATCGATGAGTTTCAAACTGATAAGCACGATTCCATCCCCTCAACGCAAAGACAGCTGGCGCGAAAGCAAAACGTCGCCTTCAAACAGTGAACGCAGGTCGGCGATTCCAAACTTGCTCATGGCAATCCGATCGACTCCCATGCCGAACGCGAAGCCGCTGTAGACTTTGGAATCCACACCACAACGGTCGAGCACGCGGGTGTTTACAAGTCCACATCCGCCCATTTCCAACCAGCCTGTGTGTTTGCAGCTGCGGCAGCCGGCACCAAAACATTGTTGGCACTGTACGTCGATTTCGGCACTCGGTTCTGTGAACGGAAAATAGCTGGAGCGCAGGCGCAGTTTGACAGGACGACCAAACACCTCGGCAAAAAACGCATCAAGCGTGCTGCGCATGTGCGCCAATGTGATTCCCTTGTCGACCACCAGGCACTCGATCTGACGGAAGGTGGGCACGTGGGTCAGGTCCAATTCATTGCGATAGGTGAAACCCGCACACGCCACGCGCAATGGAACTCCACGTTCCATCATCGCATGTGCTTGAACACTGCTCGTGTGTGTCCGTAGAACCCATTCCGAGGCCACGAAAAACGTGTCCTGCATCTCACGTGCAGGGTGCTCTGCGGGAATATTGAGAGCTTCAAAATTGTAAAATTCACGCTCAAGTTCTGGTCCATCGATGACAGTGAATCCCAGTCGCTTGAGTGGTTCAAGCAATTGCTGTACCGCCAAAGATACCGGATGACGCGAGCCCAAACGCAGCTCAGGCATGGGCAGGGAAAGATCAACGAATTCTTCCGCGAGTTTCCTTTCCTCCGCAAAATTTCGACATGCGCTGACAAACTTCTCGATTTCAGCTTCCAGTATTGCTTTCAGCTGATTGATCTTTGCTCCCGCCTCCTTGCGCTCTTCGGCCGGATAATTTCTCAATCCCTTGAGCCAATCCTGCAACGGAGACTTTCTTCCGGTGAAGCGCACACGTACTTCATCTGCCTGGAGTTCCGTGAAAGATGCCAACGGCAGTGCCGTGACCTTCAGGCAGCGGGTGCGTTCATCATCAATCAAATTTTGCAACTCCGACAAAGAAGAAGCTGCCGCGGACTGCGGCAGCTCCAACAATGCGGAGAGTGAAATGTCTGTCGACAGGGTCATCACCTCACCCTCTCCCTTTGTATTAACCGTTCATGCTTCCAAGAAAATCATTGTTGGTTTCTGTTCTTTCAAGCCGCTGGATCAAAAACTCCATCGACTCGATAGGGCTCATCGGATGAATCACCTTGCGCAGGACCCACAAGCGGTTGAGGATGTCCTTGGGCAACAGCAAGTCTTCGCGACGTGTTCCCGACTTGTTGATGTCGATCGCAGGAAAGACGCGACGTTCGGCCAACCGACGATCAAGCACCAATTCCATGTTGCCCGTACCCTTGAACTCTTCAAAGATCACTTCGTCCATGCGGCTTCCCGTTTCGATCAGTGCTGTCGCGATGATGGTCAAACTTCCACCTTCCTCGACGTTGCGGGCTGCTCCGAAAAAGCGCTTGGGTTTGTGAAGGGCATTGGCATCCACACCACCGGTGAGGATCTTGCCGCTCGGCGGAACAACCGAGTTGTACGCACGAGCCAAACGGGTGATCGAGTCGAGAAGAATCACGACATCTTTTTTATGTTCAACAAGCCGCTTGGCCTTTTCGATCACCATTTCGGCCACCTGAACGTGACGCGACGCCGGCTCGTCGAACGTACTCGAAACGACTTCGCCCTTCACGGTGCGTTCCATTTCGGTCACTTCTTCGGGACGCTCGTCAATCAGGAGAACAATCAACACAACTTCAGGATGGTTGTGCGCGATTGCTGTTGCAATGTTCTGCAAAAGTACCGTTTTACCTGTGCGCGGTGGCGCAACGATCAGCGAACGCTGGCCCTTGCCGATAGGCGACATCAAGTCGATGGTACGTGTGCTGAGCACTTCCGGATGATATTCAAGCTTCAAACGCTCATTCGGGTGAATCGTGGTCAAGTTGTCGAACAGGATTTTCTCACCCGTCAGATCGGGTGGTTCCATGTTGACGGATTCAACCTTCAAAAGAGCGAAATAACGTTCGTTGTCTTTCGGTGGACGGATTTGACCTGAAACCGTATCGCCCGTGCGCAGGTTGAATCTGCGGATTTGCGATGGCGACACATAAATATCGTCCGGCCCAGGAAGATAGTTGTAGTCTGGTGCGCGCAGAAAGCCGAAGCCATCTGGCAGTGTTTCAAGCACGCCTTCAGAATAAACAACGCCATTGCGCGCTGCTTGTGCTCCAAGCAATGCGAACACGAGATCTTGCTTGCGAAGGTTGGCAGCACCTTCGATGCCCATTTCGCGCGCCATTTGAACAAGGTCACTGATGTGCTTTTCTTTCAGTTCCATGAGGTTCATCACCGGAACGATCGCGTTGAATTCCGGCTCCTTCTGCTCTATCATGGGCATCTGTTGTTTGTCGGATCTTTTGAAATTCGGATTGAAATTTCCACCGCCCTGGCGCTGCTGAAATCCACCTTGACCATGCGGGCGACCTTGGTGTTGTCCGCCGCCATGGCCTGGCCGACGGAATTGCTGATGGCCATGTTGTCCGTGCTGACCGTGGTGCCCACCGTGCTGCCCCTGCGGATGTCCTTGCTGACCTTGAACGGGTCCGCTTCCGCCATTCGCAGCCTGGGGAGTAGGTGCCGCGGACACAGGACCGGCAGCCGCCTCCCTGACAGGATTCATGGCAGGACTTGGCATGGGAGCTGTGCCTTCGCGTGATGCTTCGCCTGCCACAGGTGCAGCAGCTTGAGCCTCGCGTCGTGGCATAAACCCACGACGATCTTCCCTTTTTTGAGGAACGAACGTGCTGACTCCCTTGGAATCCTCATCCCCTGAACCAGCCGCAGCTTCGGAGACCGACCCTTCCGCGCCAACATCGTCGCCTGCTCCCTCGTCTTTTCTCACAAATCTGCGCGATGGACGTTTACGGGGGGAATTCGACTCATCAACAGTCAACTCGTCAAGAGGCTTGTTCTCGTCAGCCATGTAGATTTTCCGAATAATAAAGGGGGGTTGATTAGACAGCGGCCAAAACTCGAACGAGTTTCGGAGCGAAAAAGTGTTCAAACGATTGAACACCCCAATACTCCTAGACCACCCCCACTGCGTTTGCAACCACAAAAAAAAATCTGCCTCAAATTTATTCGCTTTCCTCCGATCATTCTCCGGGCTGGAAGCGCGCTTAAAAATCCGAGTGATCTCGGGTACCGCAAGGAGTCTAAATGACCAGTCGCGACCTGGGTGGAAATGCAAAACCGAACCGTCGTGGTGCAGCAAGCCTGTCTCTGTCTGTTGAAGACAGATTCCGCTTCACAATGATTGTGAGTTTCGTTGCCCTGGGTCTGCTGGGCCTGGGCGCAATCTTTTACATCTCTGATTTGCAGACTAAAAAATTTCAACAGGAAGCCGTGAACCTCGCCGTCAGCCGTTGGGCTGCAAACGATCAACTGGGCCTGAATGGACTGAACCATCTCATCCAACCGAGATACGAGAATCCCGATGATGCGGCGCCCATCCTGCTTGAATCAAATCGGCTGATCCTGAGGGTTTTGCTTCCAGAGAATCTGTCGAAAAGTGCCTTTGCAGTCAGTGCACAGGCAAATGGCGACATCATCTGGATCATCAACAAGCATCCTCTGATTGAATCAAATTCGTCATTGGTCCTTGGCGAAAAGGATTTTCCGGAACTCAAAATATCGCGCGAGACGCTGATTTTTCAGCGTTGGCTGGCATTTGCTCTGCTTATCGTGTTGATGTCTTCATGTGCGATATTTTTTATTTTCGCAAAACAATATGTTTTCAAACCTCTTCATATTCTGCGTGATTCTTTGCTCAGCCGACGCCTTTCAGATGCGGCCAGAGTCAAACAACTCCACAATTCAAAAATAACAATTGAGCGCCTCGAGGAACAATCGCGATTTCCGCTCGAACAATTCGAAGGCGATGAATTTGGCCAAATCGCCTTTATTCTCGAAGAACAGGATCGCAAGCAAAAAAACTCGAGGGATGGCTGGCTGAAATCTTTCAACACGGTCAATGAACCCATTGCAATATTTAGCCAGAATGGTCGCCTTAAGTTCATCAATGAAGCCATGGAACAGTTTCTCGACGAGATTGGCCTTGACCCTGATCTGGTGCAAAATCTTCAAGCTTCGGCGTTCTTGAACTCCTATCTTCAATTGGACGAGGAAATTGGCGCCAGACTTGCCAAAGTTCTGAATCAAAAACACCCGAAGGTGCAAGGCACGCCATGTTCCGTTGAACTTCCTGAAGGCTCGCGTCGATTCCACTACTCCATCTCCACCATCATCAACCATGGAGAGAGATTTGCCGTATTTGCGCTCGTCCGGGAACAGGTGCTCGGCAATAATCACAATATTGAAGACGTGATTCTCGAACAAGCCAACAGTCAATTGAAAATCATCCACAGGCTGCAAAATGCAGCGCGCGAAATTCCAGGCGCCAAAGCGGAATCATTCCTGCACATGTGTGAGTCATTGATCGACAACATTCACAGCCTTCTTGAGATTTCAAATGCTTCAAACCCATCGCTGGCAACCCATAAAATTGAATTCAACGTCTTTCAATTTTTCCGCGAAATTCATGAGTCAAGCGATGGTTCCATGCGGGTCAACGTCGAACTGGAAAAGACTCTGCCGACTTTTGTGGTTGGCGACCCCACTCACCTGAGACAATTCCTCAAAGGCATCTTTCAATCTTGTCACGAAACAAACTCTTTCACTGCAATCACAATGAACGTTGGATACAATCCAACTGAAAAAAAACTTGTTATTTCGCTTTTCTCTCCCGACGGCTCTGCAGTTCTTCGTGATCCATCTCTACAAATCTATCTTTCGCATTATTCGCCTTTCCTTTCTTTATCAAACACGGCGGACGAACTTCTCAACAACGACGAATTCATCCGCATCAACATTTCAATTCAAGCTGGCATGAACCGAATCGAAGCATTTGACCTCGATCTGTCGGGCCGTCAGCTTCCTGAAAGCCTTGTGATTGTGTCCGATGACATCCTTCCGGAGGAGGCAAGAAGCCTGATTGAATCATCTCAGCAGTTGAGCTGTCAGTGGCTGACTCCCGTGGATGCGCTGGAACATCAATTCTCCAACGCGAATGAATGCATGCTGTTGTTCATTTCCAACACTCAAAAATTGAAAGAAAAGCAAATTCAAAAAGTCATCAATTATGTCCGTTCAAAGGGAACTCCGGCAATTCTGATGAGTCAGCAGCCTCGGCGAGGCGAGTCCCTGACTGCATTGCGCCTTGGATTTGTAGGCTACTTGACGTTGCCTTTCGAGCAGGACGAACTGCACAAGTTGCTCATCCTCACCATGAACAAATCCATCAGGGAAAGCATCGGAAAACTGGGGCTGCTCACCAAGCATACCGTACGTGACCTTGTTCCTTCCCTCGGAAAAGTGCTCCTGGGGAATATTTCAAAAAATCATCAAAAAGACGCGCTCGTTTTGTCAAACACTCTCACCGAGCTTGGCTTCAAGGTCCAGGAAACATCAACCGTTCACAGTTTCTTTGAACTTTTGCACAAGGGAAGCTTCGAATACATCGCTTTTCCGGACGAACTTTCGACCGGACTCAAACGCCGTATTCAGGTGGGTTGTCGCGATATTCCCTGCGTGTTGTTTGGTGAAGCACGATCGGATGATGCATCGAGGGGAGAGGAGATTCGCACCAACGGTGGAGCGCTGCCGTACAATTGGGTCAAAATAAACGAAGTTGGCAATCCAGACATGGTGAAATCAGCACTCAAGGATGCTCAGGAACGGGAACGGACATTCACAGAGCAACTGGAGCCGGAAGAGGATACTTCCGAAACTCTGGACGAAAACCTTGAAATTGCGATTTGAAATTTCAGCGCACAAACCGGCTTTTGCCTATTGTCCGGCGAATACGCCCTCAATCTGGGTCATCGCCCATTCGATGGATTCACGGGAAATCACCAACGGTGGAGCAAATCGAATCGTTGTCGATCGCGTTTCTTTTGCCAATACTCCGCGCAGCGCCAACTGCTCGGAATAAATACGTGCCGGGCCCGCGGCAGTCGTCAGTTCAATCGCATTCAAAAGTCCCTTGCCACGAACTTCCTTGACCTTTGATGCAGGCAAGGTTTTCGAAAGGCGCGTGCGGAACAACTCTCCAAGCTCTCCAGCCCTCTTGGCCAGATTTTCATCCTGCAAAATTTTGAGGGCTGTGCGTGACAGTGCGCAAGCCAAAGGGTTTCCACCGAAAGTCGAACCATGATCGCCCGGCTTCAACAATCCAAGCACGGCATCATCGCCGACGACGGCGGAAATGGGATAGAAGCCGCCGCCAAGTGCCTTGCCCAGAATCAACAGATCCGGTTTGCAATCCTCATGTTCATGGCAGAACATTTTACCGGTCCGACAAAGTCCGGTCTGAATCTCGTCAACCATGAACAAGACGTTGTTCTTTTTGCAAATCCGATCGCATTCAGCCAGATAACCCGCTGGAGGAACAATAACTCCAGCTTCCCCCTGAATGGGTTCAACAAGAAATCCAACTGTATTCGGAGTGATGGCTGACTCAAGAGCCTTGGAGTCGCCATAGGGAATGATTTTGAATCCCCCGGTGAATGGTCCAAAATCTGCGCGGTACTGCGGGTCCGAGGAAAATCCGACAATCATGGTTGTACGTCCATGAAAGTTCGAATCGCAAACAATGATTTCAGCTTGATCATGGGGAACCTTCTTGCTGCGGTATCCCCACTTCCGGGCAAGCTTGACTGCAGTCTCAACCGCTTCGGCTCCAGAATTCATTGGCAAGGCGCGATCCCTGGAACAAAGACGAGTCAATTCCTTCAGCCACGGGCCAAGCTGGTCGTTGTAGAAAGCACGCGACGTCAGGGTGATTCGAGCCGCCTGTTGCACAAGGGTTTCCATCATCCTGGGATGCACATGACCCTGGTTCACCGCACTGTAAGCACTCAGCATGTCCAGATAACGTTTGCCGTCCACATCCCAAACCCATTCTGCTTCACCTCGAGCCAGAACCACGGGAATGGGGTGATAATTGTGGGCGCCATATTCATCATTCCATTGAATATGCGTTCTGCCGAGTTCTGAGAGCGGAAGGTTCATGTCTGCCATAATGTCTGTCCTGTTTGTTCTTCTTTAGACTTGTCTTGTTACCAATACCGGAGCATAAGAACGATGGAAAGCCGCCTCCCTGCAGTTTGCAAGGATTAAGAGCATGAACACGCTTCAAAATGACAATGAATTGTGCTGGATCCACATCCGCGACGTTTACACTTTCCTTTATCTCGGGGCCAACCCGCACGAGCAAAAGGTGGGACAGAACCTCAAAATCGACCTCAGTGTCCAAGTTCCCTACCGCAACACCAACGACAGCCTCGAAAAGGTGGTTGACTACAGCAAAATCATCGAAAGAGTTCAGTCCTATATTCAGGGGTTGGGGCGGGTGAGTTTGCTTGAATATTTGGCAGAGCAGCTGCTTGATGTGATTGAAATCGAATTCAAAGGCGTGCGGGCAGCCCGAATCGTTCTCTATAAAGCCTTTGTCCCATTGACCCACTTCACCGGGTCCGTTGCCATCGATGTCTCGCGCCAGTTTCATCACTGATTGACGACTGTATCCAAGTCATAGAACTCCGTATTAAGATTTTGATCAACAAAAAGCCCTGCTTTGGTTTTCAAGTCCAAAGCAGGGCTTTTGCGTGATTGCAGACAATCACGTGCGAACGTGGAAGCTCAGCTCTCGATGAAAGCCTTGAGCTTCTTTGAACGGCAAGGGTGACGGAGCTTGCGCAGTGCCTTGGCCTCGATTTGACGAATACGTTCGCGCGTCACGTCGAAGCTTTGTCCGACTTCCTCAAGCGTATGGTCGGTCTTTTCACCAATACCAAAGCGCATTCTGAGAACTTTCTCCTCACGAGGAGTGAGCGTTGCCAGCACCTTGCGGGTTTGATCTGACAAACTCTGGTTCGCAACGATATCCACAGGTGCACCACGCGTCTTGTCCTCAAGGAAGTCACCGTAGTGGTTGTCTTCCTCTTCACCGATCGGTGCTTCGAGCGAGATTGGCTCACGCGCGATTTTCATGACCTTGCGAACTTTCTCAAGACTCATGTCCATGCGCTGTGCGATTTCTTCGGGAGTTGGCTCTCGACCCATTTCCTGCACCAGGTAGCGACTGGTTCGAACCATCTTGTTGATGGTTTCAATCATATGCACAGGAATACGAATCGTACGCGCTTGGTCAGCAATCGCACGGGTGATCGCCTGGCGAATCCACCAGGTTGCATATGTGCTGAATTTATATCCACGTCGATATTCGAACTTTTCCACCGCCTTCATCAGGCCAATGTTGCCTTCCTGAATCAAGTCGAGGAACTGCAAACCACGGTTCATGTACTTTTTCGCGATCGAAACGACCAAGCGCAGGTTCGCTTCAATCAATTCACGCTTGGCATCCTCAGCTTGCCTGTTGGCTGTGCTGACAACCTGATACATGCGGGGAATTTCTTTGCGCGGAAGGAAGCATGCTTCCTCGCTGCCACGGATTGTCTGCTGTGTATTGACGTAAGACCGCTTGCAGGCTTCCCACTCCCTTTCAGAAAGGAAGTTGACTTCCAGCGGACGTGGAGCATCGGCTTCGGCATAGGCGCGGAGCTTGCTCTCTTCCATGCGGGTTCTGTATTTCAACTTGTTGAGCTCTTTTTCAACATCAGCAACAGCTTTCGCATGAGTGTCCAGTTCAGACGTGATCTGCTGAATAATCCTTCGGTTGATGTTGATTTCCTTGACGAGCTCAAACATCTGCATACGTGATTCATTCAGCGACTTTTTGTCGGCTGGAGTTGCATTTTCAAGATGCTCAAAGCCGTATTTGTCTTCGAGGGTCACTGCCGTCTTGGCTTGCCCGAGAAAACCTTCCACAAGCGTGCGAACGCGTGCAGTTTGACCTTCGTCGGTCGCTTGATCCTGCTCGTCGTCGAATCCCTTGACGAGATTCTTTGCCTTTATGGCTCCATCCAAAAAGCGCTGACCAATATCCGAGATGTGACGAACTCCCAAACGGAGGTTCACCAGATGCTGAAGCAATTTGTTTTCTTCATTTTCAATTTTCTTGGCAATCTCGACTTCGCCATCACGCGAAAGCAAAGCCACCTGGCCCATTTTTCGGAGGTAGATTCGAACCGGGTCATTGCTGCGCCCCAGCGAAGAATCCAGCTCTTCTTCTTCAACAGTTTCCGAGCCGAAATCATCGGCTGCAAAAATATCATCTTCCGAAAGATTGGCTCCGTCTTCAGGCTCAGCATCGAGGTCAGGCCCCAAATCTTCCAAATCTGCATCAAAGTCAGCGCTTGGCTCGACGTCCTCAAGATCTCCCTCAGGACCCTCTTCGCCTTCCGCCCGGTTCTTTTTCTTGCCCGATTGAGGAGCTTTCTCCGATGCAGTTGCTCCGTCTACCGTCCGGGCTCCGACCTTCTTGCCAGCGTTCTTGGAATCTTTCGTGACTTCGGAACTTGCAGATTTTTCACCGATCGCTGCCAATGGCAACTTGCTGGTGGACTCTCCTGTCCCTTTGCCTGCAGCAGGTTTGGCAGTCGTTGCCACCTTTTGATTTTTATCTGCTGCTGTCTTCTCGCCCGATTTGTTCTTGGTCTTGGGCTCTTGCGTATCAGCCGAGGATTTTTTGTCGACAACAGGTGGAACAGCCTTCAGCTGTGCTCCCTGGCTGCTCTTGGATGCTTCCTTGTCGGAATTTCCAGATGCAGCTGGCGCTTTGCCTTTGGCGGCGACCTGGTTTGCCGAAGAGCCCTTCCCGCTTACCGCAGGGACGCCCATTGATTTCTTGGCCGGAATTCCAGCAGCAGTCGCAGCTTTTTGAGGCACACTCGCCGCTGCCGCTGCCTTCGCTGGCACGTTGTTTTTTGCCGGTGGAGTTTTATTTGAGCTCAGTGGTGCTTTCACGGCAGGAGCCGCGACTGGCTTTTTGCTTCCAATGATCTGCTGGGTTTTGCCTTTGGGCGCTGGTTTGACAATCACCTTGGCGGATGCCTTCTGAACCGGGCGCGATTGTTGAGCCGCGGATTTTTTCGCAACAGGAGTGGATTTTTTAGCCACAACCTGCGGCTTGCGCGCTGGCGCTGCCTTCGAAGATTTTGTCGGCTTTGGCAGAGGCTTCTTCTGAGCACTTGCGCTTTTGCCGCCTTTTCCAGGCTTTTGCTTTGATGGAGCCATACGCGCAGAGTGCGAGGTTTTGCCCTTGCCCGGAGCCGATTTCGCGACTTTCTTTGCCGGTTTCGCAACACTCTTGCTGTTTTTCTTAGAGGATTTTGAAGTTGATTTTCCCTTGCCTACAGCCATGGAGAACTCCCTTTTCGACAGCAAAAGCACGGCGCAGTTTCACATTCGCCTGAGCCTGACCAGTGACAGGTATCCAGAAATACACCCACACATATGCGCCACAGCAAAATAATGCAAGCCCCAGAAACTCAAGGACTCGGCTTCAGAACAAACTTCTGGTATCGACGAACGCGCTCGTCCGTCAGCTTGCGCAATCGATATTGAATCAACTCCCCCTGCTCAGGGCTGTCATTGCCCGATGGCCCCAACTCCCGGAGAAGTCTGGTGGTTGCTTCAATCTCCCGATCCAAATAGGAAATTTCGATTTGAGCCAGAATTCGGTTCAGTGCCAAAGCAAGCTTGCCACTCGCCCTCGAAACCTTGGCATCGCGCACAACCATTCGCACGAAAGAAAGATTCACGGGATCAAAAATATTTTCAGAATTTCTGAGTTTTGGAGCGAGCGCCTGGTTCTCGCCCCCTTCGAGCACTCCTCGAACCCAACCTTCCAAGCCAACCTCGAGCAAGCTCTCCGGATGAAGCGTCGCAAGAGCCCGTAATTGAAGAATAATATCAACACTGAGACAAGGACCACTCACAACATCAACAAGTGCTCGTCCTTCGTTTTCCGGAGCGCAAAGAACTTCACTCCAGGCCAGAAATGCCTGTGCGAGTCCACCCACGTCGTCCGTTGCCAGCATCTGGGCCAGCACAATTTCATCCATGGCCTCGTCACTTTGTTCACCACAAAGCACGTTTTTCAGTCTTGAAGGCAACATCTCAAGTTGGGCATGCGCCAACATCACGTAAAACATCACCTCGTCGGCAGACGATACAGCGACAGCATCGGGTTCGTTCGCATCGCCCACGGAAACTTCCGGGCCGTCCACAGGTTTCAAACTGACAGGCTGTGACGGTTTCGGCGAGCCATCAGCCCGGTCTCCAGAAAGCTGAGCGCCGGTTCCCTTCCTGCCATCAGACTGTGGACCCGGCATAAAGCCACTGATAAGCGAACTTGCCTTCGACAATCCCAACGCGACAGCAGCCATTTCCAGGGTGATTTCACGAACAGCAGGGTCCGGGTTGCGCATCACAACCGGAACAAAGTCGGATTTGATTTTTCTCAGCTGTGCTTCGCGGGTCGTACCCTGGGCGAGACAATAATCACAGACCCAGCTTGCAAGAGAAACAGCGCGGTCCAGCAAACCAGAGAACGCCTGCACCCCATGCTCGCGAATAAAATCATCGGGGTCCTTGCCGCTGGGCACGGACACAAACTGGAGTTCAACAAGATTCAATGGAAAGCCGATGTCGAACGCCTTCCGGGCAGCCTCGCGACCTGCATTGTCGCTGTCAAAACAAAGGACAACTCGTTTTGTCAGCCGTGCAAGTCGCTTGATGTGATCAGGTGTCAGAGCAGTTCCGAGAACTGCAACAACATTTTGAATACCGGCGCGCGCGATTGCAAGACAGTCCATGTAACCTTCAACAACAACCACAAACCCGGATTGTACAATGGCATTGCGAGCCCTGTTGAAGTTGAACAATGTCTTCGATTTTTGGAACACGGGTGTTTCAGGGGAATTCAAGTATTTGGGGCCGGCATTTCCGGAATTTGCATTTGTACGGTAAATTCTTGCCCCAAATGCGATGGGCGAGCCTTTTTCATCGCGAATTGGAATCATGATTCTGTCGCGAAAAAAATCATAACTCTCGGATGAATTTTCGCGTCGGCGAACAAGCCCGGCCGAGATCAGGTGCTCCAGATTCCAACCACGCTTTTCTGCCATGCGCACAAGCACGCTCGATTGAGGCGACAAACCAATTTCCCAGTCGCGCAATGTGCTTTCCGTAAAGCCCCTGTTCAAGAGATATTCGCGCGCTGTGTCACCATCCCTTGACCACAAATACTGGGAATAGGCGCGGGTCACTTCGGTCATGATGTGCGAAATTGATCTTTTTTGCTCGCGCAACTGCCTGTCGGCATCCGACTCCCTGGAATTCGTTTCATAATCCAAGGCAAAGTTGAAACGGTTTGCCAAGGTTTCCACAGCCTCCGGAAAGGTGCAGCCCGAGCGATTCATTTCAAAGGAGATTGCATCCCCGTGGGCTTTGCAGCCAAAGCAATGGTAATGCTTGTCATCAACAAGAAACGACGGTGACGAATCCTCATGGAAAGGACATTTCCCCATGTAACGCGAACCACTTTTCCGCAAACTGACCGTCTGCGAAACAACCTCAACAAGATTGATTCGTTCCCGGAGAGCATCAATGGATGATTCGCGGATGCGACCGCCAGACACAGTTTGATTCATGCTGATTTGGTAGAGAAAGAAAAAGGAGGACGCAAGGTCCTCCCGTTCCAGGCAACACTGCCTTTTGTCATTGCGATCAAGAACCGAGCTTTTTCAGCTTCTTGAGTGCACGCTTGCGAGCGGCCATGCGCTTGCGCTTGATCTTCACGGAAGGTTTCTCATAGTGCTCGCGCTTGCGAACTTCAGAGAGGATGCCTGCCTTTTCACACTGCTTCTTGAAGCGGCGCATTGCGCTTTCAAAGGCTTCGCCTTCTTTCAGTTTGACAACTGGCATATCATTCACCCCCCTTCAGTCGCATTTCATCGTCCCGGCAGCGTGGCCAGGCTCATCAGCGAGAACAGGGCTGATAGCAATCTGCATGAAAGCTTTCAAGCTCAGCGTCCACATTTTTGGGAACAACACTGAGCATCCGGAGACTGATATATTTTAATCAAACAAAAACAAAGCCTTAAGAAATAATCATTGGCCAATTACAAAACGGCCCACAGTGCGGTCTGCGCCTCATCTCTCCATCTGGCACGCCGGCTGGGTCAAAAACGAAAAAACGTACCCTTCCTGACGTATGCCTTGGCATTCGGCACGGACGCGAATCCATTGCCCCTCGACACCCAACCTTTCAACCTTGGTCCCATTCGGCAACATGCAAAGCGCCTGACCCACGGGAGTTCCCCGCAAGTTCACACCATTGGGATCATTTCTGTCCAAAATCGTCAGAGTGTCGCACTTCGCAAGATCGGGCGAATCGTTCTTTGTGACATTGGGCGTTGCCGCGAACGCCTTCACTTCGCCTTTTCCGTCGGTCACGACCCCCTTGTTGGCTGAGACCTCTTTCATGATTTCCGAAGGAATGGAAATCGTGACATAATAATTCGTCGGGTCGAGGTCATCGATCTCCGGAATGCGCACCATGATGTTGTTCGGAAAACCAAGTTTGTCGCGCTTGAGGTAAACCCACGGAGTTGGCATCCACATCCGTCGATAGCCTTTGTTGTACCATTCCATTGGAATCATGAACTCCCGCCAGCGCTTGTCAGGTACATTGTCGGGTCGATACCAGTTGTTGTGGTAAATCTTTATATATCCCGAATCATCGATGTCGCCGACGAGTGCAATATGTCCATCACCTGCTTGTCCTGAACAATCCGGCCGAAGACATCCGCTTACAAATGAACCCACAGGCAAACGTCCACCAAAAACACTTTTGATCTTCTCAGCGATGGCAACAGGGTCTTTGGGCAATTGAAGAACAAGACCACCGCGCTTTTTCACTGCATTGACCATATCCACAAGCAGTGGAGAGCTGTATCCGGTGACTCCAGCCATTTCCAATACCCTTGAGGCATTGGACGCGCACATCGCAGGCTGGGCGTAGAATCCCGCGGCATCGGGTTTGAGCTGACCACTTTCCCAGGTCTTGATTGCGGCGAATATTTTCGCACCTGTGGGAGTGATCAGATGAAAACGGTTCTTCGAAAATACGTCCTGAGGATTGGTATTCAGGGACTGAATTGGAGACTCGGACGGACTCAAATCCAGACCATTGAAAGCGCGTGGCTTGCAGGCCACTCCAAGCGCCGTCAATCCCATAACGACCAGAACAAGGTTTCGAGTTTTCATGATGACTCCTTCAACGTGCCCGCGCTGAGGGTGTATCGGAAAACAAATTCGAACCTTGACGCACTTAAAAAAATTACGGTTCCTGAAAATGATTGTTTTTCAATTTAAATTTAACGATCAGATATTACACATATTTTAAACGATTCGAAAAAATATTTTAAAAGTTTAAAATTAATATCCGATAAATATCGTGGAAGCGGAGGACATTAAAATGAAACTCTCACTTGTAACAACCAGTCTGCTTGCAACCGTACTGCTGGCATCGTGCTCCACCAGCGAATATTCATCGAATGGTGGCTCGTTGCGTGCAACCCGGCTGAGTGGAACAGGGAATGGCGATTTCAACGCATCAACCGACCTCTCGAATGACGTCACCGCAGCTTCCGGAGACGCCGCGGCTGTACCTCCAACAAGTTCAACTGTTCCAGCGAAAGAGGGTGTGAGTGCGGATGGAAAAACCGACGCCGACAAGCTGGATGACGCAATCATGGGAGCCTGCCTTGAAAAGTTGAATCCGGGCGGCAATTTCCAAAGTTACAAAGTTGTCGACGTCGACGGAAAAAACAAGAACAACAGCACTCTTCACGAAGACCCGGTCACAAGCGAACCAAGTCTCATATTGCTGCGCATCTCACTCAAAAACGTCAACAACAGCGACCTGAAGCTGCTCAACCCAAAATCAACTTACTGCATTGACATGCAGGTGAAAAACATGAACAAATTCCGCTTCGAGATTGCCTGCGAATCAAAGGTCGGCTTCATCCGACTTGAAAAGAAAAATTCAAACAACATGTCGACAACCGTCGTTCCGGTGGCCTGTGAGTGAAGGCATTCCTGGCCATTCACCCGCGATACTTCATTTGTTCATCTGGAGGGTGGCTACGCTGTAGACGCCCTTTCCTTTGAGATCCACCTTGCCCAATTCTTCAGATTGAACCCATTTCGGCAGGGGAAGCTGATTGTCGTTGATAACGGTCACCGTCATTGGAGCCCCAACAGATTGCAGCCTGGCGGCGGTGTTTACCACGTCACCCCAAAGATCAAAAAGATAATTTCTCGTACCCGCAATACCGCCAATCACGTCTCCCACATGGATCCCAATCCGGACTTTCCAGCCCGAGCGATGATTGCGTGTCGCCTCAATCATCGCAAACGCACTTGCAAGTGCTTTGTGAAACGACTCCTCGCGAGATCCATTCATGCCACAAGCGGCCATGTAACAATCACCAATGGTTTTTATCTTCTGGACGCCATGCATTTCGACAATCGCGTCGAATTCAGAAAAAATGGAGTGAAGATTTTCAAGCACAATTTCGGGATCATGTGATTCGCAATAGGTTGTAAAATCAACCACGTCGCAAAACATGACAGAGACGTTCGAAAATCGCCGTGGCTTGACTCGTCCTGTCTGTTTGAGTTCGTTCAAGGTTTCGATCGGCAAAAGCATCGCCAAGAGATCGTCCACGAGCGATTTTTCAAGATGCAACTCACGACTCATCTGCTTTTCACGGTCCCTGCTTTTCTTTCTTTCGATCGTCGCACCGATTCGGGCCATCAAAATGGAATTGTCAAAAGGTTTGGGAAGAAAATCAACCGCGCCGAGAGTGATGCATTCTGAAATCAGATCCAACTCATCCGAAGCGGTGACAATCAAAGTTGGAATATCCGCAAGAAGATTTCGACTTTTCAACTCCTTCAAAAAGTCGAGACCACTCATCTCGGGCATATCCAAATCCACAAGAATCGCATCAAACTCCTTGTCTGAAAGTATCACCAATGCACTCACGGCAGACGTCATCGCCTCAACACTCAGACCCAACTTTTCCAAGCGATGCTTGATAAGCACGAGATTGTCGGCTTGATCATCAATCACCAGGACGTGACCTATCGAATCTGCGTTCTCGCCGCTGCGGAAAGAAACCACTTCAGGACGAGACAAGAGCCTCGAATCAGCAAATGGATTGAGGCATCTCTGGGTCAGCTTCTTGAATGCATCGTCCAGATTTCCCAGATTGGAATATCCAGCCTCAGAAGACAACTGCTGTTCCTTCTTGAAAACAATTTTCTGGATGGAAGGCACAAGAGCCTTCTTCAACCATCTCGAGATTTCGTCACGAAACAATTCGTCGGATTCAAGGGTCACGGACTCAAGTGCGTATTCGGTTTCACGGAGAAGGATTCGAATCTCAGACAATAGACTTTCAAATACCGGCAATCGATTGTCATTGGCATCAATCTCTGCGATCTCTTCGATACACATCTCACAATAACCAATGATGACGTTGAAATTCGTCCTCAAATCATGACGGAGGATCGACCTGCTCTTTTCTGCACCCAATTTGGATTCTACTGCGCGTTCATGAAGCATTCTTTTTCAACAATTCTCCCATTTTTTCCAGCAATCGGTCGAGTTCAATTGGTTTGGTTTCAAAATCATCGCAACCGGCAGCTCGTGCCTCGATTTCATCAGACTGAAAGGCGTGCGCGGTGAGTGCAATGATCGGAATATTTTTGAACTTTGAATCCGCCCTGACTCTTCGGGTTGTATCCAATCCATCGATTCATGGAAGTGAAATATACATCAAAATCAGAGCAGGACTTTCGGATGCCAGTATTCCTGCCACGCTCTCACCGTCTTCGGAGCAAACCACCTCGAATCCGCGACGAACGAGCCTGCGGCTCAGCATGTCACGGTTCATTGGATTGTCTTCCACAAGCAATATCTTGGTCATTTTTGGGATTCCTTTCCACCAGAAAGCAAATTGAAAATCGACTTTTCAACTTGCGCTGTGTCGGAATTGTTTTCAGCAAACACAACCTTTGTTCGGCTCTTGAGCACTTCATTGGTCGGAAAATTGGTCGGATGGTCGGTGCAATAAATCACGGGAGTGTTCTGGTTGGGACTGTTGCCGCTCAATGCTTCAAAACACTTGGCCTCATCGAGTTCCCTGTTGAGTCCATCCAAAATCACCAAATCGTATTTTTGCGCTGCAATCGCATCAACAAACGCATCTGTGGTCAACGCAGTCCGTGTCTTCCACCCACGACTTTCAAGCATTTTTGCAAGCTTTTCCCGTGCTCCAGGTTCAACTTCGGTAAGGAGGCATTCCGAGGTCCTGTTGCCTCCTCCCACCGTACCCAGCACTTCAGCCAATCGGCTCCAATCGACCGGCTTGGTAAAATAATCCAGTGCACCCAATGACAGACCAAATGTCCGTTCGTCTGTCATGGTCGTGAAGATCACCGGAATATCCTTTGTTGCCTTATCGTTTTTCAACCTGGAAAACGTCGTCCAACCATCCATTCCCGGCATGTAAACATCCAGCAGGATAGCAACCGGCTTGAATCGCTTCGCTTCATCAACCGCTTGCGAACCATTTTTCAGACTCACGCATTCGAAACCGTGACGACCCAAAAAACGACGCATCAAGTCGATCGCCTGTGGATCATCATCGACAACGAGAATTCGCTTGCCGACGTTGTCTTCTGTCGAGCGATGCACGACCGGCTCACTTACAAGTGCAGAGTTCACCCCTGCTTGCGAATCGTTCACAACAGGGAACACAATATTGAACCGGCTGCCTTGACCAACGACACTGGTCACTTCGAGCGAAGCTCCCATCAGCTCAGCAAATTTCTTGCTGAGAGCCAAACCAAGTCCAGTGCCGCCAAATTTCTTTTGGGTCTCCGTGTCTGCCTGGACAAACGGCTTGAAGAGCTTGGCGAGATTTTCTGGAGTCATTCCGATTCCTGTATCGGAAACACTGAGAACAGGCCGTCCATCGGCCCTCATCGAAAATTCGAGGGTGACTCGCCCATTCTGAGTGAACTTTAGGGCGTTTCCGGTGAGATTGATTAAAATTTGTTTCAATTTGGAACGATCTGTCTGAATAGCTTCGACGCCCGTCAAAAACTCGGAATACAAAACGTTTTTGTTTCGAGTCGCCTGCGCTTGAAGTATCGTGCAGACTTCACTGACCAAACGACAGACAGACACGGACTCCAAATTCACGTCCATGTGCCCGGATTCGATTTTTGCCAAATCCAGAACATTGTTGATGAGACTCAACAGATGACTGCCCGAGGTTTTGATCTTGTCCAGCTCTATCGCAATTTGCTTGTGATCGAGCTCTGAGAGTTCCTCAAGCAGGAGTTCACTATAACCTATAATTGCATTGAGGGGCGTTCGCATTTCGTGGCTCATGTTGGCCAGAAAAGTGCTTTTCGCCTTGTTTGCTGTTTCAGCAGAGGCTCTCGCGAGCTGAAGGTCGTTGTTTTTTTCATTCAGCTCAGCGGAGCTCAATTCCAAAGAACGTTCCAACAGATTCCTGTCGTCTTCATGAGCAATGTACGCCTGCTCGATCGATTGACAAAATGTGCTGAAGGCCTTGTCGGCCATCCGGATATCCAGGTCGGCAGCAAAACTCTTTTTCAATTGTCGCTCGAGCAGTTTGTGCATTTCTTCGGACTCCGGAATCAGTGACTCTCCCTGAACATTGTCACGGTCATCGTTTGATTATGCAAATCACAGCGTTCAAATTTTCCCTGCGGACTCAATTCACCATAGGAATAGAAGCCTGTCACAGCACATTTAGGTGACTTTGTTGCTTGTTGAACAATTTCGATCTCTTCTTCGGTTCTTTGGCCCATCACCAATCGACGACCAACACAACTGACAAGCAGTGCAAAATCGGCAGGCCCGCTCAATTCACATTTCTCGGCCGCACCCTGTGCTCCCGACACAAGACTGTCGATATTCGACTTCATCAACTGAACTTCAGACCCAACCGGAAGATCTCCAGCGAATGTCATGGCGCCTGTCTTGTCGTCAATGCTCAACACGGTGCGAACAACCTTGTGGCTTGTGCTGCCCATTGAAACAGACAACGGAAACAACAACGCGCTTGCGGGCAGCTCGGCTGCGTGTTTGCCCAAATACTGCTTGTAGACTTCAAGAGCAGGCTTTCCGTCCAACTCCCAGAGCACATTTGCCTCGGATTTGGTGATCACCCGTTTCGGTCCAAAGGCATCCCATCCGCCCATGGATGCAGCCGCGGTTTCGAGGCTATTTCCATAGAATCCGACCACTGCAACACAGCCTTCTTTGGGCAACGAGTTGAGGCCAACAAGGGTTCGCTTGAAATTGCTGCCATCACCCGCCAAGCCACCACTGATGATGGTGGATTTTTCGAGAACCTTGGTGAGTCCATTTGCAAGGGCAGTTCCATTCACCTTGAGCCCATCCGAAAACACGAGAACCTGTCGCAGGTCACCGCCCTTGAGAAGATTCGCTAATTTTTCTCCGACGACCTCACTTTCAGTTGCGTTGGAAATATCCATCGCAGCCACTTTCACGTTGGTCTTCTCGAATTCAAGAAATGAGAGGCAAAGTCCTTCGTCCTGAATCTGCTGGCCTGCAAAATGGCCCGATGTTGAACAAAAAAGCACATTGTTGCTGTTGGCGGCTGCCAGCAGCTTGCCGGCGAGTGGACCGGAAAGAGATTCAGACGAGCCAAAAGCCAAAAGAATGCCATTTTTCTTTGTGCCAAGATTCTTTGAACAAAACTCGGCAACTGTTTCTGGCGCCGACGCAACCGCTTGAACCACCTTCATACAAACCCCCAATGACAACGAGTTTTGGTTAAGAACAAAGACAATCAAAAGTGAACACACAAAACAATCCAACGAAATGCTGGAACAGCACAGACACATTTTCGGCCGGTCGCCGAAATTTAAACGGTCTGCAAATATTTGGGAGGAAAAAATTTCCCTTCATTCAGACTGCCCGAACGTTAAAAAAGACATGCATGTTCATCGGAAAATGCAAAAACTGCGCACAACTGCTTCAGGTCGGTGAACCTGGATGCCGAGAAACAGGGCACAAAACAGGAAACCAACGTCATGAGCGAAAAAAAGAGAATCCTCGAAGCCATCCGCATGAGAATGCGGCGCAATGGCATGACCTACCAACAACTTGCACGCAAGCTTAAAGTCTCGGAAGTGACCGTCAAACGCTATTTCTCAGAAGAACGATTGCCGCTCGAAGCTCTTGATGACGTTTGCAAGGCACTCGGTGCAAGCCTGGATGACATGCTCTCGGACTTGAAAGCAATGACCTTTGCCCAAATCGACACCTTTTCGACACGCCAGGAGCTTGCACTCAGCAAGGATGAGTTTCTGTTTGTTGTTTTTTTCATGGTTGCAAGGGGCTACACGTTCGACGAAATTGATGCGCGGCTTCAACCAAGGGACACCGCACGACTGATCCGCGCATTGCGTGAAATGGAAAACCTGGAACTCGTTACATTCCGTTCAAACAGTGAATTGCGATCGCTGGTGAGCTGCAACGCACGCTTCAGTCCGGGCGGCGCTCTTTGGACTCGATACAGTGAAGTTGGAATTGAAGAATTCTTCAAAAGCAAATTCGAGAATCCCGACGAGCACTTCAAGCTTGCCGTCGGTTACCTTTCCGAAGAGCACGCGATGACGATCCGCAGAAAACTTGAATCACTCGAAGATGAGATCAAAGCGTTTTTGGCCAGCAACAGAATCGCGGATGAAAAAAACCCGAGGCGAAAGTTTTATTGGATTGCCTTCGGATACAGACCCATGGAGAGCTCTGTGCTGCAAGTGATTGCAGAACGCAGCAAACTGCTCAACACAAAATCAAAGACAAAAGCGAAGTCTGCGGACAGAACGACAAAAGAACAGAACGCCCGCTGACTCTCTCCAATTCACAATATCTGTTCTACAATCGACGCTTGTTACCCACACACACGGAGGTTTTTGTGAAAAAGAGAAGTCTCTTGTGGGCCGTGGGTAGGGTCGCTGCAGTTTCGGCTCCGAACATGGCAAGTGCCTCGCGCAAGTACGGAATGGCAGGTTGTGGCATGGTATCAATTGTCATCGGACCAAAGGGTTCATAGCTTTCAGCCGCGACAACAAACGCAACTGGAGTACCAACCTCTGGTATGACATCTGGTACCTCAAATTGCGTCCCGGATGGAGGCAATGCAAGCAGGGAAACCCAGGAAAGCTTCATGTAATGAGATTTGGTATTTTGACCCTGTCTACACTTGCCATGTTGAGCTCACAAATTGCTTTCGCCCAAGCCAAGAAGGGCAAGCAAAATGCATCTGCACCAGCTGCCAAAAACTATTCGGCCCCGATTTATGGAATGGCCGGCTGTGGCATCGGAACTCTGGTTTTTCGAGGTCCGAAAAACAATACACTCGGCATGCTAATTCGGGCTCCAACCAAGAACAATTCAGTTACTCCTCAAACATCAGCCATCACTTCCGGGACGTCGAACTGCACGGACACACCTGCAGCATCGGAAGAGGCATTCCGCATCGAGCGCGAAACCTACGTTTCAATGAACCTTGGAGACTTGAGCAAAGAAGTATCGAAGGGTGACGGAAACCACCTGCGCGGCTTGGCTCAAATGATTGGCTGCGGAAGCGACGAGCAGGTCAAGACCTTTGCAACGGTCGCCCAGTCGAGCCACAGTGAAATCTTCTCTGACTCGGTTCCGGCCAACGTTGCAGAGCGCTTTGTCAGCACTGCAAAATCATCCGAAGAACTGCAGAACTGCGTTCGCGGCGAATAAGATTGTTCCAAAACACCAGGCAAAAAACTTGACCTGATGCGTGACTCCGGGAGAAAACTTCCGGAGTTTTCTTTTTTTATGGATGGAACCGCCCGATGGCCAACGTTTCAAAGACGAGCCTTGCCTGCCTTGTTTTTTTTGCTGTCGCCAACTCCTTTGTTGCTGTTGCACAAGTCCATGAAAGCCTTTCTTCAGGCAGCACCCTCCGTCCATCGCAAAAGGAACTGCAAATTTCAGATTCGGCCACGATGCAACTTGCGAAGAAAGACCACTGGCGAAAACTGCTCTATTTTGCTCCATCATGGTTGCGCAAAGACCGAAGCCTCGTCGATGACGAACGCTTTTTTCTGTCGATACGAGGAAGCTTCGATCCTGAAGCCGAATTGAAGTCAACACTGAAGGCTTTTGTTGAGGGCAGCTCAGGCCAGCGACAGGAAGCACTTTGTCAATATCCTGCGCGCAGGCTTTGGCTGGAACGCGAACTGAAAACAAAATTCTCCGACCCGGAGCCTGAAAACTCATCGGAAATTTGCAAGCGCTTTAAGATTTTCAAACAATCTGTTCATGCGAACAAGGTCTCGTTGATTTTTTCATCCTATTATCCCGGCAACCCAGGTTCGCTTTTCGGACACACTCTGCTCAAGTTTACCAAGGTGAACGACTCTGGCATCCGTGGCAGTGAGTTGTTGGACTATGGCCTGAATCATGCAGCCTATCCAACAACACAAAACCCTTTTTTGTACGCCCCCATGGGACTCGCTGGATTTTTTCCGGGCTTCATCAGTCTGATGCCGTATTACGTCAAGGTTCAGGAATACAACAATGCCGAGAGTCGGGATTTGTGGGAATACGAATTGAATCTGACTCCCCAGGAAGTAGAATTGTCAGTGCTTTCTGTTTTCGAATTGTCGACACATCGCATCGACTACTATTATTTCGACGACAATTGTTCATTGCTCATGCTTGCCGTTCTGGATGTTGCAAGACCAACCCTGAAATTGGTCGAAAAATTCAACTCCTGGGTTATTCCCGGAGACACAGTCCGGATCGTGCATCAATACCCGGGATTGGTCTCAAACTTCAAATTCAGGGCTTCCAATGTCCGTCGTTACCTTTCACTGGTGGAAAAGCTTTCCAAAAAGGAAAGAGACTCACTCGACCGATTGATTCTTGAAAAAAAGGCAAACCGCTTTTTGCCGAACGAAGTCTTGCCTGCATTGAATCCAACCGAGCAGGTCCACGTGCTCGACACCCTTCTGGAATACATCGATGCGGATGAGCAGCTCGTGGGGAGCAAAGAACCCGAAAAATGGAAAGCGGAACGCCCGGAACTGCTCAAGCTCCGTGCGCAACTCGGAATCGCATCCGCGGCCAACGACATTCCACCACCACGACTTGAAGCCCCGCACGAGGCATTTCCTCCAACCCGATTGACTCTGGGTGGAATCGTGTCGCGCACCGCGGGCATACAGCCTGAATTCGGGGCACTTTTGGGCTGGCGTCCCGCATTGCACACACTCGACAATCCCCTGGCTGGAATGGGCGCCGACTTGGGAGTTGCGTTCTTCAATCTCGAGATTCTGCTCCTCAAAAAAAAGCTGTTGCTTCGTGAATTCACTCCACTGGGAATAGAAACCATGCCGGTTGACCAACCCCACTTCAGTTCAAGATCCTGGCATTTCTCAATGGGATATCGCCAACGCTGTTTTGCAGATTGCGGGCAAACCACCATTGCTGGCGGCCTGGGACGCGCCTGGAAACTCGGAGCCGAAAACTCACGACTTGCAGCCCGATTCGATCTCAGGGTTGGCGATGACAGAGCACTTGGAGTGTTTGCAGAGCCCGGAGTGAGTTCCTTGTTGAATATCCCACTTGATGGTGACGCGCGTTGGATCACCAAGTTCAGCCTGTCGCGAGCAATAAATCTCAAGGCAGATGGACTGTGGTATCGAGAAGCCCGTTCCTCTTTTGTTTTCCGGCCTGCTTCAACATTCGAAATCGATATTTCCGCTGCATACAGAAACGGCGAGATGGAATACCTCAGCCGTGGCAGCTGGTATTTTTAACAGAAGATTGACATCCTTGTTCTCCCCAAAAGCGATTGAAAATGGAAATTTGAAGGAGTGAATGCCTTTTCTTTGCCATAAAGCAACGGAAGTAAAACTATGCAGAAAGTCACATGGGCAAAGCGGGCCACCCTGCTCGCAGCATTGGCAACCAGTGTTTTTATTTTTTCAAAAATTCTCGCCCATCAAAAATCGGCGAATGATGCTTCCACTGCCCTGACAGCATTGCTTGAAACGGGAAAAGCCATTCAGCTGAAGCAATGGAAGGCTGTTTTTTATTTTTGCTACTACGGAAAGGGAGCGACGACCTCGGATATATGCAGGGAAGACCCTCTCGCTGGCGAAAGCACGGTTCAATTTCCGCTTCTCAATTTCAACAATCCCATCGTCAATTTTGAATTCAACAAATCCAAGGAATCGAAACCTGCAAACACTGTTCACCTGAAATACACTCTCAGCAACGATGAATTGACGGCACTTGCCGCCACTAACGAATGGGTTTTGCTGATTCCCCGCAATTCACAGCGTGTGACTTTTTTGGGCAGCAACATGGCTGGCGAAGCCGATTACGGTCATGTTTCGGACAGCTCTTTTGGATTGACCCTCGATCAACTCAAGAAGGCCGGCTCCATTGAACTCATCACCAATTATAAAACCCTTCCGCAATTTGGCCCACTCGACATTCCGCCCGCACTTGTCCAGCCAAATTCAACCCGGGAATATGCGAATCTTTACGATAAGCAGATTGGCGGAGCAGCATTGTCCAAGCAGCTTTTAGTGGGATTGCCACTCGTCATGGGCGCCATCGCCTCTGTTCTTGACCACAGTCCGGCCATGCTGATTCTGGCACTGTTTGGCGCTCTGCGCGCTGTTCACACTTACTTTCAATTTCTCTCGGAGTCGTTGCCACTGTCGCTTCAGCAGGAGATCTTGAGTTACTTTTGTCTGGGTGCCGCCTTCGCCATCTTATTGATGTTCGTTGAAAAGCTCTGTGCGATCCAATTGAAGCGATTCAACATCTGGTTTCGAAGTGTTTTTGTGGTCTTCCTCGGAATTCTTGCAGTTTGTGGCCGCTGGTGGGTGACAGACTATTCGATCAAGTCGACTCTCATTGTCGATTCTCTGATGTCGACCTTTGGAATACTGCTGATTTCATTTTTTGTTTTTCTGAGATGGAAAACTCACCGCCAAAAGCAATCGACGTCATCACTCCCAAAGCAGGGCGCTCAAGACGAAGGGACTCTCTCGAGGTCAATCTTCGTTTTTCAAATTGCCATCACGGCCGCCGCCTTCGTTATTCATGGAAGTGTCAATCTGAGCGAATTGCTTGGCCGCATTGGAAGTTCGAGCAAATTCACCGATCCTTTGGATTGGCGCCACATGATGCTTATGCCAACCCTCCTCACGGCTGGTCTTCTCGAGGTGGGATCAATTGCCAAACGCATGCTGACCTTTGGTCACGAAATGGCCGAAAAGGCCGTGATTGAACGCGAATTGAAAGTTGGTCACGACGTGCAGGCACGAATGCTTCCAGAAAAGAAGCACGTGGACAAACTCTGGAAATGGCGGGCAGTGTATCACCCCGCAGAAGCTCTCGCGGGTGATTGGTTCGATATTCGCGAGATCCCCTTCGCCGATGGAAGAAAACTTCTGGCTGTTTGCCTTGCGGATGTGACCGGGCACGGCGTTGGCTCCTCACTTTCGACAAGCGTGATTTGTTCACACTGGAGTTTGTGGTGTGCAAGTGTTGGTCAGCAGGCGTTTCCGGAGGACAAAAAAACAAGAGAAGAAATGCTCTGCACGGCTCCGTTGCGCATCCATGTGGGATTGTCTGCACTCCGCAAAAATGAAAACTGCACAGCTATGGTTGCACTCATCGATCCGTATTCGAAAGAAGTCTCCATCAGCTCCGCTGGCCATCCGGGTGCTTTTTTGATCAACTCAAAGGGACTCCGCTACATGACGACAGCGGGCGAACGTCTCGGTGGCGAACTCATTGGTGAAGCCAAGTGGAATCCTAAAACCGAAAGCATGGGATATGAAGATCTTCTGGTTATTTATTCGGATGGCATCGTGCCGGTGGGTGTCACGGTTCTTTCCTGGGCTGGGAAACTGAAAAAGAAGATTCTTGAAGGTGAACAAAAAGTTGAGCTCGCCCTTATGAAAACCCTGCAAGAAAACAAAATGGCATTCATGAAGGACCCTTCAAACGAAGACGACATGACGCTCATCATGATTCGCTTGAATTCAACTGAGACTATTCAAGCTTGAAAAAGCAAGTCAGGTTGTTGAAGTGCGTATGCAAAGGCTCAAGTTGAGGTTTACAGACCCAATAACAGGCATAAAAAAATCCCCGAGAGCATTCACCCTCGGGGATTCGAAATAATTCGCCCGCCGCTATCTGAGCGCCGAGTTTCAGATTTCACTGGGAGCCAAAACTACCTCATCGAGCGCGTCCGTCGCTGGCACAGCCTCATCTGCGAGAGTCTCAGGAGCCGGTGCGGCAGGTGGAAGTGAGGCAACAGCGTTGCGAACCTTGCCGCAACTTGTAAATCCATTGACCTTGAGAACGCTATCACGCTCTGCTTTTAGAGCAACTCTGAATCGATTGCGCAAACCATCAAACGGACGTTTCGGGGAATTCGTACTCTTCAGGAAGGCAACGCCAGCAGCAATAGAATCGCACTTATCCTTGGCTTGCATTAATCCACGGGTCGGTTTGGCTCGGACTTCACGCAATTTCGCCAGTGCAGTTTCGACGTTCGCTGCCCTTTTTTGTGTGTTGGCAGACTTTGCCTGATTCTTAGCGATACTTTCTCCTGCCTTTTGTGCGAGGGGCTGCTTCTTTTTCGAAGCGAGACCAAGCGCCTCTAACTCATCATCGGTGGCTGTGGTGAAGAGCAGTTCCTCTGCAGTCGAAGAATCAGCCTCAGTGGTTGGGTTGTTGTTCGAAATAATGCCGCAAGCGCTGGCGAAAAAGGTAGCGGTCGCAACAAGACTTGGAACAACAAAATTCTTAATCGTCATCTTTGTACCTCCAATTAACTGATTAGGCGTATCGGAGAACAGTGACTGACTCATGACTTTATTTTTTTTTTATCCAAATAAACGAGGGGTTAAAGAAACACTAAACTCGCCAAATGGCCCGAGACGAGGCGCTCGGCAAAAAGGCGCACAGTAAAAATAAAAAAAATCCCCGAGAGCATTCACCCTCGGGGATTCGAAATAAAAAGGCTGCAC
>JBMSQQ010000001.1:0-89491 GCA_049423385.1 Silvanigrellaceae bacterium | reverse complement strand
GTTCGAAATGACTCAGCAAAGATCGCGCGTGGTATTCGTTCTCGAAGATTTGGAAGTTGAGGTTCCGCACGGAACAAAAATGTCCGATGTGGTTGAGGCAGCGGGTGCCGATGTGACGTTTGGTTGCAAGAGCGGCACTTGCGGTACCTGCCGTGTGCGGATTGTCGACGGGCAGGAAAACTTGTCGTCGCCGACACCCGAGGAGCGTGATTTTCTGTCGTCCCTCGGGGCCAATGCGGATGAACGCCTCGGTTGTCAATTTTGCATTCATGGCAACGTTTCCATCGATTACATCGGAAGTTGAAAATTATGAAAAACGTGTCGTTGAGCGCAGCCCTGCGCGACAGAGTTCTGCTCCTGGATGGAGCCATGGGCACGCAGATTTTTGCCCATGGTCCAACGCTTGAGGATTATGGTGGGGCGCAATTTGATGGTTGCGTTGAATTGCTCAACGAGCGCCGGCCAGAGTGGATTCAGGGAATTCATGAGAGTTATTTTCGTGCCGGTTCCGATGCTGTTGAAACCAATACATTTGGCTGCAACGAAATTGTCATGGCGGAATTTGGACTCGAGCATCGGGTCTTTGATCTCAACGTTCAGGCCGTGAAGATTGCCCGTGAAGTTGCAGACAGTTTTGCCGAGAAAAAATGGGTGATCGGCAGTGTCGGGCCGGGAACGAAATTGTTGACCCTGCTTCAGGTCGATTATCCCACACTGTATCGAAGTTATTTTGAACAGATGCGCGGCTTGATTGCAGGAGGAGCCGATTCCATCCTGATCGAGACGGCGCAGGATCTTGGACAAATCAAGGTGGCCGTCCGTGCCGCGCACAATGCGATGCGCGCCATGCAGAAAAAAATTCCGATTTGGGTTCAACTCACGATTGAAACCACCGGCACAATGCTTGTGGGTTCTGATATTCAAGCTGCGCTCGCCACGATAGAAATGTTGGGAGTGGATGTCATTGGCATGAATTGTGCCACTGGTCCCGACGAGATGCGTCCGCACTTGGCTTATCTGTGCGAGTCGGCTCCGATGATGGTGAGCTGCTTGCCGAATGCGGGTTTGCCCGAAAACCGAAATGGCCAAACTTTTTATCCACTCGGACCCGTGCCGTTTGCTGAACGTGTGCTTGGCATTGGCAAGGATTTTGGCCTGAACATTTTGGGTGGGTGTTGTGGAACCACGCCGGAACACATCAAGGCGCTTGCAGACGTTCGGGGAAGACTCAATGCTCCGGTGCGCCCGGGGCGCTACGAACGTTCTGTCAGTTCGCTCTACAATTCCGTCTCACTCTCGCTCGAGCCTCGTCCCTTGTACGTGGGCGAACGGACCAACGCCAACGGCTCCAAGGCATTTCGCGAGGCGTTGGCGCGCGACGATTTCGATACCATGGTTGAAATCGCCAAGGAGCAATCCAAGGAAGGCGCACACATTCTGGACGTTTGTGTTGCCTATGTTTCGCGTGATGAAAAGCGTGACATGAGCGAGTTCCTCAAGCGGTTGGTGACTCAGGTCAACATTCCGCTGATGATCGATTCGACCGAAGTTCCCGTCATCGAGGCAGCACTTCAACTTGCTCCCGGAAAATGCATCGTCAATTCCATCAACTTTGAGGATGGCGAGGAAAAGCCGCGCCGCATACTTGATTTGTGTCGGGAGTACGGTGCTGCGGTGGTTGCCTTGACCATCGATGAAAAGGGAATGGCAAAAACCTGCGAAGAGAAGTTGAAGATTGCCGAACGCCTCTACAATCTCGTGGTTGGTGAATATGGCTTTGCGCCAGAGGATTTGATTATCGATCCGTTGACCTTCACACTTGGAAGTGGAGAGGCCGAGTGGCGCAATTCGGCGGTTGAAACCATCGATGCGATCGCTGGCATCCAAAAGCGTTGGCCTCAGGTCAAGACGATTCTCGGATTGAGCAATGTCAGTTTTGGCTTGAAGGCCTGGCCGCGACAGATCCTCAATTCCTTGATGCTTTATCACGCTGTCGACCGTGGCCTGACGATGGCGATTTTGAATGCGTCAAAGATTGTCCCTGTCGCGCGCATCTCGGCCGAACACAGGAAAATATTTGAGGCGTTGTTGTTCAACCAGCGCAGCGAAATTGCGGATCCCCTCAAGGAAATTCTCAATATCTTTTCCGACCCCAATGCCCGCATGCAGAGGTCGGTGGACGATGAAAATTTGCCGGTCGAGGAAAAGCTGAAGATCGACATCATCGATGGCCGCAAGGGGCAGATCGGCGCGCATGCGCTCGAAGCTCTGAAGATGCATCCGCCGTTGACGATCATCAACGACATTCTTCTTGACGGCATGAAGACCGTTGGTGAGCGCTTTGGTTCGGGCCAGATGCAGCTGCCTTTTGTTCTGGAAAGCGCGGAGGCGATGAAAGCCGCAGTGCGTGTTCTCGAACCCTATATTGAAAAAGCCGACGGCTATAAAAAGGGTCGAATCATACTCGCCACAGTGAAGGGTGATGTGCATGACATTGGCAAGAACCTTGTCGAGATCATTCTGTCGAACAATGGCTTTGAGGTTCTGAATCTCGGCATCAAGCAGCCCATTGAAAGCATCGTTGAAACTTATCGTTCGCAAGGCGCAGATGCGATTGGCATGTCGGGATTGCTCGTCAAGTCGACCGTCATCATGAAGGAAAATCTCGAGTATATGGCAACGCATGGTTTCAAGACTCCGGTCATTCTGGGTGGAGCCGCCCTCACCCGGGATTTTGTGGAGCGCGAATGCCAGGCTGTTTATCCGGGTCCCGTATTTTATGCCGAAGATGCTTTTGCAGGCCTTCATCTGATGGAAAAGATTTGTTCCGGTGGAGTGGATGAATTGTTGGCGGCGCGCAAGGCCAAGCTCGCGAGTGCTGGTGGTGAAGGCTCTGGTCAACGTGGCGTGGTGGTGGTTCGCCGTGGCGATAAAAAAGTGGACCTTGATGCCCAAGGCCAAAGCAGCTGGGTTCGCCGCGATGCAGTTGTTCCAAAACCGCCATTCTGGGGCGTGCGCAAGGTTGAACATTCACTTCCTGAACTTTTTGAGTACCTCGATGATTTTGCTTTGCTGCGCAGTCGCTGGGGTTTCGCCCAAGGGCAGTTGAGTGACGTCGAGTTTGAAAAGGTTCTCCAGGAAAAGGCGATGCCAACGTTTGAGCGCTTGCGCGAACAAGTGATCCGCGAGGGCACACTGCATCCGGCCGCTCTTTATGGTTATTTCCCGGCCTGCAGCCGCGGAGCCAACGAGATTGTGGTTTATGCTCCGGAATCGCGTTCGTGGGATCGTTCGCCAGAACAGCGTGAAGTCGTTGCCCGCTTTGAATTTCCCCGGCAGTCCAATGGGCGCCAGTTGTGCATTGCAGACTTTGTTGCAAACGAATCCACGGGATTGGTTGATGTCCTTGCGGTTCAGTTGGTGACCATGGGTCACGTGGCAAGCAAAACCGCGCATGCAGCCTACGCAGACAACCAATTCAGCGAGTATTTTTACTTGCACGGTTTGTCGACTGAACTGACCGAGGCTTATGCTGAATTGATTCATGCACAGATTCGGCGTGAACTTGGGATTCATTTACGCGATGCGAAAAACAAGCGGGCATTGTTCAGCCAGGGTTATCAGGGTTCAAGATATTCGTTTGGATATCCGGCATGTCCCGACATGGAGCTCAATGAACCGTTGTTGAAGCTTCTCAAGGCAGAGGATATTGGCGTGACCTTGTCGGAGAGCCACCAGATGGTTCCCGAGCAGAGCACTTCTGCCCTGGTCATCCATCACCACCAGGCGCGTTATTTTTCGACCTGATGCCAGGCTGGACAGAGGTTGGTTGACGGCATGACTTTGCCATAGATTCTGTTGAGTGCTGAGGCGAATGCCACCGCCTCACAATCGTCGAACTGCAAGTAAATATCCGGACGCTCACCTTTTGCTGCCCAGGCCAATTCCTTTTTGCAACGACCCTCGAGGAACGGATGACGGCCTTGCGTCTTGCAGGCGTCGATGATGTCTTCGATCAGTGGCTCGGGACTGACCCGGACCATGCGTGATCCGGCTTCGTTCGAAACTTGAACTGAAAATTGCAAACCCGCGTTGAGTTTTCCGGCCATCTGTTCGGCCTGATCCTTGCGCAGGTTGTTCATTTCCGATGGGGTTGAAAGCGTCGTGGTCAACTCGGGCCTCGGCAGGATGTAGAACGTGTTGTCAGACTTTGGATACACTTTCCAATAGAGGCGAGGGTTGTCGCTGCCGGACCGTTCCCGCGCGTCTATTCGGCCGGTGACACACGCTGTGGATAAACTGTGGACAACGACGGTGATGGCAACAACTGTCCAACAATTTTTGCGAATTCTCTGCATATGGCCTCCCTCCCAGGAGAGTAGGAAAATTTGAACCACTGCGCACGGGGCGGGCACAGATGATCTCTGAATATTTGTTGTTTTTCGAAAAGAGTCCACCTTTCTGACATGCCGGGAAGCTTGCCACCTTTCGAAAGCTTGCTCATTGGGCGAGAAATGAGGGAACAGCCTCGGCTTCGGCAGCGGGCCAAAAGCGATTCGGGGTCCATTGTTTTCAGGGAGAGTCAAGTCATGTCAACTCAAGACACCCAGGGTCGGAAAATCGAGAACTTGGAAAAGGACCCCGAGGCTGCACAAATCCAAAATTGGATTGGTTCACTCGAAAAGCTGATGGACGCGGTCGACAAATCGGGTATCGATGCCGATCGCAAGAATGAACTACTGCTTCACATGGCTACAATTCGCAACGAGTTGGCCTCGGGGGAATGGCCCAACGTGAGTGATGCAGTTGCCATGCAATCGTTGGCAAACGAGGCAGGATCCATTGAGCAAATGGCTCACGACTGGCAAGCGCTGTCCATGCAAATCGCACAGTGGATCAAAACGATTTCGGATTCACTCGGAGTCAAGTGAACCGCACGTGTGCCAAATTCCTAAAGCCCGTGACTGGCAGTAAATGCAAGCAGCACTTTGTTTTCCCGCACAGGTGTACCAGTAGATTGCCCTTCGAGTTTCAGGGCCCGCCCCCAGCCGTATTGATAGATTCCACCAAGCGAAAATTGCGAATCGGACGTTTGCATCCCAAGGAAAAAACTTGTTCCGGCAAAGTCCACGTGTTCAGGATTCTTCACCGACTTCAACACTTCAGGCCTTGCATCGAAATTCGTGAACAAACCCTGGCGAACAAAAAATTGCGGAGTGAAAAAATATTCGCACCCCTGATGGATGTTCATGACATTGTCAGTGATCGTGTCAGACGTGAGAATCCATTCGGTGCGGCTATGATAGCCGGCGACGTCGAGCGTGAGCATCAATTTGGGTGACGGAAACGCCGCCAAACCCAATCGAAATCGGGTGCGCCCGTAGCTCATTCCTTCCGAACGCTCGACACTCTGCGGCTTGATCGTAAAGCCGACTTTTGATGGTTGACTGTTGCTTGTGACACGTTGAAGAATTTTATTGCTGTAAAGATCGATGTCTTTCTGCACGTTTTCGGCCGTGGCGTTGGGCAGAGCCTCGAAGTCCGATGCAACAGGCAAACTTAAATCGTTGTAATGAAAAATCGAGATCTGATCGCCCTCGTTGCGCATGGATTGCTTGATCAAAAGGTCTGCGTGAGATGAGAATCCAATGCTCAACCATGGCCACGGAGCCCAGAGAAGCCCACCACCAAATTCCCCGGCCACAGCAGTTGCCGATTGCTTGGTGTTCAATGAACGACCAATATACAGGGTTTTGCTTGCAGCCACTGTGTCTATAACCTTGATGTTTCTTGGAGTGACTTTCTGAGTCACATCCTGGAACTGCTGTTGGTCGAAAGTCAGCTGCCGACCTCCGATGCTGAGTCCGACCGACAAATTTGGAAGAACCCTCTTGCCGGCACCGACACTGAAAACCAATTCGCTCGTCTGGGATTTTTCGGCCCGATGAAGAAATTCGACGCCCAGCTCTGGAAGTCGGATAAAATCATTCTGGTTGGCCGACTGTTGACTCAGGTTTTGCAAGGTGAATGCACCATGGAGACCGTCGGAAAACCTTCCCAGATTGATGACCCCGCCGGTGAATGAAGGGATCACGTCCTGGCTGTCTTCATAAAATGATTCTTTGCCAGCAAAAACATTTTGATAGTTTTTTCGCGTGAACTGAAACGCGTTCACGGCTGCAGACAAATTCGAAGAAGTGGCAAAACCCAATCCGGCCGGATTGTAATGGAGTGCAGACGAATCATCCGCCACAGCAGCAAAGGCGCCTCCCATTCCCATGGCCCGATCACCTATCAAGACATCGGAAAAATTGTATGGACCCGCAAATGCGACCCTGGAAAGCGTGCACGCCGTGAGAGCGAGGACAGCAAGTCGATAATTTTTTACGTCGGGCATTTTCATGGACGAGTCAACTCCATCTGCATTGCGGCGAAAAGCGGTGATCCTGAAATCCCGGGCCCAGCTTCGGCGACCAACTGACCGATGAAATTTCCAAGGTTTTCGATTCTGGCTTGATAAGGAGGATGGGTGTTGAACGTCGAATTTGTCTTTCCCGTCTGCTTTTCCATGATTTGGGTCAGAAATCCTTGCAGCGATTTTGGATCATAACCCAACGAGGAACTGATCTGCTGACCCAGGCGGTCGGCCTCGAGTTCGAATTCCTTTTCCAAGCCTTTGCTCAGCAAGGTGTCGAGTGCTTCCGAGGACGCTTGAAGGAGGCTCAACCCCACTCCCTTGGGTCCAAGGAGTTGCGCAAGTGCAGAGGTGTCGGAATCGGATTCGTTTCTGATCCTTTTGCGCCTCTCAATAATGGGATCCACGGATCCCTTTACTTGTCCATCGGACCCATTGGAAACTCTCTTTTGCATGCTCGTGATGAGATGTCGTTTGCTCACATGAACAATCTCATGGCCCAAAAGTGAAGCAAGTTGAGCTTCGCTCCGGGTCGCCTTGAGTGCACCTTTTGTGACAAAGATGTATCCGCCTGGACAGGCGAACGCATTGATCTTTTCTGAATTCAAGATGGCGACTCGATAGGGTCTTCCCGCAGTGGTGCCGTTTTCTGCAAGCACCTTCACGAGCGCCTGAATATAGCGTGACACCATCTTGTTTGTGTATGTCTGATTTGCCCCAAGCACCTGTGCGGCCATTTTTCGGCCCAGATCAATTTCACCTTCAAATTCGACTGGTGATGGTTGCGTGGCATTGACGATCGGCGGGAGAGATTCCTTTTTGATGTTTGCAGATTCTGCTTTGATCCTGGCGACCAGTTCCTCGACGATTTTGGGATCGGCACTGCTGTCTTCCATATCATAGACTGCCCGCATGTTGGCGTTCGCCGATGCCTTGATGGGAGCATCCGGATCGTCGTCGAGACCGCGAATCCCCATGATTGCAGTGTTTGACCTTGCTCTTTTCTGGACGGCTTCGCCTGTCCGTTTTTTGCTGAAGAGTTTGTTGTAGATATCCTCGCTGACCGAGGTCTTTGTCTCGGCAGCCACGGCGGGAGTCATCGAATTCAGATGAATTGCAAACAGCGCTCCCACAGCGATTGATGCGATGACGGCTGCCGTATTTTCCGAAAATTTTCCGCGAAAATATAACATGTCTAAAACCTCAAAAATTCTCTCGAGCTGTGCCTGGTGGAATTTCGGAACGAATTGAATTCCGAGGTGGGAAAATTTTTCATTCCCGGCAGTATTGCCCGCAGGTCTTGCCTGAAGTTCCCGCCGGGTTTAGGCGTCATGCCACGAATGGACTTCTGTGCTTGAGGGTAAGAAATGCAGCAGGATACGCTTCGGCGACTGGAAGGTTGCACAATTCTTGTGGTGGACGATGCACAGGACAATCGCCTGCTCGTTTCCCGGTTTTTGTCGTTGGCGGGCGCGCAGGCCGAGGTAGCCGCAGATGCGCCGCAGGGGATAGTCCTTGCTTTGCAAAAGCATTTCGATGCGATTCTGATGGATATCCAGATGCCGGGCATGGATGGGTATGAGGCAGTGCAGCGCTTGAGGGGCCATGACTGTCGAATACCCATCATCGCTCTCACGGCCCATGTGATGCGCAGCGAGAGGGAGCGGTGCATGAGCAGTGGATTTGATGGCTACCTGACAAAACCCATTTCCCGGGTTGAATTGATGGAGACGCTTTTTCGGGAAATCAAAAAATATCGAGACAAGCAGGGCGCCGCCAAAACAGATCAAAACGTCTCTCTTTGACATCTTTTTGGGGGTGTCTACTCTGCGCGGAGGCACTCGGCCGGATCGAGGCGGGCAGCTCGCGCTGCAGGTACAGCTCCAAATCCCAGTCCACAGCCAACGCTCACGACCAAACCCAGAATCATGCCCAAAGGTGCGACAACCCATCGAAAGTCCTTGAGCATCGGCACAAACAGGCTGACAGCAAGGGAAAAGCAATTGTTGAGAATCAAGCCTACGACAACAGCGATGCAGCCTGACCAGAAGCAAAGCAGCACCGATTCAGCCAGGATGATCGAACGGATATGAAAATTTCGCGCACCGAGACTCTTGAGCAAACCAATTTCCTGAGTTCTCTCGGCCACCGTGACGAGCATCATGTTCATGATACCAACGCCGCCAACAAAAAGACAAAGCCCACCAATGAAGCCGACGATCGCCTGGACGATCCACAGAAATCCGCGGACCCGGTCGAGAATGTCGGCTGGCATTGAGCTGCCGAAAGACAGTTTTCCACCCGATTGCAAACTCAGGTAAGTTGTCAATTCATTTGCAAGTTGGCGTGTGTCGATCCCTTCGTGTGGAAGAGCACTGAACCAGGTAAAAAAAGTTGGCCCCATTCGTGAGAGCAGCGTATGAAGCGGCACATACAAAATATCGTTTGCGTCCCTGTTTCCGAAAGTGGTGTCACGTTTTCCCAAAACCCCAACGATGGTCAACGTCACAAGCGTATTGCAGTTGTCGACAGTCAAACGCTCTCCGACAGGAAAGTCTTGACTTCGACGGCGTGGATCGTTGATCTTGAAAAGCTGATCGACAGTGTCCGAGCCAAGTATGGTGACAGCTGTACCGTTGGCGAACTCCATTGTGCTTGGCCAGCGTCCAACTTTCAGCGGCGTGTCCATCTCTCCGAATTCGTTTGAGTCACTCACACCCGAAAGTCTTGTCCGCAATACTCCGGAGTCGCTTCGGACTTGGCAGGTCCCGCTCCGAAGAAATGGCCGAATCGTTCCTTTGCTTGAAAACATTTGAGCCAGGCGAGGGAACTCGACCTGAGCGTGCAGGCCACGCCATTCAGAGCCCCTTCCGCCATGAAACCCGCCACGATCGGAATCGTAATAAACGTATGCCTTGCGGATGGAGCTCGTGTAAAACAATTTGTTGAACGCATTTTCGACAATCTCACCAAGGCCATTGATGACGATGAGACTGAGGATTCCGATGAAAAGGCCCAATCCTGTAAGAATGCTCCGCACACGATGGGTTGCAAGGCTCCGTTTCGCCAAAGTGACACTTTGAAGAAACATGTATCGGAGTTCGGTTATGCCTGTTTCATCCGGAGAAGATGGTATCGTTTTGTCTTTGGCCGGGATGGGGAGTGGACTGTAGTTCGTCTCTGAAATTGAATGTGCTTTTGAGCCTACTGCAGAACTCTTTTCGTCGGAAAATATTCTTCCATCCATCACAGCGACGGTTCGCTGCGCCCGTGAAGCCACGTCCTTGTCGTGTGTGATCACAACCACGGTGCAACCATCTGAGTGCAGCTCACCCAGCATTTTGAGAACTTCAACTGAGCTTGCCGAATCGAGGGCTCCTGTGGGCTCGTCGGCAAGTAGAAGCTGTGGCTTTAAAAGCATTGCTCGGCATATTGCCACCCGTTGTTTTTGTCCGCCGGAAAGCTCCATCGGAAGGCGGTCTGCCATACCGGAAAGGCCGACTCTGTCCAGCAATTCAAGGGCTCGAGCTTGCATCATTTGGCTGTACTCTTCATTGCGGGCATGGGTCGATTCGAAGGCCGACGGCAAAAGAATGTTTTCCAGGACAGTGAGTCGACTGACCAGGAGAAAATTCTGAAAGACAAACCCGATTTTTTCATTGCGAATCTGTGCCAGTTGAGCTTCGTCGAGCGTCGAAAGACGGTGGCCGAAAATCGAAAGCTCCCCCCCGGTGGGACGCGAAAGCAGTCCCAGAATATTCAGAAGGGTGGACTTTCCGGAACCCGAAGGTCCAACGATGGCAACGTATTCGCCAGGCTCGACGACGAGGTCGATTGCTTCGAGTGCCGTGAAGGTGGCCTCCTGACCCGCATACGAATATCCCACTTTTTCAAGTTTGATGATCTCCGTGATCATGGCATTCCCGTCATGGTAGCTGCGTGTGGCGGGAGATTCCATTTCTCGGAGAGCAGAAGATCCATCGCAAGGAGCAGTTCCTGATGCTCAACAACTGCAAGCGCAATCCTGTCCCGGTTGAGATCTTGCTGTGTCGCGATCAATCGATCGATTGGCAGTTCACCAGCCTCAAAGAGCCTTTGGTTTTTTTCACGCATTTGCGAGGTCATGGAAAGAAGTTGCTCTGCAGATTTTTTCTGCATTCGAGTTTGCTTGAGTTTGAGCCTCAAGGTCTCAAGCGCGAGGCGGGTCTCGCGGACCTGCTTTTCTTGATTCAGCTGCGCCGTTTTTATTTTTTGTCGACTTTCCTCGATCTGTCCAAATGCGTTGGAGGGATTCATGGAGATTTCTCCCGCCAGCGCAATGGACCATCTCCGGGTCGAATCCCAGGAACCTGAAATACCATTGGATCCTACGATGCCTGAGGCGTTTTCAGAGACCTTTTCCATTCTGTGGGTTTGACCTGCCTGTGCAATTGCATCGAGTCGCGGAGTGAATCTTGACGATTTCGCAATTCCTTCGTCAATGACTGTCGACTCATATTCTCCTCGCATGATTGCGAGGTTCAACAGTGACGGAATTTGTGGCGCACCTTCATTCGTTCTTGAATTGTTGTTGAACTGGTCTTGCGGATTTTGCTTCGCAATTTTTTGAAAGAACGAGGGGGTCGTTGAGTCGTCAAATTCAGCACCATAATTCATGCGCAAGCGACCCTTGAGTTCCTCCAGTGTGTTGGCAGCAACGATCGATTCCTGTTCAACCCGCAGCAATTCCCTTTGTGAATCAAGCAGGTCACGCTTGCCGAGAAAGCCGCTGCTTTCCTTCCGGCTGGCAAGCAGATTCAATGCCTTGGCCTGGCCGGCTGCGTCGACGTGGTACGAGACAATCTTTTTCTGGTGATGAATTCCGGCCGTGTCCCTGAGCCAATTGCGAAGATGGTTGCGGACAAGGAGCACTCGTCTCAGTTGAGTCAATTTCACCCGCGATTCAGCAAGAGATATTTTCTTCCAATCTGCTCCACCATTGTAGATGTTTTGTCGCAGTGTGAGATTGAGCTGCAGGTCGGTCGTTCGTGGGTTCGAGGCGTTTTCCCTGTTGCCTTCGAAGGAACTGGACTGGCCGCGGACAAGGTTTGCGTCTGCGGAAAGGGTTGGCAGGAGCCTTTGTTCTTGAGTGACCTTCGCATTCAAGGCTTCCTGCAACTGGCTGAGAGTGGGATCAACCTCGTTGAGGTGTGCGACAATTCTTGCAAACGAAGGCAGCCACATTTCCAGTTCGGTTGGAACATATGCCTCGGAGAAATCTTCCGCCCAAGCAAGGCTTGTGGACAGTGACAGGTGGAAGAATATAAAGCACTGCAATAGTCTTTTTTTCATCGTTTTACTCCTGCTTCAGTGCTTCAACAACGTCCATGGATGCTGCCTTGAGAGCGGGCCAGGTGCCGAAAACGAGTCCCGCAGTCAGACTGACCGTCAGTGCGACGCCCAGAGCTGCGAGGTCGAATTGGTATTCGAGATTGGCAATCCTCGGTAGAAACATTCTCGCGACCGAAAAGGCAGAAATGCTCACTACAACTCCAAACCCGGCACCAAGAAGTCCGCTGAGTGCGCACAGGCCAGTCGACTCCAGCAGAAATTGTCCTTTGATGTGCCCTTCCTGCGCACCAACTGCTTTTCTGATTCCAATTTCGCGAATTCTTTCGTGAACATTCACCAGCATGATGTTCATGACTCCAATGCCCCCGATGAGTGTGCACAGACCGCCAATCACAAGAGTCAAACCCGTGAGAATGCCCATCATCAGATTGAACTTCTCCAGCTCCTGCTCTGCCGCAAAAAATCGGAATGGAAATTTGTTTTCGGTAGCCAGGCTCAATTTCCCTATCACGTGTTTTGCAAACCAGGTGGGGCTTACCCCTGGATTCGGCACTGTCACAAATCTGGTTTTGTACATGGATGAGCCACTCGCAAGCAGAGTTTGGGACGGAATATAGAGTGTTGAGTTGATGTCGCGGTCAAAGAGGGAATCGATGGGTTCAAGGATGCCAATGATTGTGATGATTCCGTCAAATTGACAGCCTCTTATCACCAGATGTTGACCGACAATGGTGGCGTCCGATTTTTTTTGCCGTGATCCCCTGGTTGGAAAGAGCTTTGCGACCGCATCACTGCCGAGAAGGGCAACCCGCGCCGGAGTGGTTGATTCAAATTCGTGTGGCATGGGCATGCGTCCGGTCGCAATGCGCAGGCTGTTTTCCTGTGCCTCTTTCAGGGAATTGACACCGCTCAGGCTACCTTGAAAACTGCCAAAGGGAGATGAAATTTTGCAATCACTGGTTTCGATCGTTGGATCGATTCGACCATAGTGAGACAGCTGATCATTCAGCACCGGCAAATCCGTCTTGACATTCAAGCCGCGCCACCGTGGTGCTCCCGTCTTTTCTGCAGTACGTCCATCAAAGCTGACAAAGGCCTTGCGCGAACCTTGTGTGGCAAAAAATTCCTCAAATATTTTTTCAACCTGACCAGTGAGGGTGAGCATGATGAAAATGCTCGAGACTCCGAGGAGGAGTCCGGTCATTGTCAAGACAGTCCGCAGTCTTTGGGTTTTCAAAGCCTCGAATGTGGGTAGAAACATTGTCTTCAGTTGCCCTAGGATCTTGTCCCGCGTCCAGGCCCAGTGGGAGGTTATCTTCGTTTCTTTTCTGAAATCCTCATCCGGCAAGGGCTCAGTCAACCGTCTTGAATTTGTTGCATCGTCGACGATTCTCCCATCGACGATGCGAATGATTCTCTCTGCCCTGTCAGCAACCGCTGTGTCATGGGTGATGACGACAATGGACTTTCCGGAAGCGTGAAGCATGTCCAGCGTTCTTAAAACTTCTTGAGCCGTGTTGCTGTCGAGCGCACCTGTCGGTTCGTCGCAGAGCAGGACCTCGGGATCCATCACGAGAGCACGGCAGAGCGCCACCCTTTGTCGCTGGCCGCCCGAAAGCTGACCAGGGCGTTTGTGTTCCTGACCGTCCAATCCGAACCGGGCAATGAGATTGATTGCTTTTTCCCGGAGTGACTCTCGATCTGACGATTCATTTGCATACACTGTCGGCAACAGAATGTTTTCCAGCACGGTCAGCTGGGGGACAAGAAAAAATTGTTGAAAGAGAAATCCGATTTTCTTGTTTCGTAGAATGGATTTTTGGTTTGAGTTCAATTCTGCAGTCGGCATACCACTCAAAAACAGCTCACCTCGCCCCGGGCTGGCCATGAGTCCGAGCAGGTGCATGAGGGTGGACTTGCCCGATCCACTGGGTCCCGTGATGGAAACGAATTCTCCGTGGCGTATCTCAAGGTTGATGTTCTCAAGAGCCACGAATGATGGAGTGTTCACTGCGCTGTAGGTATAGCTCACCTGTTTCAACCGAAACAGAAAGTCTCCATTCCGATTCATGGTGTTCTTCTCACTTTTGATGAATTGAACCGCGGGCGGAATCAACGGCGTTCTCGACACCGAGGCGGCCCTCGGCAAGTTTTTTGAGATCGAGTTTGGCGAAGTCGATTTCCAGAACCTTGTCTCCGATTTTCAATGCGTCGCCTTCAATTTCTATCCACAAGTCCGTCATGATTCCGGTTTTGACCGATTTGTAGCGAGCCGGCTCAGATGCCGACGATCTTGGCAGTTCTACCACGGAGTTTCCCGACAGGGTTGCCACGGCATTGGCTGGCAATGCCAGGACATCCTTGCGTTCGGCAGCAACAAGTTCAACGCTGGCATTCATCTGGGCCCGCACATCCTGGTCCGGGCTTTCTATCAGGATGTCGGTGACAAAATAGGTATATCCTCCGGCTTTGTCTTCAACTCCTTGTTGACTGATGCGATTGACTTTTCCTCGGTATGATTTTTCCGGAAAGGCGTCGAGCTTGATTTGAACCGGTTGACCAGTTTTCACGATGGCAAGGTCGGATTCGAGGATTTTGGAGCGGACCATCATCTGCTCTGTGTCCGAAACAATTAGAACTTCTCGACCGGTTGCTTCTGCGCTTTCGGCAGTCGCCATCACGCTTTCGCCCACGGCTTTGTTCAAGAACGTCACAACTCCACGTCTGGGTGCCTTGACGAAGATGATCGAAGTGCGTGACGAATCCTTCTTTTTTGTTTTGCGATCCGGGTTGGCGGCTCCCGAAAGCCCAAGGGAGTTCTCGAGCAGATTGAGTTGTTCACGTGCTGTGTTGAAGGCAAGACGTGCGCGTTCAAAATCGTTCTCGGCTTTTTCATTCTCAGCCTGCGAGAAAAGGTCTTTCACATTTTGTCGGCGATCCAGGTTTTCTTCGGCAGCCTGCAGTTCGATTCGCGTCCGTTGCACTTCGCTTTGACGTGCCTCCAGTTCCTTTTGTCCCGATGTGTCCTGCAGAACTGCAAAAAGAAGTTGTCCTTCGTCAACCTTTTGCCCTTCCTGCACATGGATTTGTTTCAACTGTCCTGAAACCGGTGAGTATACCGCGATGGAGCTTGATGGGAGAATTTTTCCGGTGAGGAGAAGGTCTTTTCGAATATCACGCCGAACAACGGAAACGGTCTTGGCATTCTGATCCTTTTCGAACTTTGCCAGACGGTTGAAACGCGTCCAGCTGATCATCCCGATCGCGGCACAAAGGCATGCTGCGATGACAATGAACAAAGGCTTTTTATAGAACGGTCTTTGCTTTTTCATGATGTGTCATGGCCCTGTTGTGAGACGGCTTTGGACACACGAAGCTAACATCTTTTCAGTGTGACCATAAGTATCGACCGGTCGAGCGGCGGACATTTGCCAAATCGGGAGCCTTGCGAATGTTGTTGCGGTCCCAATACCGCGTCACGCCCCTCGAGTATTCAAAACTCAAGGCAAATGCGTCTTGCCAGCAGATTTTTTGCCATGGCATCGTGATCTTTTTGTCGTGCTTCCGAACCCAGCATTCAGGTTCGCGCGTTGAGTCGTTTTGAAAGACAAGAATGCGCGGCACCATTGCTGATCCAATGGATGTCCTTTGGGCGGTGCGGTTGGTCAGCAGGGCATGAAATTGTCCATCGTCTGCCATCCAGAGAGATGTTCCCGTGTAGCCAAGATGTCCGAAAATCGACTTGCTTTTTGCAGGGGACCAAATGTTGAGCCCGGCCGTCGAATTTTCATTGGAGGGGGTGTCGAGGCCCCAGCGGAATCGCTTGCTTTCGATACCGGAAGGAACTGCCATTGCCGAAAATTCGCTCTGACTTGTGATGAAGAAATCAGCAGCTTTTGCCACATCGAGAATACTTCCGAACATTCCGGCGTGACTGGAAACCAATGGAAAAGCATGACACGCGACGCGAAAATCGGTTGCCAGGATGTTGGCATTGGTGTCGTGTGCGGCACCAAATTCACCCGCATGGTTGTTCAGCTTTCTGCTCTCATAGAGATGCGCAATCACCTGGGAATGGATGTACGGAAAAAACGGAATGGCCTGTTGGCTTCGTTCGGGATCAAGTGATGCGTGCCAGAATTCGCTTCCCCAGATTCCATTGAGTTCTTCAAGGATTCCTTTCCAGCCCGGAAAACGGTTGACTGCCAGATTTTCGATGACTCGTGCGAGGATGAAATAATTCAGATCCGAATATATCGATGTTGGTTCTTTTTCTGGCTTTTGAAGTGGAAGACTCAGAATGTGATTTGTGAGGTCCCTTTGTGCGGTGCGGGCGATTCGGCCTTCGCTATCGTTTTGAAGTTCTGGAGCGCGATTGATGGTTCGACCATGCCGCGAGGATCCGTGTGGGGTGAAATGCCACAGGGCTCGTCCAAACCATGTCCAGGCCTGCAGTCCGCTCGTGTGATTGAGCAGATGCGCCAGGGTCAGCCATGAATGTTTCTCGGCCCAGTCCTTGAGCGTCTGGCCCTCTTCTGTTCTTGGTTCAAGCAGGCTTGCCAATGGGCTGGCGCACCACAGCACCGCGTCCGCACCCAGTGAATGGCGCAGCCATGCGTTGGCCAGCAAGGGCTTTGTCAAGCTCGCGAGATCAAATGACGGCATCCAGCCGCGAAAGGTGCGCTGATGGGGATGCAGCTCGGGGTTTTGGTCGAGAAGCCAGTCGCGTGGGCTGGCCTCGTCGGCGTAGAAAGCTGAAATTGCACCACTTCGGTGGGCGCAAGACCAGGCCGTGAAAAGGCCTTGAGCCACCTGTTCCTCGAGGCTTTCAATCAAGGGAGTGTATGGTAGACCCATGTCCATGTCGTTGGCCTCTACTGAGGTTGCACAGGAATTGGTTGCAGATGAAGTCACAATAGTCGTCGGCTGCGGAAAGTCCAAGGCGGCAGCAAGGAGTTTGGCTGTGGTTCAGCAACAAAAACAGACAATCGAGCTCAACCCGGCGTGGGTGGACAAGCAGCTTGTGAGCCTTTTCGGTGTTTCGCCCCAGCGCGTTTTCAGGGATGTCGATGCCTGGCTCGAAGAAGATTCCGGCGGGGGTGATGTGAGTCTTTGGAGCCAATCCCCAGACGCTCCTCCCATGCGTGTCGAAATTGTTGCCAAGCAGGATTTTGTGTTGTGCGGACTTCCATTGATGGCAGCGGTGTTTCATCGCACACACGCTGCGGTACCGTGCCGACTGGAAAGCCGATTTTCAGATGGTGCCAATGTCAAAAAAGGTGATGTCATTTTGAGTGGGATTGGCGATGCCCGCTGTTTGTTGCTGGGTGAGCGCGTTGCGTTGAATTTGGCTGCACGCCTGAGTGGAATCGCCAGCAAAAGCGCGGCAATGCTGGCGATTGTCGAGTCGGCGGCTGCCCGTGCACAGGCACGCAGTCCGAAGTTGCTGGAAACCCGAAAGACGACGCCCGGGCTGCGTCTTTATGAGAAATATGCAACCCGTCTTGCTGGAGTTCGCAATCATCGCCACTCGCTGGACACGGGTTTGATGCTCAAGGAAAATCATCTGCGCAGTTTTGGGGGGATACCCGATGCCCTCTTCTCTGCCCAAAAAAGTGTTCCATTGCTGACACGTCTTGAGGTCGAAGTCACAAACCTGAGTGAATTCAGACAAGCCGTGGCGGGAGGTGCCGACGTTATCATGCTCGACAATTTTGCCGTCGATGACATCAGGATTGCCGTCGCGGAACGCAATCAAGGCAGCAGGAAGATTGAATTGGAAGTCAGCGGGAATTTGAGCGAAGAAAATATCGCAACTTATGCGGGATTGGGAATCGACTTTTTGAGTTCGGGAGCCTTGATTCACCAGGCCACCTGGGTGGACATGAGCCTCCAGCTGCATCGAATGACGTGATGGCAAGATGAAGACATTTTTCACTGATACCGCAAGTTCGACGATGGATATGGCGAGAACCCTCATCAAGAATGAGGGCCTCGAAAACTCTTTTGTCGTCATGTGCCGAACACAAACAGCAGGCCGGGGCCGTGCCGGGAGTGTTTGGAGTCAGGCGGAGATTGAAAATGAAAAGGTCACCTCACGCTCACCCGTCGAGGCCCAGACGTTTGAGAAAAATGATTTGGTCTCGGCAGTCCGCCAGGCTGGAATTTTTGGACCTTGCACTTTTGTCGTGCCGGGTCATCTTCTCAGGATTCCGATTGGCTGGCTGAGTCTTGCGGTTGGCTGTGCAATTGCAGATGCCCTCTGGAGAGCGCGTTCCCGATTGTCGAACATGATGACTTTTTCCAGCTTCCTTGCCGGCGAGCCAGCGCTGGAGGCAAAGCTCAAATGGCCGAACGATGTTTGGGCGTGGCCTTCCGAAAATGTGGGCGCTCGTTCCACCGCCGTTCCGAAAAAGCTCGCAGGAATTCTCTGTGAGTCATCCTTTCGAGCCGACAAGCTTCATTTTGTGAGCATCGGTCTTGGATTGAATCTTGTTCAAGCACCCGCAAGCGTCGCGCAAGCGGGAAGTGTTCTTCAAATGTGGGGCATCAATCGCTCTCAACTTTCCAATTCGATGTCTTTGTGCCTGAGCGAAATCGTCGCCGAGGAAATTGAAAAAGAGCTTGCCGATTATCTGTTCACCGAGCGCACAGCCGAACAACTGCGTCACCTGGTTCTCGAGCGTTCCCTGCCATTGGGAACAAAATTGTCGGTCAACAAAGGACAAAGCACAGGAGCATTTGTTGGCCTTTCCGCCGAAGGTGGTCTCCTTTTGGAAGGCGTTGAGGATCCCATTCTCGCAGCCGATGTTGGTTTTCATGAACCAGCTGCGAAAATTTGTCTCGACTTTGGCAACACGCAGGTTCATTGGCGATGCGAGCGCGGAAGTCTAATTTCCTCCGGGAGCTGCGACTGGGCGTTGCTCGATCGCAAAAGCCTGGCCGAGTCGAAACTTTTTGCCAAAACAGAACTCGCACAGAAAATATGTGCAGGGGTTGCAGATTCCACTCGAATCGAACTCATCTGGTCGGCTGTGGCACACGCGGGTCAATCCATGAAGGTGGTCTACGGGATCGAGTCGGCATTGATGTCGCAACCCGCACTGGGTCGGGAAATCATTCTCACTCCAGTCGATTCGCTTTCAGTGCTGCGTGCTGCAGGGCTCGAAGCCGACTATGCTCCGAATGAAATGGGTGTCGATCGTGCTCTGCAGGCCTGGACGGCCGTTCGTGCGGCGCAGGATGCGGGTGCTGCGGTCGCGGTCTTGTCGGTCGGAACGGCGCTGACTGGAATTGTGGTCAATGATAAGCCCGGAATCATCGAAAGCTTGATTCTGCCGGGTCCTGCAATGGGGTTGCAGGCCTTGCATGAGAAAACCGCCCGACTCCCGAAGGTGACACTTCCAAATTCACTTGCTGAATTGAAAAACGCTCCCGAGGTTTTTTCGACGCGTGTGTCCATGCTGCGTGGTCTTCTTTTGCAGTTCAGTGGTGTTGTGGATGTGCTTCGCCGGCAGCACCGGATTGCCAGATTGATTTTGACGGGTGGTGGAGCGCGGGCTCTTTTTGATTGCCTCGAGCCGGACGTTCAAGATTGCACGTTCGTTGAACCTGACCTTGTCTTGAAGGCGATGTCGGCGTTTGCAGGTCTTGCTGGGAAGCGGTTGCAGACGGCAGATCCCAACCATGAGCTTGAATCCGAGGAGGGACTGCCGGAGAAGGTCCTCCAAAGCATGCTGAGGGCGCGTATCTCCAGACGGCGTTCGCAAAGGGTGGCACTCGATAAAATTCATTTCCGCAGGCTTGGAGGGCGATTGGAACACGTCGGGGTCGGACTGCGAATCGATCGTCATCTCGGCGAGAAATTCAAGTTCCACAATCGTGATATTTGGCAACAGCGCATCGAAATTGGTGAAGTTCTTGTGGAACAAAACTCGCCCAAGAACCACATCAGCGATGCGGCGCCCGACAATCTTGTCTCCGTAAAGTCAACCTATGTGCTCAAGCAGGGCGACCAGATTTGGTTGTTTCATCCACCCGAATACGAACCCGACATGATGACCAATGTGGATGTCGTTTATGATGATGGAGATGCGGCCGTTTTTTGCAAGCCAGGTAATCTTGTTGTTCATGCAGCAGGACTTTACGGAAAGAATACGTTTATAGAAATTGCAAAAAAGATGGGTTACCCCGACGCTGCACCGGTGCACAGGATCGATCGCGAGACTTCAGGAATACTTGTTTGCGCGCGCAGCACGCCACTGCGACGGGACCTTTCCCTGAGCTTCCGCGAGTCCTCGGTCAAGAAAATGTACCTTGCCGTCTGCAAGGGAACGCGTTCGCTTCCGGATGAGTTCCGGGTTGCGCTGCCAATAGGACCGGCGATCAATTCGCGCATCCGATTGAAGCTTTGGCACAATCCTGAGGAAGGGCTCGATGCGCTGACCCACTGCCTGCGACTCTCGCAATGGCAGGATTACACCTTGTTTGCTTGCATGCCTCAGACAGGCCGCACCAACCAAATCCGTGTTCACCTTGCTGCAATTGGGCATTGGATTGTTGGCGACAAGATGTATCACCCGGACGAGGATGCATTCCTTCAATTTTACGAAGAGGGTTACGTGGATCCGGTGGCAGCAAAGGTTCTGTTGCCTCGCCATTGGTTGCACAACACGGGAATTCAGTTTTTTTCACGACCCGACAGCGATCTGGGCCGCAAGCCCGTGATTGCCCCACTCACCGACGATCTTTTGCAGCATGAACCAACGCTGGAACTTTTGGATCGTGCGCAGATACCGCGCGATCCCAAGCTTCAGCATACTCCATTGGCGCAATTGTTCGCTCGAGTTCTTGGCATCGATTTTGGCCAGACGCCAACCATTGAGCCACAGGTGGAAACAGATGTCTGATGCCATCAGGGCCTACGCCTTTTTCACCGATGTGCATGGAAACATGACGGCCCTGGAAGCAGTTCTCGACGATATGCGTGAATTTTCCAGGCAACGCGAAGTGGAACATTTCCAGAAGGTTTGCCTGGGCGACAGTTTCGACGGTGGGCCAGATCCTGCGGCTGTTCATGATCGACTTGTTGAGTTGGGATGTCCACATTTGCGCGGTAATCATGAAGATTATCTTTTTCAATGCGCAGCGAATCCCGATGAGGAGAAATTCACCCGTCCGCTGTGGAAGTTTGTCCCGTGGACAGTTCAACGCATGGGCGATCGCTTGTCGCGCATCAAGGCGATCAGTGTTGATCGCTGGGTTGCCAAAGATGATCCATTCGTGGCAGTGCATGGAGCAGTTGAAGGGAACAATCGGGTGCCTGATTTCTTTGTTCAGCAGTCCTCCCTTTCCTCTGCCTTCAATTCTTCCCACGACGAGAAGTCTTCGGGCGAAACAACATTTTTTTTCAACGGTCACAGTCATTATCTGGGAAGACACGAACACAAGGGGAATGTCTGGTTCAATTGCGGCAGCGTAGGTTATCCGTTTGTTGAAAAACTGCCCAACCGTTCTGATGCACCTTTGGCCACCTGGGTGTGGGTCGAGGTGGAAAAAAATTCAAGGGTCAAAATTTTCAACCGCCGTGTTCCATATTCATCCGATGAATTGCTGCGGCGTTATGTGGACTCGGGTGCGCTTGAAATGTGCGCTCCGTTTTCCTTTGCGATTGCAGCTCAAAGCCTCTTCAATCAAGATGTGGTTTATCCGTTTTTCCAGTCGGTGAAAAACAGGAATCTCACTCCCGGAGAAATGGCGAAGCTTCTTGTCGTTGAACTTGGAAAGCAGGATGTTTTTTCACGCGTGAACAATCTATTGCAGCGTGCCGGACTCGCAGAGGTGAAATTCCATTGAAACATCTGCCCTTTTCCGCCATTCTATTGCTGTGCTGCCTGGTTTTGAATTCTGCGGCGCAAGGAAACGTGCCCGCCCCAATTCAATCTGATTCCAGGCGATTGACTCTGGGCGCCATACAATTGGTTGGCCTGGTGCGGACAACAGAAGAATTTGTTTTCAGGGAAATTGGACTCGAACCAGGACAAATCGTCTCGGAGGCTGAAGTCGAGGCGGTAGCGCAGCGACTCAGGAACACGAACTTTTTTGTTTCGGTGGAAGTTGCATTGGAGGCTGGCACTGAGGGTCGCACAAATTTGCGCTTTGACTTCCGTGAAAAGTGGACACTCACGCCGGTTTTGCGCGGTGGTACCGGCGGAGGCGTCGAATTTCTGGTTGCTGGCCTGTACGACTTGAATTTGTTGGGGCGCGGCATCGAGGCTGGGCTGCAATACGAGCAGTATGCAGGTGAGCCTGGAGTCAATCTGTGGTGGCGACAGCCGAACTTTCTTTCAACCGCCTGGAAATCCGGGGTTGAAGTTCAGGTTGGCAATCGCCCTTTTTTTTATCTTGATCCGGGAACAAGGAATTATTTCACACCTCTCGCCATGGTGAGCAGGGTTTCCCTCACAACCCAGCGCAGATTTCAATCCTTCGACCTGGGCGTCAATGTCGAATTTCTGGAGCGTGGACTGGATTCCACAGTCATTCAGTCCAGCGTTGAATATGATCAGTTCGATCGGCGGATTGAGACCGGGATGCAGTCCAAAATTTATTTTCGGTGGAATCGTTTGAATCTCTACGATTTTCTCTGGGAAGGTCATCGCCTGGAGGTCAATATTGGCAATCTTTTTCCAGAGCCTGGGAGCGGACTGTCCAATATTCAATCCGCGTCTTTTTCCGGGACTCATTTCTTTCGGGTTTTGGAAAGTCACAATGTCGGGTTCCGGTTTCAAGGCAATTGGACGAACGGGAGCTCTTTGCTCTCGTTATTGCGTTTGGGGAGTCTTGACTCGGTTCGGGCCATGGATGAAGGAGAGCGCATTGGACGCGTTGCATGGACAGCCAATGCCGAGGAGCGCTGGGTCAGTTACGTCGATCAAAATGTGGTGTTGCAGACTGTTGTGTTTGTGGATTCAGGCAATGCCGGAAAATCATTCAACGAATGGCCCTACCCTGCAGCGGCCAGTGCCGGGCTCGGACTGCGGCTCGGACTTCGCCCTGTTGCAAGACTCAGGTTGAGGGCAGATTATGCGCATGCTCTGGCTGGACTGCGCAAGCGTCAAGGCTGGGTTGTAGGAATGCAACATTATTTTTGAACTTCAATCGATCACGTAAGCGAATGGAGAATCCGCTCAATGCAGAACAGACCAAGTGCGATATCGAAACATGGAATTGAAACAGTTTGCGTTCATGCCGGGGTTGAGCCGGAACCGATGACCGGTGCCATCATGACGCCCATTTTTCAAACCTCAACCTATGTTCAGTCGGGTCCCGGCGAACACAAGGGATACGACTATTCGCGCGGTGGAAATCCCACCAGAACCTCTCTGGAATCGGCATTGGCAGCACTTGAGCGCGCCAAGCATGGCATTTCCTTCGCTTCAGGTCTTGCTGCTGTGCATGCCATCGCTCAACTTTTGAATCCGGGCGATCATGTTTTGGTTTGCGATGATGTCTATGGCGGAACGGGGCGCTTGTTTCGGCGCCTGTTTGCGAAATACGGTATTGAATTCGATTTCGTGGACATGCGAGATCCGGCCGCATTGAAGCCATTATTCAAGAAACAAACCCGCCTTGTCTGGATAGAAACGCCGACCAATCCATTGCTGCGCATCGTTGACATTCAGGCAGTTGCAGATTTGGCGCGTAAGCACGGTACCATGACGGTTGTCGACAACACTTTTGCTTCGCCGATTTTCCAGCAACCTTTGTCTTTGGGTGCTGACATCGTATTGCACAGCACGACCAAATACATTGGCGGACACTCTGATCTCGTTGGCGGCGCTCTGATGCTCAACGACGACACTCTGGCCGAGCAATTGCGCTTTATTCAATTTGCAGGTGGTGCAGTGAATGCTCCTCAAGAGTGTTTTATTCTCTTGCGCAGTATCAAGACTTTGGCTTTGCGCATGCAACGGCATCATGAAAATGCCTGCAAAGTGGCCCAGGCACTCACTGGAATGTCGGGTTTTTCCGAAGTGATATTTCCTGGTCTCGAGCAACATCCCCAACACGCACTTGCTCGCCAACAAATGTCCGGCTTTTCTGGAATGGTCAGTGTTCGTCTCAAGGGTTCTTTCGATGATGTGAAGCGCTTTTTGAGCCGCCTGCAGGTTTTCAGTCTTGCCGAGAGCCTGGGAGGGGTTGAGTCGCTGGTGAATCATCCGGAAACAATGACCCATGCCAGCGTTCCGCCTGAGCACCGTAAGAAGATTGGTATTGACTCAAATCTGCTGAGGTTTTCGGTGGGTATCGAAAGTGCCGAGGACCTGGTCGACGATTTGCGCAATGCCCTGAGCTGACGTCAAAGTTCCTGCCCTGCAGCTTTCTCCGAAAGAACGCCCCCTGTTATGCCGATCCCAGGGGAAAGAGGGGGACTTGCATGAGCAACGACAAACCCAAAGCCAAGCTGGAACATGATCCCAAAAAGAAGCGAGCCTTTCGCACCAATGATGACATCGAATTGTTGAAGATCATCCTTGATGATAACCCGGCTTTGCGGCAGCGTATTCTTCGGAACATAGAAAAACAATTGGGTAAAAAGAGACTTTCTGAAAGCAAGCCTTCGGACAAGAAACCTGCTTGAACATTTTTGAGTTGGTGATGCTCCCGGGAGGCGGCTCGAGGTCGTCTCTCTCAGCGCGGAGTTCACCGAATCGTGTTGCCTTCCACCTTTCCCGGCTCGTATTTGTCTCCTGTCAATTTCAATATTGCAGCTTTGCGCGAGGAAATGCTGGGCCGCAATCTTCAGATTTTTGAGCTTCAGCAAGACGGAACAGCTTCGGACCCGCTGTTCAGCAATAAACATGTGATTGTAGGCATTCCCGACGATCGCGGTGTGGAGTTGAATCATGGTCATGTGGGGGCCAGTGCTGGTCCCGATGCCTTCCGCCAGGCGTTCTATCGTCTATATGATTCTCGTCTCAATGGTGGTGAATGGTTCGGCGCTGCTTGGGTCGACCTCGGCGATGTTGTTTTGCAAAACGAAATTGCCGACACACATGCGCGGCTTGCCGATGTTGTCCACTGGGCGTTGGCGCAGGGAGCTCGTCGTGTGCATGTGATTGGTGGTGGACATGACTTCAGTTTTGGTTCGTACGCCGGTCATGCACGCAGCTGCGCTGGAACTCTTCCGATTGTGAACTTTGATGCTCATTTTGATCTTCGCCCCGTGGTCAACGGGCAAATCAACAGCGGGACTCCCTTTCGTCGTGTGATCGAAAATCTCGGCAATCGAGTCGCAGAGGGTGCCGCCCTCTTTGAAATTGGTTTACAGCGTGAGCGAAATCCGCAGAGCCTGTGGGATTATGCTCACGCAAAGAGCGTATCTGTTGCTGAATACTGCGCGGGCGCCGAGCCTTGGCGCTTTTGGAACGTTCCGCAGAACCCTAAACGCTCTTTGAGGGAGCATTTGCAGGATTGGTTGAGTCATTGGTGCGATCCGGTGCGCTCCTCTGGCCAGGTTCATCTGTCGATTGATCTCGATGTTTTCCACGTTGCTGCAGCAATGGGCACGAGTGCCTCAACTTCTTTGGGTGTTCCGGTTGAAACTCTGTGGCCATGCGTGGAAGATGTGATGTCTCGCGAAATGTGTCGTGTGGTCGATGTCGCCGAACTTTGTCCGGCGCGTGATCTGCAAATGCAAACTTCACGTTTGGCAGCCGCAATGGTGCTTCGGGGAGCCCTCTCTCTGGAGAGTGCCCTGCGTTAACTTGTTCCAGATCCGTTTATGGGTTAAGGCCAGTGCCGCACCCAATTTTTGACTTTTTTGGAGGCGTTGGCGATGACAGCGTCAATCAACCCTTATCTTCCCATTTTGGTCGCACTCGTTTTGGGATTGCTGATTGCAGGCGGCGCGACGATTGCATCTTTCCTTTTGGGTCCCAAAAAACCCAACCCGGCCAAGCTCGATGTTTATGAGTGTGGTGTGACGCCGGTGGGAACCGCGCGTCAGCGTCTGTCGGTCAAATTTTATCTGACTGCCATCCTGTTCATCTTGTTCGATATTGAAACCATCTTTCTCTACCTTTGGGCTGTGTTGTTCGACCAGCTGCAATGGTTTGGAATCATCGAAGTCGCGCTGTTTGTTGGCACCCTCGTGGTTGGTTACATCTACATCCTGCGTCGCGGCGCATTGAACTGGGATTGAGGAGAACATCATGGAAGGTTCAACAAGCGCTCTCGTTCAGTTTCTGGACAGCAACGTTGCTCTGGTAGCCGGCATCGGCAAAATTGCGATTGCCCTCGTGATTGCATTGCAAGTGGCGCCCATCATGGTGTGGGTCGAGCGACGTCAGGCGGCGTTCATTCAACGCCGTATCGGACCCAATCGCGTCGGTTTGTTTGGCTTCAAGCTTTTTGGCCTCGGGCAACCCCTGGCTGACACAATCAAGCTCCTGTTCAAGGAGGATTTTGTCCCCAAGCACGTCAACAAGTTCTTTTATATTCTTGCTCCAATTGTTCCTGCGGTGATGGGTCTTCTCGCAATTCAAGGTATTCCGCTCGGCAAGGAAATTGTCGTTGCCGGACACACCATCAATATGCAACCAGTGAACTTGAATGCCGGATTCCTCTATCTCTTCGCGATGTCCGCGTTGGGTGTCTATGGGGTTGCGCTGGCTGGATGGTCCTCGAACAACAAGTACGCCTTGTTGGGTGGCTTGCGCGCTTCTGCCCAGATGATTTCCTACGAACTTGCCATGGGATTGGCTTTGCTGCCGATGGTCTTCATTTACGGAACACTCGATCTTCAAACAATGATTGCAGCTCAGTCGGAAACGATCGGCTTTTTGCCCAAGTGGGGCATCTTCCTCTCGCCGATTTCTTTCGTTTTGTTTGTCGTCACAATGTTTGCAGAAACCAACCGGCTTCCATTCGACCTTGCGGAAGGTGAAGCGGAACTGGTTGCAGGATTCCTTGTCGAATACGGCTCCATGCGCTGGTCTCTATTCTTCCTTGGCGAGTACGCGATGATGTTCACGTTGTCGGCTCTGACCACCTGTGTGTTCTTGGGCGGCTACGAGATTCCTTGGCTTCCGCATGGCCAACTGGTTGCAATGTTGACTCCGATCTTCACGGCAGAGCCTGCAACCTGGGTGGCTGCTCTGATTGGCCTGGGCGTTCTCATCGCTAAAGTGGCCATCTTCATGTTCCTGTTTGTTCAAGTGCGCTTCACACTTCCGCGTTTCCGCTACGACCAGCTGATGCGCGTGGGTTGGGTGTACATGTTGCCTGTGGCGCTCGTGAATCTGGTGGTCATGGCATTGATTGTTGCTTTCCTTCGACTGGCGTAAGGCCATCGCTTCGAACGCGAGGATATTTGAATGGATCTGACTTTGGTTTCTTTCGTCGTCATGGGAATCGCGGCAGTCCTGCTGTCGGGCGTGATGATTACGCGCCGTTGGCCTGTGAGTGCAGCCATGGTTTTGATTGGCGTCATGACCCTGCTTGCCGGAATGTTTGGTCTGCTGGATGCGCATTTTGCTGCTGCCGCCCAGATTATCGTCTACGCGGGCGCAATCATGGTTGTGTTCGTTTTCGTGATCATGTTGCTCAACCTGCCACCCGAGGAATTGCGCTACGGTGGAATTACGGTCGGTGAAATGATTCTTTCCGCCATCGCGGTGCTTGTGGCCTTGGCTCTCGGCACCAAGGTGGGACATGGATTGTTGACCACGGGTGTGGAAGCTCTTGGTCTGCAAAAGCCGGATACCACCTTGGCATTGCATCGGCCGATTTTTCCGGCTGAAGAGAACGTGAAGAACGTTGCAGCCACAATGTTCGTCGAATACTTGTGGGCATTTGAATTGATCAGTTTTCTTATCATGGCAGCCGTGATTGGCGCAGTTGTGATTTCCAAGAAGAGGGGCGCCGAAAATGCTAACGCTGCCTGAACTCGGTCTCTATTTTTCCTTTCTGATGTTTCTGGTTGGACTCGCCGGAGTGATGTTCCGCAAGAACATCCTATTCATGATGTTGAGCGTGGAAATCCTGCTCAATGCGGCCAATCTCGCATTCGTTTGTGCAAGCAAGTTGACCAACACCATGGACGGACAGGTGGTCATGTTTTTTGTGATGGCCGTTGCTGCATGTGAAGCGGCGGTGGGTTTGGCACTGATCATTTCGCTATATCGTTCAAAGGCATCCATTGAAGCCGATGACTTGAAGGCATTGAGGGGATAATCACATGAACTTTCAAGCGATGTTGGCAGCCGTACTTCTCATTCCGCTTGTGGGATCTTTGCTCAACGGATTCTTCCTGCGCAAGGTTCCGCGCTCCGTGACAGTCACCGTGGCGACCCTGGCCATCGCCATTCCTTTTGTGTTGTCTTGTTTTCTGGTTTTTGGTCCGGTGGCCGCCGGTGAAACCGTGAAAACGGATTTGTTCACGTGGATCTCTTTGCCATTCAACGGTGGGCGCCTGGAAGTTCCATTCGGCCTTGCTGTCGATCGTCTGTCTGGAATTCTGCTGTTGATCATCACGGGAGTGGGTAGCTTGATTCACCTTTATGCAGGTGAATACATGTCGCACGAAGAAGGCGTCTACCGCTTTTTCTCGTATCTCAACCTGTTTGTCTTTTCGATGCTTTCGCTGGTCTTGGGTTCCAACATGGTTGTCACCTTCCTCGGTTGGGAAGGGGTTGGAGTCTGTTCCTATTTGCTGATTGGCTATTGGTATTCCGATGAGGCCAATGCACGCGCGGGCATGAAGGCATTTGTTGCCAATCGTGTGGGTGACCTTGGCTTCTTGATTGCGATGTTCCTGTCGGTCAAGCTTTTTGGAACACTCGATTATTCACGCATTGCCGAGTCTCTGACAAATGAATTGGCTGCCAACAATGCTCCCCTTGTCACTGCCATTGGTCTTTGCCTCCTTCTGGGTGTGACGGGTAAATCTGCGCAGCTGCCGCTCTATATATGGCTGCCGGACGCAATGGCGGGTCCGACTCCCGTGTCGGCACTCATTCACGCGGCAACGATGGTGACCTCCGGAATCTACCTGATGACCCGCATGAGCTTCTTGCTCGTTCATAGTCCAACAGCGATGACCACAATTGCGGTGATTGGTGCATGCACTGCGCTGTTTGCTGCCACCATTGGCCTGGTTCAGAACGACATCAAGAAAGTTTTGGCCTACTCGACCGTCAGCCAGCTCGGTTTCATGGTTCTGGGCTGCGGAGTGGGAGCGTTCCAATTTGGTGTTGCCCACCTCATGACTCACGCGTTCTTCAAGGCATTGTTGTTCCTTGGGGCCGGCAGCGTGATTTACGCAATGCACCACGAGCAGGACATCCGAAAGATGGGCGGCCTCATCAAAAAGATGCCCATCACCGGTTGGACCTTTGTGATTGGCACGCTCGCCATCATCGGCTTTCCGGGATTGTCTGGCTTCTTTTCAAAAGACGAAATTCTTTACTACGCGTGGACTGGACCATTCGGTCATCCATTGTTGTGGGCATTGGGCGCCTGCGCTGCAGCATGCACGAGCTTTTACATGGTGCGGCTGACCTATCTGGTTTTCTTCGGAAAGAGCCGCACTGACCATGCCCATCATCATGGCCATGGTCACGATGATCACCACCATCATCATGAGGTTCATGAAAACCCATGGGCGATGACCCTGCCTTTGATGCTTTTGGCATTGCTTTCAATCGTGGGTGGTTATGTTTCGATGCCACATGCCATCATGCATGTCCTTGGCATTCATGCGAACGAAAATCTCATCACCCAATGGCTCTCGCCGGTGCTTGAAAGTGCAAAGAAAGTCATGGAAGCATCGCGTGGTGAGAGTCATGGCTCTGCGGCTCTGGAATGGGGCTTGATGGGCACTTCGACGTTGATCATGTTGGTCATGAGTGGTTTTGCCATTTCGCTTTACAAGGCGGGTCCCAAGGGAGGCGATGCGATCGCCAAGGCCGTGGGCGGACTCTACAACCTCATTCTCGACAAGTGGAGAATCGACGAACTTTATCAGGCGGTCATCGTCGAACCGCTCAAGCGCGTCGGGGACGTGTTTTTCAAGGTTGGCGACAGGGCTGTCATCGAAGGAATCATCAACGAAGGTCCGCGCGGTATCTATCTCGTGACTTCGGTGCTCAGCGATGTCCAGTCGGGACTTGTGCGCAATTATCTCAAACTGGTTTTCATCGGAGTGGTAGCTCTGTGCGCGTGGATTTTGCTCTGAAGGCAGCCGCGCTCTTCAAGGAGAATGACGTTTTATGGTCTCGTTGATATCGCAGTGGATTCTCTCTCTGCTCATCTTCTTCCCGCTTTTGGGTGCAGTTCTGGTTGCGTTCACCAAGGATGCGCAAAAGGCTCGCCATCTGGCGGTGATCATCTCGGTACTCGAAATGATTTTTTCGTTTCACCTGTTGGCGCATTTCAATCCTGACTCCTCAGCCATGCAATTTGCGCAGGACCTCGCGTGGTTGCCGCGAGGAACCGGGATTCGATACACCGTGGGTGTTGATGGTCTCAGTCTCCTTTTGGTCATGCTGACCACGATCATCTGTCCGCTGGTTTTTCTTTCAAGTTATTCTTCCATTGAAAGCAACGTGAAATCGTTTTTGGCGCTGTTCCTGTTCCTTGAGTCGGCCATGATTGGCGCCCTGGTGAGCCTTGACCTCGTTTTGTTTTATGTTTTCTGGGAAGCGATGCTGATCCCGATGTATTTCATCATCGGCGTCTGGGGTGGCAAGGATCGCATTTACGCAACAACCAAGTTCTTCATTTATACGGTTGTCGGAAGTCTATTGATGCTCGTTGCGTTCTCGTATCTATACTACGCGCACTACCAGCAAAACGGAGTCTTCTCGACGAGCCTCATCGAGCTCTACAAGACGGCTGCCGGACTGCCGGCTGATGTTCAGCTTTGGTTGTTCTCGGCAACTGCCCTTGCATTTGCAATCAAGGTCCCCCTCTTCCCGTTCCATACCTGGTTGCCGGATGCCCACGTTCAGGCGCCCACTCCCGGTTCCGTGATTCTGGCGGGTGTGCTTTTGAAAATGGGTACCTATGGGCTCATGCGCATGAGCATCCCGATGTTTCCCGAGGCTGCTCATCAGGCGGCCCCCGTGATGATTGCCCTGGGTGTGATCGGCATTATTTATGGTGCGCTGATCGCATGGCGGCAAACCGACATCAAGAAACTCGTCGCCTACTCATCTGTGAGCCACCTTGGCTTCGTTGTTGCCGGTATGTTTGCTTTCAATGAGTTGGGATTCACCGGCGCGTTGTACCAGATGGTCAATCACGGCGTGTCCACCGGCGCTCTGTTCCTTTTGATTGGTGTTGTTTATGAGCGCCGCCACACTCGCGAAATGAGCGAATACGGCGGGCTGGCAAAGCAGATGCCCTGGTATGCGTTTTTCTTTGTGGTCGCGACCATGGGATCCGTGGCACTGCCCGGCACCGGTGGATTCATTGGCGAGTGGTTGATTCTGAATGGCGTTTTCCAGTCTTCGCCAACGATGGCGGTCCTGGCAGGAACAGGCGTGATTCTGGGTGCGATTTATATGCTTTGGCTGGTTCTAAAAGTTGTCTGGGGACCACTCAACAACGAAGAGAACAAGAAGCTGGCTGACTGCTCCCCGCGCGAAGCGTTCGTTTTGGGAACATTGTCCGTCTTTGTTTTTGCCACTGGCTTTTTGTCGACGCCCATGCTCGCACACACCGAGCCGACAATGAAAAAGCTGCAAGAAAGCGTCAATGCGAAAGAGGCCTACAAAACAGAGCTCGTCATCCACAGGGGATCAAATGAGCCCCTCAAGGTGATGATGCAACGTTAAGATCCCCCAGTTTGATGGATTGAATGCAAATCGCAGAGTGATCCGGGAGTGAATGTGATGACTGAGAGTTTGAATCTGGTTTTCCCACCGCTTGAATTCTACCTGCATGCAGCGCCGATTCTTTCGCTGCTCGTGGGTGGTCTCGTGGCTTTGATCGCGGGTGTCTTCAAAGGCAATCCCGACAGGCCCAACATGCTCGCCTATCAGGTTGGATTCATCAGTTGTTTTCCTGCCGTCATTGTTCCTTTGTTGCTGCTGAGCGCGCCCGGATCTTTCGGAGGAAATATTGCCCAGCCGCCTGCGTGGCTTGGAAGCGGATTCCTCGGAGATCAAATCAGTCAATTCGCATTTCTGATTGTTGGCCTTGGCACCATGTTCACTCTTTTTATGGCTGAAATTTCAAACAACGGTCGTCAACTGTTGCGTCCGGAACTTGTTTGCCTGCTGATGTTTGCGTCGGCAGGGATCATGATTTTGGCATCGGCGGGCGAGTTCATGACGTTCTTCACCGGACTCGAACTCATGAGCGTCTCGCTCTATGTTCTCGTCGGATATCAGCGTCAGGACATGCGCGGCCTTGAAGCGGCTGTTAAGTACTTCCTCATGGGCGCGACTGCCTCTGCAATTATCCTCATGGGCATGGCGCTGATTTATTTGAACATCGGTTCGCTGCGTTGGGCCGATTTCGCAACCTTGAACGTTTCTTTGAGCAATCCGTTTGCCGTTATAGGCCTGTTGCTTTTTGTCTGTGGATTGGCGTTCAAGCTGGGTGTTGCACCGTTTCACACCTGGGGTCCTGATGTCTATCAAGGAGCACATTCGACCTTGACGGGCTACATGTCCACCTTGGTCAAGGTTGGCATCGTGCTGGTGCTTTTGCGCATCCTGGGCAACGGTTTTGGAAGCGCTGAAAGTGGTGATTGGTTGGCAAGAGTCTTCTGGATTATGGCCACCCTCTCAATTCTCGTGGGCTCGATTTTCGGTCTCGTGCACAACAGTGTCAAGCGCATGCTTGCGTATTCATCGATCGCCAATGCCGGATATTTTTGTTTGGCTTTTGCAACGCTCGCAGTCTCGCCAAAAAGTGTCGAAGCTCGTCAGGCTCTTCTTGCTTACACAGCCATCTACACGATTTTGAATCTGGGAATGTTTTCAATCTTGGCTTGGCTTGAGGATAGCAGTCGCGAGGATCTCCTCAAGGAAGAATTGTCTGGGCTGGGCAAGCGTGCGCCGTTTGTCGCAACCTGCCTGACCATCTTTATCCTTGGTCTTGCGGGTATACCTCCTGCAGCGGGCTTCTTCGGCAAGTTCATGTTGATCAACTCTGCCGTCTCGGTGGGATTGATTGGTCTTGCGATCGTCATGGTGGTTCTGAGTTGCATCTCGCTTTTCTATTATCTTTCGCTGTTGGTCGAGATCTGGCTCAAGCCTGCGACACGCAGTTCCGTCAATCCACAGGAAAGTGAAGATGCGCGCGACGTTCGTGTCCTGGTGGGAATCGTGGCGGTGGCCAGCCTTGTTGTGGGTTTGATTGGCCCGCGCTGGGTGGCGTCGATCAACCCAACATTTGCTCGGGAAGTCTCGGTGCAAAAAGCAACAACAGAAAAAGCAACCGAACCTGCTTCGAAAGCTGTCATCGATTCGCCAAGAGCCCACGCGACCCATTGAGTTCAGGCCCGCCCGTTTGAATTCCTGGATTGTTGTTGCGGGCAGGAGATTTTGTGCGTCCAATCCTTTTTGAAATTTTAGGCTGGGGTGTGCCATCCTGGCATTTCTTTTTTGTTCTGGCTGCGCTGACGGCATATGTTTTTACTCTTTTGGCAGCTCGTCGATTGTTGAACCTTGGGCATGCCCCAGCCCAGCCTTTTTTGGACGCTCTCAGCAACTTGTTCGTTGTTTGTTATCTGTCAGGTTGGTTTGGTGCACGTGCTTTGAGTATCGCCGTCGAGCAATTTGAGGTCTCAACGTTTTTTCAATTCTTCAAGGAACTCTTTTCGATTGGGCCGATGACCTTTTACGGCGGTGCCTGTGCCGCTGTATTGTTTGGCAGCATCTACGCAAAACGGCGCGCCCTGGATCTTAAAATGGCGCTCGATCTGGGAGTCCTGGGCGGCGTCTTTGCGCTCGCGGTGGGGCGGATTGGCTGTTTTTTGAATGGCGATGACTACGGAGTTCCGGTTGCCAATCAATCACAGCCTCCCTGGTGGTCAGTGAAATTCGATGTTCTCCAGGATGGTGGAATATATCGCTTCCCTGTGCAGCTCGAAGAGAGCATTGCTTGCCTTGTGATTGGCGTTTTCGGGTTGTCGATGTTGCGGAAATCCTATTCTCCCACCTCGCCTGTTCGTTCCGGACGAACGGCTGCATGGCTTGCTCTCCTGACATCTGCCCATCGCTTTTTCAATGAGGGTTTTCGAGGTGATCCGCGCGGATTTTTCCCTGGTACACAGCTTTCGACTTCCAGTGGAATTTCACTTCTCATTGTGGCTTTTTGTGCGTACTGTCTGATGCGTTTGAGGCTCGCGCAAGCGCGCCCGGGTTGAACCACACGGCATTGCATGGGTGAACCATCATGAATCAGTCATCCAAATATTTTACGTTGCTGAAAGAAACGCTCAGCCGTTTGCTTCCAGAGGAACAGGTTTCCGAGCCGACTGAAAACATCTTTTCAAGAAACCGGCATGAACTGATTCAGGCCCTGGGCTCATTTTTTTCTGCACGGAATATCCCTTCGCTTCTGGTTTTGTCTGATGGTGTCAGCAAAAATTCAGGTTGTGATGATCTCGAAATCGATGAACTCGTTGCCCAGAGTCTTTCTGTACTTAAAATCCCAATGGAACATTTGTCGATTGCAGATGTTGCAAATTGTCGACCCGAGGAAGTGCATGCATCAACCGAGGCTGTTCAGCAGGTCAAAAGCCGGCTGGGGCAGATGAAGCCAGTGCCGGTGTTGGTTGTTGGCAGTGGCTCTGTCACGGATATCGTCAAGCACGCTTTATATGAACTCCAGTGGCAGGATGTTCCTTTCCTTGTGTTGCCAACAGCGTTGACGGTCACAGCATTCACATCGCATTTCGCGGTGCTTGAGGAAGCAGGTGCAAAGCGCACCCGCATGTCTCGCAGAGTGGATTGCTGCTTTTGGTTCGCGCCTGTGCTCTCGTCGGCACCGCTGGAAATGACCCGCGCAGGATATGGCGATCTCCTTGCGAGATTTGTTGCTTATGGAGATTGGTATCTTGCCTGGCGGTTTGGAGTCGCAGAACGTTACGACGAACTGGCCTGGCGATTGATGGACGCATTTGCACGTGAGCTCAAGGACTGTGCACCTGAACTGAAGCATTGGCCCGTTTCGAACAATGCGATGGAAAAACTTTCGGCTATTTTATCGATGGCCGGGATAGCCATGTCTGTCTCTGGAGAAACCACTCCACTCAGCGGTTATGAACACACCATCAGCCATGCACTCGATTTTCTGCGTCTCACGGGAAAAAGGAATTTGTGTTGGCACGGAGAGCAGGTTGCGCTTGCGAGCCTTGCAAGTGCGCATTCGTTTGATCAATTGCTGGCGATGGAAACAATTTCTTTGCAGGGTCGACGCATACTTTCAGAAGATCACTTGAAGCGGATGATTGGTCAGATGCTTCTGAACGCTCCCTATTTTGGTCCAGCGGAGGCCGTATTGTCGTCCGAAGAACGCAAGCAGGCTTTGGCTGGATTGCAGTCCGGAATCGATCGCGCATGTGAAATTTTTTCGGGGGACTATCTCGCAAAGCATCGGCGATGGGTTGCCGTTCAGGACAGGTGTTCAGATTTCGAAAAGCATTGGCTGGAGACTCGTCAACATCTGAGGAGCCTGGTTATTTCCGCAGATGAAATGCGCGAGCTGTTGGAAAAGTCTGGCCTGCCGATCATCCCCGAGGAATTGTCGCGGGCGGCAACCGCACAGGAGTTCCGCTGGGCGATTCGGTTTTCTCCGTTTGTCCGTGGTCGCGCCTCATTGGCCGACATCATTTTCTGGCTTGGAGAGGACCCCGCAATTTGGGCCGTTGTCTGATTATTTTTTGGAAGCTTCAGTTGAGGTTGGATTTGGTTCAACAACGGGTGACGGATTGGGTTGAGTCACCGGGCGTGTGAAGGTGATCCACGGACTGACCCGCGCATCGAGAGCGCTCGATGTGTGGCTTCGTGGCAAACTGACCAGCGCACGCATGCGCATCAGTTGCCGTGTAGGGCCTTTCCAAACTTTCAAACAGTATTTCCTGTTTCCGTCCAACCAGATGAAGCCCAGCTGTGGGTTTTGGAAACCGCCACAATAGTCACGAATGAACTGGTTCCACTCGGGCCCTGCGTTTGGCTTGGGCGAATAGGGCAACTCATCGCGATTTGTCACTATGGTGAAAGGCAGTGTGATTGGTTTGGGCGTGCCGATGTTGTAGTCCTTTGCCAAAGCACCGAGTCTTATAAAGGACATCAACGCGTTGGCTGAATTGACGTTCGCATCGCTGCGAATGAGTTCTGACAGGGAAGACTCTGTCTTGCTTGAATCATCAGCAGTCGCGAGCGGAAGGATTCCGGCGCGGGATTCAATGTCCAAAGTAAAGAATTGAATCTGCTTTGGCTCGATTTCGAATTGGATGAAATTTTCTTTTCCGTATCGATCGTCAGGCAGAACATGACCCTTGAAGTCGACTCCGCTCCAACCTCCGTTGAGAATGGAGTAACCATCGCTCGCAAAATCATGCATTGACATATCGATGGTCAGGGTGTCTTGTTCGACAGCGGGCAGGGTTTTGCTTTTCGTGCAGGCAAACAAATTCGCAACCGCAGCAATCAATGCCACAGCGCCGAGCTGAATTTGTTTTGTGCAGCGAACATTGTTCAGCAAACCACAAATACCCCCTTGACTTGATTTTCATTGATTTTCGCGGATTTGAAAGGTCAAGAGTCAACCGTCTGGCAGAGGAGCGTCAGTCTATTGACCGTTGCGAGCCAGAACTTGCTCGATTTTCGAGAAGACTTCTTCAGGTGTGATGGTCGTTAAGCAGCGAATATTTTTGTATCTGCACTCTCCCTGACCATGGCGACTGCAAGGGCTGCATGAATACCCTTTGTGGTGAATTGTGACGTGAGGACTCTCGGGAGCAAAGCCCAGCAGGGGGTGCGTGGCACCAAACAGAACACTTGCCGGGGTACCCAACAGATCGGCAGCGTGGCTGCCGAACGAATCGCCGGTAACCACATAGCTGGCTTTTTGAATCAACAACAAGGTCTCTGAAAGTGGAGTTTTTCCGGCAAGATCGATGATTCTTGAAGGATTGAGGTACGCCAGGTAGTTGGCCACCAAGTGATCCTCTTTTCCCCCGCACAACACGATTTGCAACGAAGTCCTCGCGAGTATCAATTCAGTGAGCTTTCGGAAGTGGGCTTGTGGCCAACTTTTCAACTTGTGACTCGATCCGAGCAGCAGGACGATATGTTTGTCGTTTGGTTCGAGTCCATGCGGTTGCCCCACGTCCGTGCTTGGGGATTTCAAAACCCGTGTGCCGGAGTCCGGGCGGCCGACAGGAGGCAGTGAGGGCAATTCATCCAACAGTGTTTTCTGAAGTCGATAGACGGGTTTGAGCTTTCTGCGAAGCCAGAGGGGTGGATTCAACCCTGCACGTTGTTTGAATCGCAGAAAACACCAAACCACGAGGAGAACGCGCCAGAATGTGATTTTGCTCACCTCATGGCGGCGAAATGAAATTCCCAAGGGAGCAAGGCGTTTTTTCAGTTGTTGTATGGTTCGCCTGCTGCGACGCGTGGCTTGCAGATCTGCAAGGTGAATGATCTGATGAAGCGGTTTGGCTGTGGTGTGACTTGTGGGTTTGTTGGCGCTGCGGATCGCCTCGGAAAACTGTTTTTCATCGACTTCCTTGAAATCAGGATTTTCGTTTTGCTTCAGCAGAAATTTAAAATCGTGATCGCCAACAAGACAGGCACCTGCCAGTAGCGGCATGCAATTGAGCAACGACACATTGCTGGCATGGGTGACGAGAAATGGGCGATAACCCTTTTCGAGTGCCCAGCGATGGGTTCGCGAGGCCAGAATTGTGTCGCCAATCGCCGATATTCTCACGAGCATCAGCGCAGGCGCGGTGTCATGATTGCCAATCGAATGTATGGAGTTGGAATTCTCCGCTGCCGCAGGTGGCATCATGGGTTCGCGTTTTGCTCCTCTGGCTTGTCGTTGGGCGATTTTCCAAGAAAAATGATCCCCCATAATCCAACTGAAAGCAGGTAGACAACTCCTCCCATCGCGGTGATACCGGAGGCCCAGGGCAAACTGCCGCGCACGGGTGGAAAGAAGGCTTCCAAAAGAAGTCCGATTCCAAAGACGATTGTTCCCGCCAAAGCTGCAATTGAGCAGAACACCACGGTGCGTTGTTTTGCTCTGCGTCGGGCAGCCATGTACGACAGGCCCAGGGCCACAAGGGCCAGTGACATTGCATTCATGTGAGCGTGCGCACTGCGCAGTATCGTGCGTTGAAGCCCTCCGAGCCAGCTGCTGTCCTCGTTGAGCAATGCCTGGTTCAGTTTGGCACCCATCAATGCGCCGAAAGTCGCCCAAAGGGACATCCAGACAAATCCAAAACCCACGAGAGTTCGGGCTATTTTAGGCATTTTTTGTGGCTCCATGCGAAAACAGGTTTGCCAGACACAATGTCAATGCGTATCTTACCCGCACCGACAAGATTTGAGCAAAAAACATGTATCTGCGTCTTGAAAATTTTGATGGACCCCTCGATCTGCTGTTGCATCTCATCAAGCAGCAGGAAATCAATATTTTCAATATTCCAATTTCCATCGTCGCAGAACAGTATGTGTCGTTTCTGCGCAATGCCCCCATGCTCGACTTCCATATGGCCGGCGAATTTTTGGCAATGGCCGCGCAACTGCTCGAAATCAAGGCCAATCTGCTGGTGCCTGCCTTGCAAAATCGCCTGGTCGACGCCCAGTCACTTGAGGAAATTCCTGAAGATGACCCTCGTCGTCCGCTGGTCGAGAGCTTGTTGGAGTTCGAGGCCATCCGGGAAGCATGTGAACGGCTCGACAGGCTGAGCATTCTTGGCCGGGATGTCTTTCCAACCGGTGAACCCACACGCCGTGCGGATGAACATGAAAAGCTGCACGCACCCATCAAGGGAGACGCGTTCTCTTTGGTGATTGCCTTCGAGAGAATGCTTTTGAGGTTTGCGCAAAGCCAGGCCGCTCCAACGGTGAAAGTGCGCGCCCAAAAAGTCACGATTCAAAGTCGAATGGTTGTCATCAAGAGGCGTCTTGAAATGACGCAGCAAGTCACGCTGCGCGAATTGTTTGAGGACTGCGAAACCCGCTACGACTTGATCATCACCATCATGGCAACTCTTGAACTCGCCAAGGCGCATCATGTTTTGCTTCGGCAAGAAGAACTTTTTTCTCCGGTGATCATCACGATCGGTGAAAAGTTCTATGAAGCAGCACCTGAATTTGGAGACGAGGGTTCGCCGGCGAATCCAGCTGTCAAGCCTTCGCCACAAGAGCCTGTTCAGACAGCCGAGTGATCCACTCCCTGTGAGCAACACTCAAAGGAAAATGATCATCGGAGTGGCGCACCTTCAGGCGGGCTTGCTTCAAGGTCTCGCGATTGATTCGCGGATACAGCGACCAAATTTCGTCATCAATCAACTCAGCCGCCGCAACATTGCTTTCATGACAATACTCGAGCAGTTTTTCAGCGCACATGGTGGCATCTTCAAGGCCTTCCCCGAGCTGATGGAGAGTGCGTCTCATGCTGTCGACGTAAAAGAAGTTTTCAACTTCAATCAGCCTGGGTTTTGGATTTGAGCTTCTTTGGATTTCATTTTTGCTCCACACCTCGAGCCGGGCTGACAGCTGTGCAACAACCTGGTCGACACAAACCGCGAAGGCATGAAAGTTTCGCTCGGTCATGAGTTGCGCCGATTCGTCTTCCCATCGACGGGTTTGTGGTCGATGAGAGGATAATCCCTGCGTCACGGCGCGGTGCAGCGGACGGTGTTTTTGTTTCATGATTTGTCTGTAATTGTGGACTCCCTTGCGTCCCGCGTCGTCGATGGGATCTTTGCCAAAGAAATTTTCCAGCCTGTGCATGATGCTTCCCGCCGTTGCAACGGCATGCGCAAGACGACTTGCCCAACGCAACAGCGCTTCCGCAGGCAGCGGTTTGTCCGCTTTGATGAGATCCGTCCAATCGAGATTGGGTTTTTGCATGAGTTCCTGACATCGTTGGGTCAAACTCGCCAGGAACCCCCCGCCAAATTCGGCAGCTTCACGGGCGTTTGCTCCACGGGCGGGAGAGATCGCCAGGAGGGCCTCTATTTCCTGAGCCAGACGGGTGGCCAGTGGTGGGTCTTCATTTATGGTGTTGAGTTCGCGGCGGGCCCGCTGGGCGAGCAGACCCAGCAGTCTGTCTTCCATGACTTCGTATTTGGACTGGAGTGCTGTCAGGGCTGCCAAATTTCTAAGATTGTTGACCAAATGACAATCAAAATGACTCAGGTACAAGTCGCACTCATCGTGCGAAGGTGTGTCCTCGGATTCATAGACAATCAGCTCTGATGCCGAGGGGTTGCCGCATTCCAGCAGGCGGTTTGCCAGCAAACGACCGAGGCGGATCACAACGGTGTCGACCACTCCACTGACAGGGAGCAAAGCCGCTGCGTTTTTAGATAGCAAATCAAGGTTGACCACAGCTCGTCCTCTCACTATAAGGGGCGTCCTGCGTTCATTATGCCCGGCTTGGCTGGGGTCGCAGTGGTTGTCTTTTGCGTGTGTGTCAGATGGCTGGCACGCGTTAAGTCGGCGGAAAAACAAACTATCCACGGTTTGTCCCGACGGCGAACGTTTTGGACTCGCATGAAGATGACATCCGTTGGCTCGTGATGGCCGATGTGTCCGAATCAGGAACTTTGCGTTGAGATAACGCCCTGCAGTTTCAGGTTTCCGGATGATCGAAAAATACGTGCAGTCGGATCAGTAACAGTGTGGTTTTCGATGTTGAAAATCACGTGGAGTTCAGGAAATGAAAACATACAGCGCCAAACCATCCGATGTTCAGAAGAAGTGGTTCATCGTTGACGCCGATGGCCAGACTCTTGGCCGTCTTGCGACGCAAATTGCATACGTTCTGCGTGGAAAGCACAAAGCCATCTTCACGCCCCATATCGATACCGGTGACAACATCATCGTGATCAACGCCGAAAAAATCCGTTTGGCCGGAACAAAGGAAAACACCAAGATGTACTACCGCCACAGCGGTTACTTTGGTGGACTCAAGTCGTTCACCGCTGCCGACATTCGTGCAAAGCATCCCGAGCGCCTCATTGAATTGGCGGTCAAGGGAATGTTGCCCCACAACGTTCTGGGCCGCGAATTGTTCAGAAATCTGAAGGTGTACAACGGAACCGAACATCCCCATGCTGCTCAGAAGCCTGAACCGCTTCCTGCACGCACCAAGGCTTGATTCGAACGGTTTTCAAACGGATTAGAAAAGGAAGGCTTCAAAAATGGCCATCAAATACTTCACAGGTCTCGGCAAGCGTAAAACCGCAATCGCCCGCGTTTACATCAAGGAAGGCAAGGGAAAGATCACGGTCAATTCCCGCACCCTCGAGGACTACTTCAAGCGTCCAACCTCGCGCATGGTTGTTGAGCAAGCGCTCAAGTTGGTTGCTCTCAACGGCAAGATCGACATCAACGTCAACGTGATTGGCGGTGGTTTGTCTGGTCAAGCGGGAGCGATTCGTCATGGTTTGACCCGAGCGCTCATGGCTTACAACGCTGAGTTGCGTCCGACTCTCAAAGCTGCTGGCTTTGTCACTCGTGACCCACGCAGCAAAGAGCGTAAACTCTACGGTTTGCGTTCCGCCCGCGCTCGCTTCCAGTTCTCGAAGCGTTAATCAAATTTCCGCAAAAGGTGGCATCGTCCGGATTGGGCTGCCTTGTCTTTGTGCGGTTCTTTGGTCACGAAATTGGACAATCCCGAAGCATTCCATGCTTCGGGATTTTTTTTGTGCATAAAACATTCACGGCCAAATTCTACAGCAACGGGCACATGAGTTTCTTGGATGACTGGCCATGTGGATAACTTGTGTATAACTGAGGAGGAATGCCAACCAATTGTGCAGCAGGCGGGGAGGCGAAAAAGAAGTACAGGTCGCTGAAAATAGTACTTGCCGGAGCAGGGCACGAAAAAAAGGCCCGGGACGTCTCCCGGACCTTTTTTTGGTTTTGAATCGCCTCCGACTTGCCTGGCGTGAGCCAAACATCAGAGGTGATTCAGGGCTTACTTGCCACCAGTTCTCGCAGCGCGACGACGGCGGAGAAGACGACGCTTCTTGCGACCGACCTTACGACGACCCTTGGGATGCTTTCTTCTATGGCGTGAACCGTGCACAGGAACCTCCTAAAACAATCTTTGCAAAGATAAAAAACCAATATTCCTAGGAAAACTGCTAGAGTTCAAGCGTCAAAAGCCCAAAACACCAGCACCGGAGCTGTGGCTCGTAGCACAGTCCGGTGCGGTGGGCAAGAAAAGCGTAAAGTAATTCAACTTCGGTGAGGGTCACATCGCTTCGTCGCCCGTCACGATGTCAACGGTTGCAGTCTGGTTCGCGCAATTGTTGGCCGTAGCGTCTTTTTTGGTGACGGCATCTTGCGGTGAGCACAACGTTTTGCTCGCGTTGATTCTCCAGACATCGGTCTTGGCGTTCAATATTTGTTGTTTGCTGACGGCAAGCGCAGCCCACGAACCACTGCTTCCAATCACCTGATAATCATACTTCGAGCCTGGCAACTGCCTGAAGGCGAAGTCAGTGCCGCAGTCGGCTCCTACAACTCCGCTGCATTTGACAACAGCGCCTTTGGCACCATTTGCCCCCGCTTCGAAAAATTGGTCCTTGGCGTCCTGGTAGGCCGATTGAGCCAGGTAAATGCTGTTCAGATTGGCCTTGGCTTCGGATTGAACGCCGCGCGCGCGGAAAGCCTGAACACGAGGACCAGCCACTGCCGCGAGAATTCCGATAATGGCCACAACCACCATCAGTTCGACGAGCGTAAAACCTGCCATCGTCCCGGCCGTGCCACTGAGGGCCACCTTCGCCGGTCTTTTCAAGTTGAGTGAGTTCATGTGTCCTGCCTCCCCACAGAATATCTGTGTACCAAACCCTCATGGGATGATTCGGCAGGCTGAATTTGAACTTTAGGAGTTTCTTAGGGGCAATGGGGATATTGAACTTTGACCCATTCCCCGGTGATGGGGCTCTTCATGTTCCAGATTTCGCCGGAGTTTTGGCTGCCAGTTGCCTTTGGAACACAAGAATCCGAACTGACTGCGATTTTTCCGTGCCCTCCGGGGATGTCGACCGTCAGTTGAGGGATGGCAAGGCCCGGGAGCTTCCCCTGGAGGGCCGCCATTGTCTTGAGGGCATGGCTCAGAGGCATGCGAAAATGGCCCGTTCCCTTCGCAAGGTCCGGGTAGTGCAGATAGTAGGGCTTGATTCCAATCCGGAACAACGAGCGAAAAAGGATTTCGAGCTTCTCTGTCGAATCATTGACCCCATTGAGCAGAACAGATTGGGATGCCATGGGTATTCCGGCGCGGCGCAGGCGCGTTATGGCTGCCCGGGCAGAATCAGTCAATTCAGACGCACTGTTGATATGGATCACCACCCATGGAAGCTTTTTCAGTCCGCTGAACATTTCGCACAATTCTGGCGTGATTCGTTCAGGCAGGACAACCGGAACCCGGGTGTGAAATCGAATGGATTCCACGTGCGGGATGCGCTCGACACGTTCCAAATGCTGCTGCAATCTCTTGTCCGTCAGGACAAGCGGATCACCGCCAGTGAAGATCACTTCTTTGATTTCCGGATGCACTTCAACGTATCTGTATGCTGCATCCAGCGCATCGTAACTGAGGTTTTCTTCGCTGTGCGAAACCTTGTGACGACGAAAGCAGAAGCGGCAATAGACGGCGCATTGGTAGGTGATTTTGACGAGGACACGATCGGGATATCGATGAGTGAGGCCCGCCACGGGTGAGAATGTTTCATCACCAATCGGGTCGCCCAATTCTTCGGGAGCAATCCTCGCTTCACGCGCAGAGGGAATAAATTGATTGATGAGACTCAAATCGCCCTTGCTGATCTCATCATGAAAAACGACAGGGACACGTATGTCCAGGGCGGATTTTGCAATCTGAAGGTCGTCGTTGTTTGCAAAAGAATCAAGCCAGCCCCGCTCTTCCAATTGCTCGAGCGTCACGAGGCCCCGACGCAGTTGCTGCGCCCATGATTGATTCGACTCCAATGCTCCATCGTTCGAAGACATACTCTTTACAGTTTCCAGGACTCCGCCAAAGTGTTGAGGCTGGCGGTGTTTGTTGTGCTGGCCTGTCTGACCTCAAGAAAGCTTGCAGTGGCATAGCCTGCTTGAATCAGGTTGACGTCCTCGTCATTGCGCGGTGAATTTCGACGGGCTTGTCCGCCTATCATGTACACGGTTGTGCCGTATTGACTCAGTTCCTCAGTCGTCATTTTATGAGCGGTTGGAACGTAGACACTGAGTGAGCCACATGCAGCAGTTTTGAATCCTTTGACCTGCAGACCTGGATGATTCAGGTTGAGCACTTCCATTTTTGGCCAGTGAATGTTGGCACTGCGTTCGATGACCCACTGAACCAGATTGGCGGCATTCTGAAAGGCCTTCTTCATCAGATCAGGCGTCGTGCAGCCCTCAAGGTCCACCGAAATGGCGATGGCTTTGTAACCCAATGAAGCGGCTTCCGTGGCAGCTCCCACTGTGCCGCTGTAATTCACATCCCAACCCACATTGAGTCCGTGATTGATTCCGGAGATCACCATGTCGAATTTTTCGTTTTTGAAAATGTCGTGCAGAGCCAAAAAAGCGCAATCGGCAGGAGTGCCAAAAACCGCGTACGTCTGGGTGTCCACCTTGCGGACCAGCACCGGACGAAAAAATGTCATGGCATGTGATTGTCCACTGCGCTCTTCATGGGGCGCAACAATGGTGACTGTGTGTCCGGCGTCGCGCAAAGTGGCTGCCAATGTTTGGATGCCCATTGCCTGATAGCCATCGTCGTTACACAATAGGATCCTCATATGTCTGCTCCCGACTGATAAAGGTGGCCGTGTGATACCCACAAACTTGCGCCCTGCCAAGCGGACATGGGCCAAACAATTGATGCCGCTTTTGATGGTTTCCGTGGCGTGTGTGCTATTCGACCATCTTACGTCGCGGCATACAATTCTGGCTGCGGGATCAATTGACGCCATCGGTTATCCGGGCGCAGGTCAATTTGTCCGGCAGGCGTCTGCTCCAAATATTTCCAACATCGAAAAGTCTTTGCGGGTCATCACCCAGGCACCGCATCCGATGGGGAGTCCGGAGCAGGCGCGCTTGTCGAGGTGGATGATGAAATTGCTCGCTTCCTGGGGTTGGAAAACCGAGGAGCAACGCTTCACAGTCAAGACGCCTCCGTTGGTTGGGAAGGAAAAAACTCTGGTTTCCCGGACAGGTCGCAACGTTGTTGCGTGGCGACCCGGCGTAGATGATTGTGCATTCATCATTGGTGGCCACTATGACAGCAAATATTTTCCTGAAGGCACTCGTTTCGTGGGTGCCAACGATGGTGGCTCATCCACAGCTCTGATGCTTGAGTTGGCGCGGTTGTGGACCCATCCGGCACACGCACTTTCGTCGCGGCAAAAGCCAGGTGGAGTTTGGTTCGAGTGCGATCTGGTGATGGCTTTTTTCGATGGAGAAGAGTCCTTGTTGCCCGAGTGGACAGATGGTGATCGTCTTTTCGGGATACGCGACAACCTCTACGGTTCACGCGAATTCGTCAATCGCTTGCCGCGCAGTGGCCAGAGCGTTGGATGGAAAAAAAAGCCAATCAAGCTTTTCTTGAACCTCGACATGGTGGGTCATAAAAACCAGAATCTGTTTATCACGGAGGGCAGTGAGTCACTGATTGCCGAGCAATTGATCGCCCTGCGTGGTGGAATTCAAATGAAGAAAGTACCTTTGGCAGTCGAGGATGATCACATTCCCTTCAAGCGCCTTGGGATTCCATTTGTCCACGTCATCGACTGGACGAATCTTCAGGAATGGCACACTCCCGCCGACAATCTTGAAATTGTGTCAGCCGAAAAAATCGCAGCACTCATCGACGTCATCATGAAATTCACCGAGCGAAAGAGGCCATGAGCATGGACAAATGGATTTTTGTTTCAGGCGGTGCCAAGAGCGGCAAAAGCGATTTTGTCACTGATGCCTGTGAATCCTTCAAGGACGTGGAATGGTGGGGAACGGCAACTGAGCAGTCCACGGACTTGGATTGGCAGGAACGCTTGGCAAGTCTCAAAAGCAATCGAAACCCCGGCTGGCTGTTGTTTGATGGCCCATGGGCCTGGCCAGGACAGGCGAGCATCGGAAGGGAATCTGCAGGTTCACCCCAGGTGTTCGTGATGGACTCTTTGAATCTTTGGTTGGCAGCCCAAATTCACCGGGGCATGTCGCTCTACACCACGAGTCAACTGAAAGTTCATCTGGACATGGAATTCACTCAGCTGCTTGCTTCACTCAATGACTTGAAGTGCAGTGTTGTCTTGATTTCGGCTGAAGTTGGTTCGGGGGTTGTTCCGTCCGGCGAGGCGGGACGATTGTTTCGCGATTTGCTGAGCACCTGGAATCGCCGCATTGTAAAGCAATCTGATTTTGGCGTTTCCATGCAGACGGGTCAGGCTTTCCTCTGGCCAGCAGGACGGACACCGCTCCCACCCGAGGGCACCGTGCTTCGCTGCGTCGACAGCAGCCATATACGGCGAATCCTGGCTGGCGTTTAGTTGCCATTTCTCGCTGCGGGACGTAAACAAAAGGCAATTTCGCGCTGCATTTGCGCTGCGATTGCATGAGAGGACTTCCGTGGTCTACAGGCCCAATGATTTGCTTCGACTGAGTGAAAAATCCCAAAGGGTTCAAGTGATGTTTGATCGCATCGCCGAGCGATACGACCTGCTCAATCGTTTGTTGAGCGCGCGTCAGGATGTTCGCTGGCGAAAGGCACTGGTTGCCAAATTGCCGATTCAAACCGACAGGCAAGGAATTTTGTACGACATTGCCTGTGGTACCGGAGACGTGATGTTGGAAGTTGCGCGCCGGCGCCAGGACTATGCGGAAATTCGCGGATATGACATTTCCTTTGAAATGTTGCGGCGAGGCGAGGGACGACCCGACATTGGCAAATGGGTTCGCAAGCGCAATCTGCGCTGTTCGTTCACCCAGGCGTCTGCCGAGGCTATTCCTGCCGACACCAACAGTGCCCACGCTGTGACAATCGCATTTGGATTGCGCAACGTGGACAACCGCGAGCAAGCTTTAAGAGACATGTTTCGAGTGCTGAAGCCCGGTGGTCGTTTGCTGGTTTTGGAATTTTTCCAACCCCACAGTACAGTCTTCGCAAAAGCGTTCGATTTTTACTTTAAAAATGTGCTGCCCAAAGTGGGAGGTCTGCTTTCTGATCGTGATGCGTACCAATATTTGCCTGCGTCGGTGGGATCCATGCCGAGCGCTGAATCGTTTGCCCAGACGCTGGGAGATATTGGTTTTATAAACGTGTCACAGCAGATGTGGCTCTCGGGAGCCACGCGATTGTTTGTTGCCGATAAACCGTAATTTTCTAATCAAGGGAGCCTGGATCATGGTGAAACGTCCAAAGATTGCAATTGTGGGTGCGGGTGGAAACGTGGGTGCAGCGGTGGCGCACTGGGCTGCCATCAAGGAGTTGGGTGAGCTCGTTCTCATCGACCTCAAGGGTGATGTTGCAAAGGGTCGCGGACTCGACCTGACGCAATGTGGACCATTCGAAGGATTCAACAACGCCTTCACCGCCGGAAGCGATGCTGCGCTGATGCAGGATGCCGACGTTGTCGTCATGACCGCGGGTGTTCCACGCAAGCCTGGCCAGAGCCGCGAGGAACTGGTGAACATCAACGCCGGAATCGTCAAGGAAATCTGTCAGAACGTTAAAAAGTTTGCTCCAAATTCGATTTTGATTGTGGTTTCGAATCCTCTCGATGCAATGGTCTATGTTGCCAAGCAAGTCACCGGCTTTCCTCGTGAGCGCGTGATTGGTTCTGCAGGAACGCTCGACTCGGCTCGCTTCCGCACAAACATTGCTCTTGCAACCGGTGCGTCGGTTGAAGATGTGCATGCAATTGTTCTGGGTGCCCACACCGACAAGGACATGGTTCCAGTCATCTCGACTGCAATGGTCGGCGGCGTGCCACTGACAAAAATGCTCAACGAACAACAAGTGACGGATGTGGTGGAGCGCACCAAAAAAGGTGGAGCGGAACTCACGGCACTCATCGGCACTTCTGCCTGGCTTGCGCCTGGTTCGGGCACTGCACTCATGGTTGAAGCAATCGTTCGCAACCAGGGCCGTGTGCTTCCCTGCTCTGTGGAACTCAAGGGTGAATTCGGAGTGTCCGACTGCTTTGTTGGCGTGCCGGTCAAGCTGACCAACAAGGGTGTAGAGAAAATCTACCAGTTCGAACTCAGCCCATCGGAAAGCGAAGCGTTCAAGAAATCTGTCGCTGCAAACGTCGAGCTGATGAACATCACCAAGGGTTTTCTGTGAAACCCGGCTCCAATATGATTGAGACTCTCGTCCCCCCAGGGGTCGAGGGTCTCAAAAAAACTCAACAGTCTTTCATGGACTATCAGCTCCGCGCCTTTGGGCAGCGGAGCGCTTCTTTTTTTGCCCTGGAACTTGCGGGTGAATGTGGCGAACTGGCGAATCTCGAGAAAAAACTATGGCGAGATCCAAATTGCGCTATCGAGCCGCGGGCGATTGCCGATGAAGCAGCAGATGTCTTCATTGCGCTGATGAATTACTGCAACGCGCGCGGAATCGATCTCGAGCCGAGTGTGGTCGACAAGCTCAGGCGAATCGAGGAAAGACGCAAGAGCGGTTCGATGGGACCCGTGCCCAACGGAATCAAGGGCGATACAAGCGGCGATTAATCAATTTCCTGAACTGTGAAAATATTGGAATTTCGTGCCGAGACGCTCGATGCAGTGAGCGATACAAAGACGATTTTGTCGCCCTTGTTGAATCCAAATGATTGGTGAAGCTTCAGCTTTGTTTCAGCAAGAATTTGATCAAACGGCAAATTGCTGTCGATGGTCATTCCACGAACCGAGTTCACCAATGCCAACTGTCGCATGATGTTTTCGTTGTACGAGATTGCAATGACTTCAACGGGTGTGCGCAGGGAAGCGAGCCGGTACGCCGTGTAGCCACCCTCCGTCAGGCAGACGATGGCGCGTGCGCCAATTTCGCGTGCCACCTTCAATGCTCCATATGCAATGGCGTCTTCATCCGACTTTGCCTGGAATTGAACCCGATTCCAGTTTGATTCGAGAAACGGTGCGGCGTTGACCAAAGTCTCCTGTGACATTTCTGCCACCAAAGGACCAAACGGCCCTTCAGTCACCTCTTCCGCCAACAACAAGGCATCTGCGCCATCTGCAGCAGCGTTGGCGAGGTCGCTCACTTCGGCACGTGTCGGGTTCGGGTTGACCCGCATCGAATACATGAGTTCGGAAGCAACAATCACGATTTTTGCTGCCTGGTTGCAGCGTGCGAGAAGATCCTTCTGGATGATCGGAAGACTGTTCGGTGGAATGGTCAAGCCAAGTTCAGAACGACTCAACAGCACACCATCGACGTTCTCGAGAATGGTAGGCAGAAGTTCCAGTGACTCGCGGGAATCCACTTTCCAAATCCAACGAGGTGGAAGTGAAGCTTTGCTGTCGCGCACTGCGGGTCCGACAGGCACACTGGGGTGTCTCAACGAGCCTTGGCCTGAATGTTCAGGCATGATGCGAGCCTTGATTTTGAGCAATTCTTCTTTGCTGTTCACTCCATGAATGATCACATAGTCGGCAATGTGACTGAACTTGTGGTTGATGACTTCTTCATCCTGGGGAAGCAACGGGAGCAGTTGCCTCGACAAGTTTGGCGAATGAATATCCATTCCTGAAAGCAGCTGGGTTGGTTGAGATGCCACCACCTTGAGTCTTTGCTGCCCGCCCGTGGTCTCCAGTCCGGTGACTTCCAGAACTGTTTGGCCATAAGACACGGTCAGTTGGCTGCCGACCGCGATTTTGTTCGCAACATCCGCTGAACTCATGACAATTTCCACATCCGAGGGATGGGGGAGTTGATCCGGATGCACACAGGCTTCGAAGTCGGTGCGCATGAGAACCGTGAATGGTTCGCCGGCAGGAATGTCGCGGCTGCCATTGGGCACCCTCAGTCGTGCACGACGTCCCACAAGGCTGCACACAAAGGGAATCAATCCTCCGACATTTGGTCGATGAAGAGTCGAGCGCAGTTGGGCTGAAATGTCTTCTCGAAGTGCTTGCAGACGAGGCAACAGGCTGGGAGTCACGGTGACCCGAAGCGCGTTGATGTCGATTGCGCATAAATGAGCGGCGATTTCGGTTCTCGATTTTTTCTCAAACGAGGACTGCGACAGTGACCACAAGATTTTGGTCTTGGGCAGAACGGGGGCCTTGAGCGAGCTGGCTGAATTGTCGGTCATTGTCGTGAATCCTCTCTATGCTTTGCGTCGACTGCAATTGGAAGGCGTCAGGCAGTCCGCAAACAATTCCATGCGGTGGTTTTTAAGCCTGAATCCAAGCCTTTTTGCAATTTGTTCTTGAAGTTTTTCCAAAGGCTCGTCGCAGAACTCGACGATGCAGCCGCACTGGTTGCAAATCAAATGGTCGTGATGTTCTTTGTCTGGGCCAACAAATTCAAAGGTTGACCGGTCTTTGCCAAACGAATGTTCCAACAAAAGTCCGGCTGCTGTCATCAATTGAAGTGTGCGATAAACAGTTGCGGTTCCGATGCTGCGGTCGAGTTGGCGTGCCCGGGTGGCAATGGCTTCGGCATCCACATGGGGGCCAATCTGCAGGGCGGCTTCAACGATGATTTTGCGCTGCTTGGTCTGACGCAGGCCAAGACGGGACAGATAGGCATCGAATGCCTCGTGAATTCTTGCATCCCGGGTGGTGTCTGATGGCGCAGTTGGGTGCGTCATGGTGCTCGCCTGTTCTCCATTTTCGTGGGTCCAGTGAGGGTATAAGGCACAAATAGCGAAGTGCCAACTTTGTCTGTCGGGCGGCCATATTTCCCGATTGACCAGCGCCTCCCCAGGCTTCAGTGTATGTGTTGGAACCGAGGGTCATTGGTAAAAGGAGTTTTGCGCAATGGTGAAAGCAAGGAGCTGGTCAGGGGGAGCGCGCTGGATGGTGGTGTTAACCGCCGGAGTGCTTGTTGCAACCTTGATGATGGTTGCCAGTGGAGCGACTGGCCGAAATGCGAATTCTCCAAATCCGATCCTGACGTGCCGCGAAGTGCGCAACAGGGTCGATGTCTATTTGCAAAATCATTACGTCTATCGTTCGTTCGACAAGGAATTGTCGCGCCGCACGTATGGCAAGTTTTTTGAAACGCTCGATCCGGGCAAGTTTTATTTCCTGAAATCCGACTTCGCTCAATTCGCCAAGCTGCAAGAAAAGATTGACGAAAACATCGCCAAGGCCGACTGTGGCTTTATCGACAGTGTCCACAAGGTTTTCCTGGCTCGCGTCAAAGAGCGCAGTCAATATGCGGATTCGTTGTTGGCAAAGCCGTTTGCATTCAACGTCGCAGAGGAAATGAGCGTCGGCAAACAAGACTGGTCTCCAGACATCGTTCAACTGAATGAGCGCTGGCGCAAGAGAATCAAATTCCAGGTCATGACCATGAAGGATCCGGACGGTGAACCCAAAGCACGAGAACGTCTGAAGCGACGCTATGATCAAATTCGCAAAAACTTTGAAGAGATGAGTTCGGATGAGGTCAACAATCTTTTCCTGAACGCGTTCGCCTTGTCGCTTGATCCTCATTCCACGCATCTTCTTCCTGTTGAGCAGGAAGATTTCAACATCAGGTTGGGGAATCAACTCGAAGGTATTGGTGCGACTTTGCAGGAAGTTGATGGATACATCACCGTTCAGGCGCTCATCGCGGGTGGTGCCGCACAGCGCGACGGTCGTCTCAAGGTGGGCGACAAGATTGTTGCTGTTGATTCAGGAGATGGCCAGGGAACGACCGATCTGATCGACTTGGAATTGAGCAAGGCAGTGCGACTTATCCGCGGCAAAAAAGGCACGCGCGTGACGCTCCAGGTCTTGCGGAAAACAGAACAGGGAAACACCGAGCGAATCATCATTCCCATCATCCGGGATGCAGTGAAAATTGCTTCCGCCGAAGCCAAGGGCGAAGCTGTCGAAGTCAATGGAAAAAAGCTCGGTGTTGTTCGCCTTCCGGCGTTTTATACAGACTTTTCATGTCGCGCTCGATTCTTTCGCGAATGCGGCGGAGCTGCGATTCATGTTCTGCGTGAATTGAAAAAACTCCAGGCCGCAAAGGTTGACGGGGTTCTCCTCGACCTGCGCAACAATGGCGGAGGCGATCTGAGCGAGAGCATTCAATTGTCGGGCTTGTTCATCGAAGAAGGGCCTGTGGTTCAAACCGTCGACCGCAAACGCAGTCGCAGACCTTTGCTGGACGCAGATCCTTCGCAGCAATATTCCGGGCCGTTGGTCGTGTTAATCAACAAGCACAGTGCATCTGCCTCTGAGATTGTTTCGGGTGCATTGCAGGATTATCGCAGGGCGGTGATTGTTGGAGACAGCCACACCTACGGCAAAGCTACAGTTCAGGTGGTCCAGGAAGTTCCTGGAACAGAAGGTCGTCAGTCCAACGGGGCATTGAAGATCACGCAACAAAAATTCTATCGCCCCAGTGGGCGCAGCAACCAGGAAATTGGTGTGCAGTCCGACATCATGATTCCGAGTGTTCTGGAAGCCAGCGATGTGGGTGAAAAAGAGAACGACTTCGTTTTGAAGAACGACACCATTCAGCAGGCTCCCGGCTTTCGCGTGATTGGAAAGATAGATGCCTTGATTCCCGCACTGGAACAGGCCAGCAAGGATCGGGTGGCAAAGTCAAAAGAATTTTCCGAGCTCAAGGAAAAAATAGATAAGGCTCGAAAGGAAAAAGATCGCGCTGCACTTTCATTGCTTGAAGACGCCAAGAGCAAGGCAGAGCGGATCAAGGACAAGGAAAAAGAGGAGCAAGAGCTCAAGGAAATGCGAGACGACAATATTGTCGTGCGCAAATCCGACATCCAGCTGGGCGAGGCCCTCAATATCTTGCGAGATTTGGTCGAATTGACGAATCAAAGAGGGGCTACTGCGGGTCAACAAGGACTCGGTGGTCGTTGAAAGCTTAATTCGGGGATTAGCGCAGTTGGTAGCGCGCTTGTTTCGGGAGCAAGAGGTCACGCGTTCGAGTCGCGTATCCCCGACCACCCTCTCTGGTCATAACAGTCTTCAATAAATGAATTCAAAAAGATCCGGGCGAGGATTTTGTCTTAAAGGTTCGCGCCGAATCGCAATCCTGCCGAGGGAATCGTCTGTGTTTCTGTGCCGCCGGCACTGCCAACCGTCGCAGTATGCTTGATGTACTTGAAGCCCAGCACCAGATCGATGAATTTTCTGGAAAGTGCGAAACTCAAGGTGGTGTCCGACTCTATTCTCAAGCCAAGGCTGACGTTCCGCTGCTGTGAATCCTTCACGCTGGATGGTTTGAGGATGAGAACATCGCTTTGAACAAGATTGCCGCGGCCAAATGGAATCATGGCGCCCAGGTTTCCACCCATGGTGTTGCCGAAAGCATCCATGGCGTCTGTTCCATTTTCCGTGAAGGCAACCTGCGTTGTTCCGAATGCGGCGCCTGCGTAAACAAATCCTTTTCGATAATTGAAGATGAACGACTGGTTTTTCTCCGTCACCTTGTTCGAGTTGAGAGCGAAAGAGGCGGCCATGGTGTTTGCCCGCATCCCGGCTCCAAGATTGCGGTCGTCTCCACCAAAAATCTGAAAGCCATAACTGTAACGCAAGCCAGTGTCGTTGCTCGCAGCCAACTTGCTTTTGTAGGTAAAGTAGCCAACTTCCGCGAACGCTGACAGGGCTGGAATTCGAAGTGCGCCATCGGAAGCCAGGGCTGTTGCCGACAGTGAGCAAACTCCTGCCGCGCAAAGTAATCTTGAAATTGGGCCCATGCAGCGCAACATAGCGGATAGTCTCCATTTCACGTGTGAGTCTGTGAGGGTGATCGGAGAATTCAGCAATAACTTGACATTCTTTGGGTCGCGTGCGACCCGATTTTTCTGCGCTGCAAAATTTTCCGACAGAGATGTTCGGGAGGATCCTGAAAATGATAGTGTTTCTGGCAGAAGCCTTGGGAGTCAGCCTGGCTGCTCTGGGTCCTCGTGGGCGTTCCTTCATTGCCTGGACTCTGGCTGTGATAGGTTTTGATGTCATTCGACTTCGGCGAAAGATGGTTCTGCAAAACATTGGCAGGGCCTTTGGTCGGGACGCCAATCCCAACGTATGCGTAGGCATCGGCCGCGCGTCCCTTGCAAATTTCATTCTGACGACGCTCGAATTTTTTTCGGCCCGCATTGTTTTTCCACAGCAGCAGGTTGAATTCATCAACCCGGAGAGAATGAATGAAGCTCTCGGGCGGGGGCGTGGCGTGTATTTGATGGGCATCCACATGGGCAATTTCGAATTGATGGGCTCTGCCGTGGGCAAAAACTTTGCCTTGGTCCACGCGCCCGTGAAACCAATCGGCAAGGGCAAGTTGGCATTGTGGGTCAAGGCTCGCCGGGAAAAGAATGGCATTGTTGAAATCGTGAATGAACGTGGCAAAGGAACCAGCCGAACAGCACGTCTGTTGGATGGCCTGCGGAAAAATGAAGTCGTTGGATTCATGGTGGATCAGCGGCGCAGTAAAGGAACCCTCCTGCCCTTTTTTGGTGAACCTGCATGGACGAACACGAGTCTTATTGCGCTTTGGAAACAATATGAAGCACCGATTCTGCCGGTGACGGTTGCAAGAAGGGGATACAATCGATTCCAGGTGATTTTTCACGATGAGTTCAAAATCGAGACGAATTCTCTCTGGACAGCTGATGAATTCATCCGCACGAACGGACAACGGATGAATCAAGTCGTCGAACAAATGATTGTTGCCAATCCCAAGGAATATTTTTGGATGCACGATCGCTGGAAAAAGTAGTTCAGCCTGAAGCTTGAAGGCCAGTTTTCGGCATCTCTGAAAACGGGTCTACTGTTTTTTAGTTTCAGCCTTGGCAGAAAACTTTTTGAGCATATCGGCTACGTTTTTTGCGTCCAGCAGTGGATCGACGTTGTCGTCGATGTTGCGAATCTTGAGATCCGGATCCACCATGAAAGTCCATCTTTTTGCGATTTTTATGACCGGAATCTTGACTCCAAAAGCCTCTGCAGCCTTTGCTTCCGGGTCTGCGAGCAAGGTGAATTTCAAATTGTGTTCTTTGTGGAAGCTTGCAAGTTTTTCGGCTGTATCGGTGCTGATTCCATAGATTTCGGCACCCTGCTTGCGGATGTTTTCGGCCGCATCACGAAAGGCACAGGCCTGCTTGGTGCATCCCGGAGTGCCTGCTTTCGGATAAAAATAAAGGATTGTCCAACCCTTTCCTTTTCTGCTTTCAAGCGAAAATGGTTGTCCTTCATGAGTGATCAGGTTCAGGTTTGGAGCGCTGTCCCCGACTTTCAATGCGTCTGCCCGGGCAACTGAAAAATTCAAAAGTCCCGTCACCAACAACACTTTGGACGCTACTGCTGCCATCGAAGCCATGTTTGTCACCTCCTGTACGAATGCAAAAGGGTGACACCGTTGCCGGCAAGTGGCAACTCAAATTCAGGCAGATGAGTCAAATGTCCAGAAAATCAGGGAGAGCAGTTCGCAACGCCTGAGCTGCTGACGCGGGTCAAATTGACACTCGAATCAACCATGATCCCGAGTTGCCCTCCCGGGGTTTTGCCATCGTTGATTCCCACCTTGACCGGAATCACCGGCGTTGCATTTGGTCCGGGTGTTGCGCCGCCCGTTGGATTGGTTTCAACGCTGACACCCAAATCAGATTGCGCGAGTTTCGCGTTGCAATGAATCTTGATGTTGACTGTGCTTTTGGCTCCCACTGCAGCCTTCATGCAGTACCAACCGTTTGGGTTCATCAATTCGAATGTTGTCGCGCCTCCAACGTTCACGCTCAGTGGCAGAATGACAAGTCTTGGTTCACTCGTGACCTCAAGATCCTTGGGATTTCCAAAGTTGATGATGTTGCCAAGACCACCCAGTGGCGAGCTGCTTCCAAGTAATCCACCGCCAATGCCCACATTCACATCCATGACCTTGACTTGTGACGGCTTGATCTCCTTGAACGGAACAGTGCCCCACAGGTTCAAGCACTTCCTGAGCGCATCCTGCTCAGGAACACCCGGCGCGAAAGTGATTCCAGTGGAGCCATTGGTTGGAGTTCCAGTGGTCGGTGAGTTGGTTGAGGTGCTTGGCTTCTGACCGCTGTCTGAGCCGGCGGTGGTTGTGATTCCCGGTTGACCCGTGCCATCTGCACCCGACTTTTTATAGGCGGTGGGAAGTGGCGCTGTGGTGTATTGCCCTGGAACGCAGCCCGCTGCCGCCACCGCTGCAGAAATTCCAAACACGAACGTGAAAATACGTTGAGTGTTGATGAACATGACTTCGGCCTCCAGAACAATTTGTTCATTATCGGCATCGCACCGGAAAAACTTTAGGAAAGTCTGATTTCATCGTCTTTTGGCAACGTTTGCCCGGTACACTAGAATTGAACGCCATATTCTTGGCAGTCAACTTGGCTCATTTTCGCAACGGTCATTCCGAAACCCACAGAGGACGAACGGTGTCGGAGGACCACGTGGGACTGTTGGGGCACATACCTCAGGATGTCTTCAATATCTTTCTGGGAGAAGCAGCGGATCTGCTCGGCCAGTGGGACGAAGCGTGCTGCGCTCTTGAAAAGGGCGAAGACACGCGTGAAGCATTGCTTTGGGTCATGCGCTGTGCGCAGAACCTTCGCAGGGCCAGCCGAGGAGTCGGGCTCGAAGAGTTCGCACAGACTTTGGGTTCAAGTGAGGAACTCATACGCGAATTGCTTCGCAGCGACAGTCAGCCCCACAAAGCAATTCTCGACACACTGACATTGGCGCATTCCACACTCAGCCGTTGGCTGGTGGGTGTCCGTACAGACCCGGATTATGTCGAAGACATCACGGCTCTGAGTGATGCAATCCGAATTTGCAGGTCTGGAATGCAAAGGGCTCTCGCGGAATCGCAATCCATGAGCGCTGGTTCCCAGGATGAGCCCAGTGGAATTCAATCGGTCCATCTGCAAAAGGAAGGATCGTTGCACGCGAATCAAACCATCAGTTTGGAACAACTCAGGATTGAGGAGTTGATAGATTCTGTGGGTCGGCTTTCGACTCAACATGCGGTCATGGCGCAGTGCCTGAAGGTCGGCGAGCGGAACTCCGAGACCTTCAACAACGCTTGGGATATATGCTCACAGCTTTCGATTGAAATCCAGAATCGTGCTGTTGGTTTGAGAATGACCTCGTTGGTCAAGTTGTTTGGTCGCATAGAAGATTACATCCTTGACCTTGCCGAAGAGCGTGGTCTTGCGCTTCAGTTTGACCATGACGGTGGAGAAGTTGAAGTTGATGTTGCACTCATAGATGGGCTCTGGAAAACTCTTTCCCAACTTGTCATGACCGCATTTGAAATGGATTTTGATACTCCGGATGAGCGTGTTCAGGTCGGAAAGCTTCCTTCGATCGTTTTCAAGCTTTCAGCCACATCAGAAAATGGAGTCGTCAGGATTTCCCTTGAAGATGATGGCAGGGGAATTGGTGAAAACGAGCCAACAAATTCCTCCACTGAGCTCAGAAGGCGTTTGGACGAAGTGCGCAAACACTTGTCGGTCATTTCCGGAACAGTGAAAGTGATTTCAGAGAAGGACAAAACTTCCAGCTACCAGATTTCGTTGCCGGAGTCGTTGAGGTTGATGGATGTGGTTGTCGTCGAGAGTCTTGATCAGATTTACTCGTTGCCAAATCAAGTGATTGATGATCTGGTTGAGCCGGGCCATTTTAAAACGCATACGTTGCGTGGAGACAAACAGTTCATCGAGTACAATTCAAAAATTTATCCCTTCGTGACACTTTCCGAATTGCTCGAGAAGGTTCCGCCGCGCCAACGTCCGCGGGTTCAGGCGTCGATCGCAATTGAAAAAGCCCATGCATTGCTTCTGCGCTGTGGCCGCGAGCCTATAGCGTTGGGAATTGACAGGTTGATTGGAAAAGAGAGATCCGTGGTCACACCTCTCGCACCTCACCTTCAAAATGTGAAGGGAATTGCGGGAACAATGATGACCGGATCCGGAGATCCGGTGTTGATGGTGGACCTCGTGGATATTACGGATGCCTTCTGGTCACAGAGAACAGATCGGGAGGTCGCATGAACCATCCGGTCGGATTTGAAACTGGCAGTCGTCACATGTTCCTGCTCTTCCGTGTGCACGGTGAACTCTACGGGACACCCCTTTCCGGTATTCGCGAGGTGGTTCCGTATCACAAGCCTCGCCCTGTTCCGAACACAAAGAAGCATTATCTGGGAATCATCAACCTTCGCGGCGAAATTGCTGGCGTTGTGGACATGAGGCTTTGGTTTCCGGACAACAGTGCAACAGCAGAAAAGGCAACACCCAAGGCACTGCTGGTTTGTGAATCCGGCCTCGGATTGATGGCCGTGGCTGCCGATTCCATCGAGACAATTTGTCAACTCGAAAGCAAAGAAATCGAGTATGCAAAGAGCATTCCCAGCTCGTTTTCAGCTGGTGGAATGATTGGATTGGGAAGATTGAAACAAGGTTTGGCTACCCTTTTGGACGTTCGTGCGCTTTGCAGCCATGTTGATGTGGCTTCGGAACGCAAGGAAAGGTGGGCCGTTTGAAGGGAGACGGGAACATGTTCTGGCGTGCACTTTCGCTGCGGAGCAAGCTTTTGTTCCTGGCACTCGCTGGATTGGCGACCGTGGTGGTCTTTGCTTTCCTGCAAGCAAACCAAAACTTTCAGGCACGCACCACTGCGCAAAAATCCGAATATACATCTCGTGCCATGCTTGCGGGGCAGAACGTCTCTTCTTCCTTCTTTGAGCGGGCCGCGGATATTGACGCTTTTGCATCCAATACCGTCTTTCAATCGAATCAGCGCGAAGCCATGACCTCCGTATTGAATTCTCTCGTGGCAGGATACCAAGTCTACGACACCATCATGTTTGTCGATGCAAGTGGAAAATTCTTGGCCTCAAACACCAAAACTTTCGACGGACGGGCACTGGACAACAAAACAATGGAGGGCCGCTCGTTCGCAGAAACCCCATGGTTTCAGGGTGTGATCAAGGCGGAGCCGAAAAATGAAAAGCCCCGGCTCGTCGGAGGAGCCTTCTTTGAAGATCTGCAGGTTGATCCAATATCAAGCGCATTGCATGGCACGACCTTGCAAGGCGTTGGTTTCTCGCGCGCGGTGAATGGTCCAGACGGCAACCGGGTTGGTGTGATTACGGCACGGGTGAGTATTCGATTCGTTGAAAGCGAACTCCAGCGCATTTTTGAAAGCATGCGTTACAGTGGCGTACAAACTGCCCAATTGATGTTGTTGAACAGGGATGGACTTCTTTCAGCCGAAGTTTCTTCGGAAGTAATTGGAGAAAAGGGAGAAGTCAAAAGAAATCAGGACCGGATTTTACGCTGGAATGTGGCAACCCAATTGGGCCAAGCTGCGGCACAGGAGGCTGTCAGCGGAAAAACGGGTGCATTGGTGGAAGTGGATCGTGTGACCCGTGCGGAGCGACTGTGGGGCTATCATCAAATCAAGGACCCCAGAATTCCCGAGAGTCTCAATTGGTCGGTTCTCGTATCGGCAGCCAGTGCCGAAGTGATGTCCGATATCACCACCCAAAAGAGAATTTTCTATTCACTGTTGTTCATGTTTACTGTTGTTTTTGGACTTGTCGGCTACGGTGCCGCCCGCTCGCTTGTGAGGGAATATCTTGAGTATTCGGTGAAGCTGAAGGATGAGACGATCCGGCTGATCGAGGTTGGCGATGAATTGAACGAAGCCCTCAAGCGAATTGGTTCACTCGATTCAGTTGGGGTTGAGTCAATTTCGGATGTCCTTCAAAAAGGTCGCGACATTCTCACACAGTCGGAAACCCGCGGAGAAGCATTGTCTGAGAGCGCCAAAGCATTGCGCAATTTTATTTCTGATGCGTCTTCGGTTCGCAATGATCTGGGTCCTGTTGTTGATGGACTTTCCGGTATCGAGGAGGCTGCACAGCTGATTGGCGGTATTGAGCAGTCTTTGGATGAAATTCATGGCCACCTTGCCGAATTGAATGACCTGGTGTTCAAGGCTCAACTTGTTGGCTTCAACGCCTCCATCGAAGCAAACCGTGCCGGGCAACATGGCAAGGGCTTTGCAAACGTTGCGAAAGAAATACGTGGATTTTCCGAAGTCACCGAGAAGCTTTCGAGGGAGGTCTCGGATGCAGTTTCAAAATCGAGGAAGCAAATCTTCGACGCTTCGGCGGTTTTCAGGCAGAGAATTTCCACAACCGTTCAAATGGTTTCCGAGGCTACAAAGTCTTCGCATCAAATGAATACGCCTTTGCCGAGCGTTGTCGAGGCGATTGAGCTCTCTGTTCAGTCACTCAGGGAGCAAGATCAGATTGTCAGGAATATCTGTGACCAGGTTGACATGGTTGAGTCTGCTCTCAACCATACTGGAAATATTCGAGTAGAGCTGAATCGTCATGTTCAGGATGTTCGCGAGCAGTCTTATCGTATTGAAGATGTGGTTCAGGATCTTGGACATGCTGTGAGAGGCCTTCGCGTGCGCAGCAGGTTGAAGAAGAATCAGACGACGCAGGTCTTTCGACGTGGTTCTGATATTTCACCCGAACGGGCACGGGCAGATGCCGTGGACAGATTGGCTCAAAAGATGCGTCCACGTTTGGTGGTTGAATCCGAGGAGCATGAACCAGAGGTGAACGAGTCTGCATTGCGGCAGGAATCGTCGAAGCGGGCCGGGTAGCCTGCGCAACCTTTTCATGGGAGTGCCCGGTGCACAAAAGAAATTCTCTGTTCAGAATATTTTGGCCGGGACTTCTGACTCTTTTTGCGATGGGATGTCAAAAGCGGAGTTTTGGACCACCTGAATCTTCCGTTGATTCGCTGCTCGATCCTCATCGCCTTCCAGATCGCGGACCCTGGTTTGAAGGTTGGTACGTCCGGATTACGCCCGACAGCGCCACACAGCAGTCATTGGGAGTCATCGTTGGCTCTTATCTGCCACCGGGCGAAGCTCGAACAGACGCCGAGAGCAAAGGTCTTACTGGCTATGCAGCTGTCCTGGATGGTGGTTCGTCGGGTCAACCTTTGCGATCCTTCGAGGTCTTTCCGAAGAACACCAAATTATTTCTGAATCATAGCGATATTGTAAATCGTGATCCTGCTCCGACGGGAAAGGCATCATTCCGCTGGACGGCCGAAGGTGTAGGAGAGTTTTCTGCCGATGCAGTTCAGCTCAGTTTGAGTAACGGTGTTTCAGCTCGTGCACGTTGGCTGGAAGTGACTTCGTGGAATGCGAGTGGCCTTGGTCCCGAGGGATACATCAGCCTTTTCAGGTCTTTTCCACTGCATTGGTTTGTCCACAGTTTGCGCTCTCGCGTGGAATTTGAGGCAAGTCTGCCCAGTCGAAATGGAAATGGGTTGCAACGTGTTTCGGGAACCGGATTCGCCCACATTGAAAAAAACTGGGGCGTCTCGTTTCCGCCTGCTTATGTGTGGATGCAGGCCTATGACAAAGTCCGCAATCGTGGTGTTGCGGTGGCCGGCGGACGACCATTGCAGGTGGGAGTGATAAAACCAGAGGCTTGGCTGGTTGGTTACAGAAGCCCCCTCGTTTCAATCGATTTTGCGCCTCAAAATCTCGGCACTGTCTTTGAAAGTAAAGTTGATGCCTGTAACGGCGACTTTGAATTGAGTTCCGCATTTCTAAACCGCCGGCTGACCATTTCCGCAGTCGCGGACAGGAAGACTTTCGGAGGAATTGCGATACCCAAGGAGTCAGGATTTGAAAAGAATGGCTCTGAGCAATCTTTTCAAACACGAATCACGACGAAGCTATTCGAAGTCATGCCGTTTTCTCCCAATCGTGACGGAGGCCGACTTTTGGAGGAATCCGTGTTTGATGGCGGAGCGCTAGAGTTCGGATCCGAATTCAAGTGCCAAAAATAGTTCGCACCTCAGGATGGTTCGCAACTGTCACCAGCACATGCCCAATCGATAAATCTGTCGTCGTGCGATTTTCCGGCGGGACCGATGACTTGCGAGAAATCCAGGTTTCGCGGAAGTTCAGCGCATCGCTTTTCGAATTCGTCTTTGCTCAAGCTTTGAAATGGTGCCTGCAGATATTCGCCTCCATTGTCGGGAAGCAGACTGATTCCGCTGAATGAGGTTCTGTTGGCAATCATCCAGTTGCAGATGTCTTCGTGTTCCTGTGGCTTGTAACTCACGGTCACGCTCACATTGTGTGGATTGGGTCCCCGTCGATGGGTCGGCAATATCCAATTTTGGGTCATGTATTTGCAACGTTCAAGCAGTTGAATCGACGATTCGTTGGCTCTGATGATTCCTTCATCGTGAGAGACTGGAAATGCGACAACGATTGAACCTTCCCCATGTGCATCCCTTTCGATGAAGCATCCCGATCCAGGTTCTCCTTCTGTCCAGCGTGCCAAAAGATAATCTGCAATCGCAGAATTTCGTTCGATACGGACGCGTCTGACATAGTGTTTGGCATGAGCAGCATGGATGCCGGAAGTCACTCCCAGTTCTGCCGACTCGGTTCCCGAGGGCTTGATGGTGCCGATGCGGGCTGCCTGCGGCATGCCAAGAAGATGCGAGAAGTGTTCGTCTGTTTCAAGGGCAATTGCTGCAGCGGCAGCCATCAAAGAGGGTTCCGAGACAAGGTGCCATGCCAGCGCAAGGCCGGTGAAACTCACGCCCAACAGAGCCTCCTGCTCGCAGTCGACTTGCCATTGGCGCGAAATGTAATGAAATGAAGTGTAATTTTTTTGCAGAACTCCAATGAATGTTGCTGCCTTCACGCTCTCGAGAAATTCCTGTCTGTTTCTGCACGCAGCAACGTTGACCGAGGTCAAGTTGCAGAATGCCTTGAGTGAAACCTCGTGGCAGGGATTGTAAAACCAATCCGGGTCATTCATCAGGCTTAAACCAGGTTCACCACTTTGATTGGCAAAGCATGATGCAACAACTGCTCTCAGTTTGTCCTCAAAATGTTCGTCGGTTCGCAGCAAGCGTGCACTGATGTTTGTTCTTGCCCGCCAGGGATGTGTTTCCCACCAACGACCTGATTTGAAGGAGAGCATCTCGGCGCTGTCTGAATCAAAAAGGCAAATCAGAGCCGCGCGCCGGACACCTCCAACAACAACAACTTCTGCGAGCATGCAGACGATATCTGCGCACTCGATGTCCTTGAGTTTGCGACCCCTGGCTGATTTGAGAATTTCCCGAATTCGTTCATGCGCCTGTCTCAGGGGCTCAGGTCCGCTTGCTGTTCCCCCGGTTGTCAGCGGGGTTCCCCTCGCCCGAATGAGTCCATAATTGAATTGAGTCTTGGGATTGAGAATCAATGATCGTACGCTGTCAGCCCATGACTCTTTGCTGTCCTCGATCGTAAATTGTGCCTCATGGCCATGAACGATAACGGGCAATTGCTGGATGAATCTTTTTTCGACCGAGAATCCCTGTCCTGTCCCGCACATCAAGATGTAGAGGAAGTCCGAAAATTTCTGCACGTTGTCCAATCCTTGACCTGCGCAGTTGAACATACGGACGTTCTCGCGCCGGATGGGGTCTCCGGCAAATTGAAATGATCTCATGCTCGGGCGTACGTGTCCGGAATAGATCCATCCAAAGGCATTGCGGATCTCTTTTGTCAGGCCAGGAAATCTGTCCAGGTGCATCTGTTCGACCCTGGAGATGGTTTGGTTGCGTGTTTCGCGAAATCCGCTGTCGGTGAAAACAGGATAGGTTCGATAGAATACCAGTTCCGACAACAGTCTCCGGCCAAGGCTCATTTTCGATATTCCCTCGCACTGGAGAGTTTCTGTTCATGTGTTGCTGCTGGTTTCAGATTTTTCCACATTTCCCGACGATCTCCGTCTTGCAAAGTGAACCGTGCTTGCTTGTGGACCCTTTGCACCAAGTTCTTCATTGAACCGAAGTTCGTCGCCTATCTTGAATCGGTCGAATTCCCCTTCCACCACACTGTTTCGGTGAAAGTAGATTTCCCGGCCGTTCGATGCCTCAATGATTCCATAGTCCTCGTAAGGAAACAATTCCTTGACCACTCCGGTGGGGAGCTTGTCGGGAATATGAAAGTCCAACCTCAACTTCTCCTTGTGTTTTTGCAATTGTCTGGCGAGTGCCGAGAAAGCATCCCGAATCGCCACATCCACCTGTTCATGGGATATTTTGACGCTGGCGTCACGGCTTGCGACGAGTTCTGCCATGGGTGCGGACAGGTCGATTCGGACATGAAAAAGGTTTCCCCTCAGACTGTGTTTGTGTGGTGCCTCAATCACGACACGGCACGCCGAAATGTGGGCGAATATTTTTTCAATTTTATCCATTTTTTTTTGGATGAGGTTGGAAAGTCGAGGTGATGGTTCCATGTCTCTGTAGGCGATTTCTGTATAGATGGTCATGAAGCTCTCCTGTTTTCAAAGATTGCGTTCACGTCAGTTGCCGTGTTCCGCTCCCCAGCCCAGAGGCTAGACTTTCTTTTGGTTTGGAACGAGCCATGCAAAAGTTCATTTCGGTAAGAATTGTCGAGGGTGATTTTGTTCCTGACAGCGATGGAATTATGTTTTCCTTTGAGCCTCGAGGTCGTCACTTCTCAGTGAGGTGAGCCATGAATCAAAACGCTTTGCCTCGTCGTTTGCCGTTGCTGCCCATTCGAAATGCCGTTTTGTTTCCACACCTGATAGTCCCCACATCTGTCAGTCGTTCGTTGTCCATTGCTGCGGTCGAGGCAGCGATTGCCACCGAGGAAAAGTGGATTATTGCCCTGACCCAACGTGACTCGGGTGCCAGCGACCCCATGGGTCATGACCTTTTTGAGTTTGGCACGCTGGCTCATGTGCGTCGATTTGTGAGACTGGATTCGTCGTTGGAGATCAATCTTCAGGGACTGTTTCGGGTCAAGGTTGCAAACGTTCAAAACAATGGAAGATTCCTTGAAGCAGATGCATACGAGTCGCTTGTTGCGCGCAATGCGTCCCCGGAAGTGGATGCTTTGCAGCGTTCCATTGTTGACCTGACGGAACGTGTTCAGGAGCTTACCGAGCTCAAGGGTACGGGGAATCTTGTCCGGCTGGTTCAGCAAATCCAGGATCCGCTTGGGCAGATTTATCTTTTGGCATCATTGTTGAGTCTTGATGTTCACAAAGAACAAGCACTCCTGGAGTCATCCACTCAGGAGGAATTGTACAGGCAGATGGTCGAGTTTTTGGGATATGAGGTTGAGGTCCTCAATCTCAGGGAAAAGATCAGTTCGCAGGCTGCAAGTGCAATGTCACGTGAGCAGCGTGAATATTTGCTGCGTCAGCAGATGCGGGCGATTCAGCAGGAACTTGGCTCCCACGATTCGGGTCAGGCAGAGATCCAACAACTTCGGGAAAAGCTTGTCGCCTCTGGACCTCCCGCATCGGTATTGAAGGAGTCGTTGTCTGAACTGGAAAGGTTGGAACAAATCAACATCGCTGCTCCGGACTATCAGGTGCTGAGAACACACCTTGAGTTGATTGCGGAATTGCCGTGGAAGTTTTCCACCGAGGACAATCTTGATTTGGAACGGGCGCGTTCAATTTTGGATGAAGATCATTTTGGATTGGCGGAGGTCAAGGGAAGAATTCTTGAACAACTTGTGGTCATGAAGAGAAACCGAACTGCGCGTGATCCCATTTTGTGTCTTGTCGGCCCGCCTGGAGTTGGCAAAACTTCACTGGGTGCATCCATTGCTCGTGCCTTGGGTCGTCGTTTTGAGCGTATGAGTTTGGGAGGATTGCATGATGAGGCAGAATTGCGTGGGCACCGCAGGACGTACATCGGTGCAATGCCTGGTCGAATTATTCAGGCCATTCGCAGGGCTGGTGCGAGAAACCCACTGTTGATGCTCGATGAGGTGGACAAACTGGGTCGGGATTTTCGTGGTGATCCTGCAGCTGCGCTTCTGGAGATTCTGGATCCGGCGCAGAACAATTCCTTTCACGACAATTATCTTGATGTGCCTTTTGATCTCTCAAAGGTTTTTTTTATTGTCACAGCCAACAATTCGGATTCGATTCCAACTCCGCTGCTTGATCGCATGGAGGTCGTGCGATTGTCCGGTTATACGGACGATGAAAAGTTGCATATCGCCAAAGCCTATCTCGTTCCTCGCCAATTGCAGGCCACCGGTTTGGAGGAGAATTTATGTCACTTCAATGATGAGTCTGTTCGCTTCCTGATTCGACGCTTCACACGTGAGGCGGGGGTTCGGCAGTTGGAACGCGTGATTGGACAAGTTTCTCGTCGAGTTGCGTTGGCGCTCGAGCAAAGTCGTCCCGTGTCAGCTGAATTGTCGCCTGCCGAGGTTGAATTCCTGCTTGGAATCCCTCCTTTTCCTGTGGACGCAAGGCGGTCTCTTTTGCCACCCGGCGTTGCTGCGGCATTGGCATGGACGGAGTCAGGCGGAGATGTTCTCTATGTCGAGGCTGTTTCGCTGCCAGGGGGACGTGATATTCAGCTCACTGGTCAGTTGGGTGACGTGATGCGCGAAAGCGCTCAGGCAGCCCGGAGTTTCATTTGGTCCCAGCACAAAAAGATGGCGATAGATTCCAATTTTTTTGAGCATTCGGGTTTGCACATTCATATCCCGGCTGGTGCGGTTCCCAAGGATGGTCCTTCTGCAGGAGTGACAATTGCTGTTGCCTTGGCTTCGCTGTGGACATCCAGATCAGTCCGCAGTGATACTGCGATGACTGGCGAAATGAGTTTGACCGGTTTGGTTTTGCCTGTAGGCGGGATCAAGGAAAAGGTGTTGGCTGCCCATCGGCTTGGTTTGCGACGTGTGGTTTTGCCTGCGGGTAATCAGCGGGATATTGCCGCTCTGCCCGAAGATGTTCGTCAGAGCATCGATTTTGTTTTTGCCGAGAATTTGCAGGACGTCCTTTTGGCGGCGCTTGAAGTGGATGAACTTGAGGCACGCCGTCAGCGATCTGTTTCCTGAAATCAGATTGAAGAATTGAATTGAACTGGGTTCTGGGTCAGTAATTCAGCTGGCTACCGCGGGTCCATACTTCCAAACTACAGGAGGAGATATGTTGCGAAGAATCGTCGCATCGTTGTCCATGGCTTGTGCGGTTCTTTCAGTGTCAAATGCAAAGGCAAACGACTCCCAAAACGAAGCGTTTTTGCCGAACGCTTTCGAACTCGCCTATATGGGTTATCAGGGTCAGTTCCTTGATTGGGGGCTTCCATCTGCAGGTCTGTTTTGCTCGGACGTCAACAATCGTATGTTGATCGCACAAGATGTTGCATACGCGTATCTGTTGCATAGCGGGTACATCGATTCGCTGCTGCGCCCCGCTGAAGGCAAGATGGCAGATCAAGGCCAGACTCAAACCCAGGGTCAGGCGCAAGTGAAGGGCAAGGACATTCCCGTGTCACAGGGCCAGACTCAAACCCAGGGTCAGGCACAGGCCAAAGCCAAGGACATTCCGGTCATGCAGGGCCAAGCACAATCGAAGTCCAGCAAACTTCTCCCTGGCCAGTCGCAAGCAGGTTCACAGTCGGGTTTGCAATTCAGTGATATCAACGTCCGTCGCTTTGTGGATTACTCCAATGCTCTGACGGACGATGAGGTACGTTTGGTGCGTGAAAACTTCGATCGGGAATTCCTTGATGATCTCTACGGACACATGCGCTCACTTTGTCGTGATTGATGAGTCTTCCACAGGTGGGCTCGGCCCGGCTTGACTCCGGGGTGGCACCCTGCTAGTTGGTGTCCACCCTGGAATCATGCCCATGTAGCTCAGTGGTAGAGCACTTCCTTGGTAAGGAAGAGGTCTCGGGTTCAAGCCCCGATATGGGCTCCATTCGGTTTCTCAGCCGACTGCGCTTCGCAGGTCGCTATTTCGAAGCGATTTTCGGCAAATTTTTATCTTCCAAGTGTTTTGGACTTTATTCAAACCGCCGGAAATTCGGTGTTTTTTTTTGCTTCGTGAAATTTTAAAAAAAAATTCTCAAGTTGAACCGACAGTCGGTCGACACCTAGGCAAAGTGTGTCCAGTTTGGAAGGACACCCCGGAGTGGAGGGACGACGTGTGAAACGCAACGTGATGCAGCAGGGACTTGGGTCTGTTGTACCCAGAGCTGCAAATTCGGCTTGCACACTCACAGCCTTTCTTGGTTGCTTTGCATTGATTGGGTGCGAGTTCGGTTCTTCCTCAAAAAAGCTGGTTTCCCGATACGGAGAGGCAGTTCAATCCAACCATCCATCAGCGGTGTACGAAACAGAGCGGTCCTTGCCGCGGTGCGATGCTTCGCAGCATCGAAAAATTGTTTACATCGTTTCTGAAGCCCAGTTCCGTTTTTGCATGCGCGACAAATGGGAATCCGCCACCAGCATCGATCCCGATGCGATCTCGCTGGCGGCGAAGAAAATCACACCAGACAAAGGACCCGAGGGACCGCAAGGACCCGAAGGACCGATTGGTCCCCAAGGTCCCCAAGGTCCGATTGGAGATCGTGGTTCGCCTGGAAAAGAAGGACCTGCTGGTCCAGGCGCTCTTGTGAAGACAACCGCCGAGCCTCCCGGACCAAATTGTGCATCCGGCGGGCAAAAGTTTGAGTCTGGTGTTGACGATGGACGAGGAAATGGAATCGCCAACAACAACGTGCTCGAATCCAGCGAAGTCAACAGCACTGCGTACACCTGCAATGCCGTTTCGAATGGGTTGAAAGTTTACAAGAGCGCTGACAACCCTCTGGGTGCGTTGATCAGTTATGTGACCTTTCCTTACACGGGTGCATCGCAGACTGCGAATTCGCTCGCGAGCGGTTTGTATGTGCGATCGTTGAATGAAGACAAGTATTCCATTTATCAGGTTGCGAACTCTTTGGCATTGCCAGGTGGTGATGCGGTGAGCGAAAGCAATCAACAATTGGGACTTGTCACTGGAAACATGATTGGATGCGCCGTGCCGCTTTTTGTGAACAACAACTGCTCTGGACAGGCTTACATGAATCCATGCACCTCCCAGCAAGCAACAGCAATCAACAGCACGCTCATGCATTTCAGTTTCAATTCGAAATTCTATTACCGCTTCGAGAACACAGGCCTTGATTATGCATTTACTTCGAATTTGATGGAGTCTGTTTTGGTCTCAAGTTATCTTTCACCGGCAGGAGCTTGTCGGGCGATGACGCTGACGACTCAAGCTCGACGCATCAAGCTCGAGCCCAATGCTTTTGCGGACTACATCAATCCTCCGGGTACAATGCAGACCAGTTGGTTTATTGCACCTTGAAATTGAATCCTCGATGAATTTCCGCGGCGCAGAAATTGCGCTGCTTATCACTGTCCAAATTGTAGGCACTGCAAAAACTCTTTGCGGTGCCGTTCATTTTATGCTTTCCTGATTGGCAGTACATCGTTTGTAAATATAAGAGATTCTCCGTTGTTGAGCGGACATTTGAGACGTTGGGCTTAGAGTTCCTCCGTGGCAGGCATTTTGCTTGGTCGTGGCGGGTAGGCCGAGTTGACAATTGTCTGTTCGAGTTCGGAAGCGAGGTAGGCTCATGAAAGCATTGGCTCTGCGACCAGGTGTGTTGGGAATTTTGTTGGGTGGAATCGCAGCAACTGGTGCTCTCGTTTCCTGCGGTACACTCGAAAAATCGGAATCTGAAATTCAGACCCTGGGTTCTGCTGTCGCGATTGATTTTCCTGCCTGGTGTGCCGAGTTCGGACTTCAGAACTGCAACGTGAAACCCGACGACAGGGTACCTGCAGATCAATGGCAAGCAGGCGTTGATGTTTTCGACGAGTTGATGAAAAGCCTTACGACAATCTCATTGACCCGTGCAGACTTTGATCGCAAAACCGTGCAACAGCTGTTCTCAACGTTTGGCGCGAATTCTCTGTTGTCATTTATCAGCAAAATTCCATGGCAAAAACTGGAAAAAGACGACGCCTCTTTGGTTCTCACCAACAACGCCGCAAATGCGGTTGCAATATTCAACGGACTGAGGCTCATTGGAGCTCAAAAAGTTGTTGCAAAATTTGTTGGAAAGCAGTTGGTTTCGATTTCCGGATTGTCGATTGCGGATTCCGCAGGTGGTAATCTGAGTCCGGTCAAGTTTTTGGATTTGTCGCGCCCAAGCCGAATTACAATCGTGACTGAGGCAGAACGCATCGTCGATATTCCGATCCAGTTTTTCCAGGTTCCCGGCTTTCAACAGCCACCTGCGCTCACTCCGTCGGCTGCATTCACGGCGATTGCAAACGTTGTGCTTGAACCAGGATTCGACTGGCGAAAAAATCTGAGTGTCTTTCTCAAGGGCAACAACCTGAACAACATTTACAACAGAATTCGGGAATTCGTTCCCGAGGGTCCTGGTGACGAAACAACCCGGCAGGTTATTGCCAATACCGACACTTTGATGGTTGGCGGAGCGAGTTCGAATATTCTCTTGTCCATGCAGATGCGCAGTCCCTTGAAATGCACTGTCAAGGTGCGCAACATTCCGATTCTGGGAACCATCGACTTTGACATCAACTTTTTGCGCGGATTCGGACTTTCCGATGTTCAGCGTTTCAAGGCAGACGGTGTCAAGACCAACGTCTACGGCATCACAACCTCTATAGGCACGATTCAGTATGTTGAAGTTGACGCGCAGCAGCTCAGGTTGCGTGTGGGTGCAATCACTGTGCCCATCGATTTCAAGCCTGCGGCTCCTGGCGGAAAAGGCCCCGCGGTTGACAATGTGGTGTGCAAGTAGGGCGGCTCCTGAACTGATTTCGTTAGAATCAGGTTCGCGTGTTTGCCGAACAAAAAAGCCCCCGGTGAATCAAATCACCGGGGGCTTTTCTCGCGGGGTGCCACCATTTCGCAAAATGAAATCAACGTAGACGCATGGAGCAGCGCGCAAGTGCGTGCAGCTTGTCATCCGTCAGAATCTGGATGTGTGGACAGTTGATAATGTTCACCGCATTCAGCTGTTTGTATTTTGCGTCGGCGGCATCCGCTGGCAACCAGAAGCCATTGGTGCCGACCGTCGTGTCCAGCGCCGTGTGAGCGTCATTGTGGCGCACATGAAGGCGGGCATAAATTTCCACATTAGGGTTCATCAAATCCGCCTGGTTTGTGACCAAAGCGCCTGTATCGCGGTTGTGGCCATGGCAGCGCAGTTTTTCGTCTGGGGGCAAGCTGTTGTAAATGGTTTTGTTGATGGGCGTGAAGAACCCCTTTCGCACGAGGATGCTCTGAACGGCTGTTGAGTAACTATCGCCACCCTTGATGCGTCGCACTGCACCCAACACACGCCCTACGGGATCAAGCACGAGGAAATAACGCATGTAGTGGGCGTCTGTCTGCGGATCGGAGTGCATGAATTCAACAAGAATTTCAAAGTCACCGCTGCTCTGGTCAATTTTCTGCACTCGTGCGCGTGCGGTGTGCGGTCCTGTTTGCCAAGTTCCGAACGGGGTCGTCACAAAGCCGGTTCCGGGCGTTTCGTCCTCATCACCCGTTGTGAAGTTCGCAAACCTGTAGTTCACCGATGGCGGAAGACCATCCATGGTTGAACTTGAAGCAAGCGCATTCAACTCACTCGAGAGAATCGAGAGGATATGCTCCGCGCGAGCATCGGCGCTCAGGTGGGCATAGTCGAAACGGCTGGGTTGAGGATCCTTGATTTCATGTTCAAAGACAACGGAGCTGGCTCCGTTGTTCTGGATGAAGATCACTTTGTAGGTGTTGCTTTTGACGAGCGGCAGGTTTTCAAAAATTGCATAAGGGGCGTAATTGCCGACAGGAAGACGTGAGTCGGCATTGTAAAACTGTTGCGCAATGATGTTGTAGCTTGAGTCTGTTAAAATGACGGTTTCAATGAATGAGCTCGAAGTTTGCGGGAGGTGCATTGTGCAGGACAACCGGGCTCGGGTGGTTTGTCCACTGCCGAAGCCATTCAGCGATGCGTTCATCGGACCATCAATCCAGTAAAGGAATGATTTTGCTGCGACACTGCCTGGCGTTGGAGTGACTTTGGTAACCCCCTCAAGGCCTTTGGTGAGGTCACTCAAATTGCCAATCTGCGTGCACTCACCCGCCGCCAGAGCTTCATTGATGTTCATGAATTTTCCAGCGGCAACTGCTGCGGCAGTCCACTTGAGGAGCTGGCGACGGTCCATGCGAAACTCTTTGCTCGTCACTTCACTGTGCAATTCTGCCATGACTGATCTCCCTTAAGTCGCCTTATCCGATGAAGAAGAAATAGCGCACATAATAAGTTTTTCCGCCGCCACTGCGCTGCAGGTACACTGCAAAACTGTTGTTTGTGCTGAAAAGTCCTGCGCTGCTTGCGTTGGCTGGTTTCACATCTTCTCCGAAGATGTTTTCAACATGCGTTGCAGAAGCAACCAGTGAAGAAACATTCCAGGTGGAATTGTCCTGGGCGGCACTGTAGGCCGTACCTTCGCGGAACTGTGGTCCCAGTGTTTTTGCATTTGAAAGAATGGTTGAAGTGTTTGCCATGTTGGGCGACCCAGCCTGGCCAAAACTGACATCCGAGTAGACTTTGGTTTGGGCTGCAGCGCTGAGCAGTCCCGAACCCATGTCGACAATTTCGAGGCCGTCCTTGCTGTTGTAGACCGACGAGACGTTCAAGATTGCCTTGGACTTTGCTCCGGACGCCTTGACGATAACAACGTCCAGCCAGCCGTTGCCCATCAGGGTCAACGTATCGAAAACCATGCGCGTCACATTGCTGGAATCAACGTCTGTCGATTGAGCACGGCGAGTCGCAACAATCTTTCCTGAATTGTCTGCCTGTGCTGCCTTGGCGACAAGGTGAATAAAGTCTCCAACGGCAACTTTTCCAGCCGCAAACTTGATTCCCAACAGGCGAGATGATTTGCCGTAATAAAGTTTGAAGGATTCAACTGCCGGGTTGTCGACCACGATGCCGGAATTGGCTGTCGAGGTATCTACAGTTTGAACGCTCACTGGCAAGCAGGTTCCCGGTTTCAGGCCACCAGGATTTGTTGATGTTCCTGGGGTTGCTGTTGCAACGGGGTTGGTGGAGTTGTTCGGGTCGGTAGGGCCACCCGTGTTGCTTGTATTGCTGGTTCCGGAAGTGTTGTTTGTCCCAACCCCTTCCGCATCATCACCCTTTGGACGGACAGTCCCATTCGTCAGGTTCGAACCATCCTTGTCAAATCGGGCAACGTACTTGCCGCAGGCAGCAAGCAAAGCAGCAACACCCCCGACAAATGAAAAGCTCAGAGCTTGACGCCTGTCTGCCTTTCTCGAATCCACAGGCTGACTCTGTTGAGCCAACTCACCGAGATTCTGACCCTCAACTGCGTCTGCGTCTGTCATCTGTGTCGGGGAATTCTTGATGGAGCTCATGCCTCTGCCTCCTGTACTTGTAGGCAAATTCGGTCTCTTTCCTTCTTTCCTAAAGACATTTTGAAAAAAAAATTAATTCAGAAGTGTTTACAGTTTGTTGAGTAGGTCCAAAAGCTCCTTGCCCTCGGGAGAAGTCGCGAATTTCGGCTTGTTTGGCGGCATTGAGCCAGACAAAATCTTGTCTTGAATCGAGCCGTTGGGCTTGTTTTTCTCGAGTCGTGATTTTACCTGAGCCAAGCTACCCACAAACTCATGGCAGCCCAGACAGTTTACGTAGAGAGAATAAAAGAGAAGCTTTGGTTCATAGGGAGTATAGTAGCTGGAGACGGGATTTTGCTTGATGTAATTTGCGTATCGACCCGCCTCCGGGGTGGAGCTTTCCGATGGACTTCCCGCGGTCGCGGCGGACCTTGTTGAGTTGCGGTCGGTCGCGTTGGCATCCGAATGTGAAATTGGAACAGCTATGCTGTCTGGTTGGCCCGTATCACCACAGCCTGGAAGTATTCCCAAACCCAAGAACACGGATGCCATCAAGAGCACAACCCGAGGACTGGCTTCACTCCGCTTGGTCATCAACAAACCCCTGGCAAGAAAATAATGCTCTCTTTCACTCGGTATCTTGAATCATTGTCTTGAGTCGTACGGGAGACTGCGGACGGACACTCAAGCCAAAGGAGTCGCAGATGAATTTCGAAAATCGACAATCAGCGGCAAAACTTTTGTTGGAAAAACTGTTCAAATTCAAAACGCCCGAGACAGTTGTATTGGCGATTCCTCGAGGAGCCGTTCCCATGGGAGTTATTCTCTCTCAGGGACTCAATTGTCCCATGAGCCTCGTGCCTGTTCGTAAAATCGCGTCACCTCTGGCCCCGGAATTTGCCCTCGGAGCCGCGGATGTGGAGGGCAACTTTTATCCCGAGGATGAGGATGTTCTCCAGGTTCCAAAACAACAAATGCGCCTTTGGCTTAAAAAAAGCCTGGAAGTTCTCAGAGTTCGCGAATTCCGCTGGCGAAAATACTTGCCAAGAATATCCCTTGCCAACAAGACAGTGATTGTCGTCGATGATGGAGTCGCAACGGGCGCGACAATGCGTGCAGCCCTGATGTGGGTCCGTCGCAAACAGCCAGCTCGCATCATCGCTGCCGTTCCGGTTGCGTCGCGTGAAGGTGTCGAAATGATGCGGCGATTTGCAGAGCATCTTGAGTGTCTTTACGTTCCGGACCACTTCGCCGCTGTTGGAGACTTTTATTCTGATTTCGCCGAGGTTGGCGACGAAGACGTTTGTCAACTTTTAAAATCACTCACTCAAGCCAGAGATGCGACTGAAACCGTTGCGAATATTGACCAAAAATAATGAGTAATTATGGGTCTATTTTATCGCTAAAAACATGTGTTTTACAGCTATTGGCTTGGAAGCCAAAAAGTTGTTGGCAGAGCTTGAATTCCTTGTTACGCATCGCCAAGGCATCTGTCTTGAGGAGGGCTTTGGATGCTTTACAGATTCTTTTCGGCGTTTGTCGCTTTGACTCTCATCTCCGGCTTTTTGGGTTGGATGAAGTCGAGTTCCGGAACTCCAACGAGTCAACGGTTGGATCAGATTCTCGACGCCAATTCACTGTTTCAAACTCCGGTGAAAAAGAGCAAAACCAATGGAAAATTGAGTGTTGTAGACGCCTCTCGTTGAATTTCAATTTTCATTTTGAATTTTGGGCATGCCTGTCTGCTGCACGCAGATGGGCAAATCTTTTTTCACTTTCAAGTTTGCTTTTTGAATTTTCGACAGCCGCAGTGAACTGTTGAGGGAACTTCCATGAAGGAGGACCCGATGGAATCAAGAAGTCCGCAGTGTGTGGTTGCCGTTTGGATATGTTCAGTCTTTTTGAGTCATACGGCTTTCGGTGCCGAGTCGTCACAATTGGGTGAGTCGCTCAATTTTCTGTTGAAGGCCGCAGACACAAGTGTTGCAAATGGATTGGGTGGCGAAGACTGCCAAAGGCTCGCTCTTTTTGCTTCAAAAGAAGTGTCCGGGGAAAAATCGAGGTTTTCGGATGTGGCAGCAAGAATCTTTGCAGAAAGGTGCATGATTGCCAAAGAAAACGAGCCTCGGACGGACGACTCGTTGAAATCGCCCATCGATGAAACCTGGGATGGCAAGCCCATGTGCAGGCAAGGCGATGAAAGAACCATTGCTTGCTCGCACAATCCAACCACCGGGCGTGGCCTTTTTGCCTATTCCGGATCTTCAACTCCGGCCAATTCACCAACCCTCGTCTGTGCTCATTACGAAATGTCGGCGCTCAGCCCGCTCGACTTCGTTCAAGAGATTGGCAGCCGCTGTGCTGTTGCAGAATTCGACTGGCGCTATGAAGGTTCACGTTCCGATGTTTTTGGAATCCAAAATTGGGTGAACTCAAGCAAGGGAGCCGCGGCCTTGCGGATGCCAGGATGGTTGAAGGATCAATGCCAAATGTCGTTTCCGGATGCACTCTATTGCACACCCACGCTGATCGTTTTGCCCGAGCGCGATGCGACCACCCTGAGTGTTTGTGCCCTCAAGACACGTGACTACCGTTTTGGCCTTGGACCATTTTTGAGAATCAGTTCTGTCAACAGCGCTTGGCATTGCGAGAGCAAGTCCCTGCTTGTGCCCGATAGGGATCAGCGGCTGAGTGTCGAAGAACGCTCCTGTGTGCCAGATGATCTGGGCAGGGTGATGAACGACTACTGCAGGCTTCCCTACATGCCGGTCGCCCGCAAGCCACTGCGCACTTTCATTCCGTAACGGGTGTGGGTTTCTGGAACGATGGCTGTGGCTTGTCGTTCAGCAGTCTCATCTTGCGTGAAAGGCTCAGGTAGGTGCGCAGGTAACCTTGAGCATGAGGCATTGCGTCGGCAGAATTTTCATCCAGCAATGCATCCATCCGGCGGGTCGCCTCTTCAAGATGATAGAATGGCACTTTCGGAAACGCATGGTGAATGGAGTGAAAATTGAGTCCATTCATGAGCCATGACATTGCCGCGTTGGTTTCGATGTTTCGGCAGGTGTGCAATTGGGTTGCAAAGTAGTTTGCACGCTTGCCGGACAAACCATAATGTTCGATGTGGGCCCTGAATTGAAGAAGTCCGCCACCCACGCGCTCAACCAGAAGATACAACAGCACTGCCTTGCCGAGTTGCCCATGGTAAGCCGCAAACGCGTAAAGCATTCCGTTCAGAAGAACGATTCCAACGATGTCATATGTCATCTGTCTACGTAGGGCTTTCGACTGTGGAAGGAACTTGATTGCTCGGCCGATGTGTCCGGCGATCATGCCAATTCCGCCTGCAAAAAGAACCGAGATCCAGAGCTGATTGCGAATGTAGAAGCGCATCAATGGTCCGGCAGATTCATATTCGGATTCCGTGTATGTGACCCTCTCCGGATCGCGGAGGTCGACGCCATTCATCTTATGGTGAAGTTTATGGAGTTCAGAATAGAGACCGTGTGGCCACAGCACTGGCCACGTCACGACGCGCGCAGACACTTCATCAAACCATTCCCAACCCGTCAGGGTGTGATGGATGGCATCATGTGTCGTGACGGCAGATGCAGCAAAAAAGACGCCCGCCATCAGAGCGAAGGCATAATAGCCAAACTCCGAGGTGTTGAACTGCCAGGAAAGCACAAGGCTCAAAACGAGCAATGACGTGGAGCAGAATAAGCGCAGCAGTCCAGGTCCTGGCTGCATCTTTTGAAGGTCCGCAACGACTTTGGCCAAAGCCGAACCAGGCAGGTCGTTTGCAGCACCCGTTGAAACACTTTGAGTCATATCAGTCGAAATACCTTGTTCTCTCACGACAACCTCGCTTTCGAGTCCTGAAGTTGTGTAGCAGTCGAAATTCCCGCCATGCAACGACTTTCTTGATTGATGCACTTATCTTTGTAAAAATTTCAGTTTAGTCATTGATTCCGGTTATTTGATTCTGGATTTGGTGACTCTTCGAGTCAAGGGGAATGGAAAGACTCACCTCAAAACCAAGTTGTGAACGCTGGCGAACATCCTTTTCAATTAAATTGAAGCGATAATAGGGTTCAAGGATGATTCGCCCATCCATGATTGGCAAGCCAAAACCAGCGGAGCATGCGAAGTTCCACAGGTATTCGCTCCGGGTCAACGGAGATTCCCCGTTGGCGACGATGGGCGTGGAAGTCTTCAGGGAAAGCGAGCGCCTCGAGAGACCTCCCTGAAGAGAGAATGACGGAACCACGAGACCATCATAAACAATACCCAAATCGATGAGAGACCTGAGCGTGCTTTCTTGAATGAATAGAGACTTTGGCTTTTCCAATTGATCCGGCCTTTCGAATGCCAAACGGAAAGTCGGTCGCAAGTAGAGGTCCTTTATTGGCAATGGGCTGTAGCCTTGCACAAAAAATTCCACACCAGGGATTTGGTCTTCGACGTTCGATGTATCAACCTGGCTCGACACGCCATATCCGATGCCAAGACTCATCATCGGCATGAAGACATCAAGGATTGCAGACATTGCGCGCCTCCAATGGAAATCCTTCGCTTCCGAATTGTTCAATGAACGCGCGGCAGAGTGAATTACGTTCATCCGTGGCGCTGAACCCCAAAAGAAAAGCGGAAAGAAAGGCTCCCGAGACTTTGCCATCGTATTCAATTGAAATGGAATCCGGGTATTTGCATGACGCAATTGACCGGCTGGGAAACGGCAGCAACTGCCCACTCATGTTGCCCCTTGTCTTTGAAAGTGCGGAGAAAACCCGCCGGCTGAAGGCTTGCAAATCCGATGGATTGGAACGGTATTGCAGAGATGCGGCATAGAGCGCGCGCGCAAACAATGTCCCAATGCAATAAAACTTTTTATTGCAAAACTGGCTGCTCGAGAGTTGTGAAAAAGTGAAATTTTTTTCAGCGAGCGATCTTTTGCTGAGGTCATCAAAATCAATGCTGTCTTCAATGGGATTGTTGTCACCCGTATTCACGTAGCTGTTGAAATCGGAGAATCCTTCATTGAAACCAGAGATAGAAAATTCGGTTTCCCAACGACCCGGAAAGAATTTGTCTTTGCTGTTCGATTCGATTTCGCCATTGCTTGTGGCGGAACACTTCGTGTTTTTTTGTTCAAAGAATGAATTTTTGAAAAGTGCGTGTCCAAACTCGTGGGAAATCACCTTGAGGTTTGCCGCCAGCGGAATCTTTTCGAGTTCTGATCGCCGAAAGAGAAGAAAATTGTCCTCCTCCGAGTAGAATGCTGCATTCAGTTTCAAGCTCAGACGCAATTTCGACTGAGAATCCCCATCTTCAATGGTGGGTTCAAAGTAAATCTTGAATTTTCCGCCAATGGAGTTCTTTATGGACTCTGCTGTCAAACCTGTTGTCGCCTCGATTTTCTCAAATACTTTTTCGAAGGTGTGAAAGCTCGAGAAAAGCAAAAGTGTGCTCGTGTCACGCGCCAAAATGGTGTTGTTCTTGACATCGTAACGCACAACCGCGCCTGATGATTGGCCCGTGAAACGTCCTGATATCAGAGAGCCAACGCTTGCGTCGATTGTAAATTTTTGTCCGGTCACTATTTCGAAATTGGTTCCCTTCAGCGAATCGGGATCTTCAAGCGTGGATAAAGTCTTTGTGTTCATCTCCCAGGTGCCTTTGGCAGGCGCCACTCCAGGCACAAAGTTCATCACCACAGCTTTATAAGGAGCCAGCGGCTTCGTTTCGGTATTGTGACATCCCGCCTGGCTGACCAGCAGCAGAGTCATGATGATCTGAAACGTCATTGATGTATTTCTTTTTGCATCCATCATTGTTCTTCAGGATCCGAAAGTGATGTGGAAGTCGAATAATTCACGCCAAAAACTGGAAATCCGTATTTGAGCTCAATGGTTTTGAACCACAAAAAACCCAGCGACCAGAGCCAATTTTCACTTGACCTCCAACTCACGAGTGCCCGTAAAACCGGATCTGTTTTTTTGTCTCCAACGCAGGTGTCGTCGAGATCAACCCTTGCTGCTCCGTTTGTGCTGACCAGTCTGTTCAATGGGCAGGTCGTGATGAGCAGATCGCTTTCGATCGATTCTGTCAATTTTGGTCTTACCCAGAGCGAAAAAAGTGTAAGGTACCTTTTCGTGGATGTTTTCTGAAGCGTGCCATCGCTGCCATCTTTCAGCAGCATCGAGCCAGTGACAAGTGATGATCCCCAGAGTCCACCGGAAAATGTTGAGGTTGTGTTTACAGATGCAATAAAGAAATTTGCAGCCTGTTCTGTAGAGCTCAAACCGGCAAGGTGTCCGGCATAAACGGTCAGCGCCGCAGAGTCTTCCTCGGTTGAAAAAAGGCGATAGCGGATTTTTCCGCTGAGAAACTTTGCCGGGCCAGACAACGAGAGCGCGTTCAGCGCGTTCGACCCAATGGTTAAATCCGGACTCAAGCCGTAGTCCACGGCGAAGGTCGGAAAGTCAAAATTCAAGTGACCTTTCGGTGTCATGTTGGCATCGAAAAATCCCGAGAAGCCGTCTGAGGCTGTTTTTGTCTTGAGCTCATTGCGAGGCGACGGCTTTCCACGTTGTGCATACGAGTCGGCGTCAACGCTGCAGGACAACATGATCATGATGATTTTAAATTGAAGGAATAACTTTTTTGGCCATTGCAATCTGGTCTGCATTGTCATCGGAGTGTTTCTTCCTGTGAAAGAAATTTTCCGATTTTATCCGAGAAGGCTTTCCACTGCTCCGTGCCTTGGCTTTTTTCGTCGATGATGAGGTGATGGTATTTGGGCCTCAATGTAGATGACTGGTTTGTTATCCATTCAATCGTCCATTGTTGGATCTTTTCGTCCTGGATTTGCTTGGCAAGCTCGTCGGAGTCGACCAGTTCATCTTTTGGTTCAAGGGCAAGAAGTGTTTTTACATTTGCGGTTTTGCTCCACGCTGTCTTTTTCCACTCTTTATTCAATTTGAACAGTGCATCGTACTCTGCGAACGATGTCCATCCGTGGACTCGGTATTCAGGGTGATTTGCACTTGGGATTCCACCGAAGGGAAGGAAGCTTAGCGCTCGCAGAAGCATCGTTTTTGCCTGGAAAGTCAGTGCGGGTGCAATGAGGATCATTTTTGTGGGCAGTTGTATTTGCATGGGTCCATCAAAGACTGTCACACCAAGCAAAGCTCCAAGAGAGTATGCGATAAAAAGTCGTTGATCATTTTGACCACGGCAGTTTGTCGTTGAGGAATTCCATTGCGTCTGGAATTCGGATTTCCAATTTTCTGCCGTGATTTTTTTTTCATTTTTTGCCTGATTGGAATTGTGATGACCGGAAAGGACTCCGATGGTTGGCTCATAACCATTGAGTTTTGCCAGTGCAGCCAAGTCTTCCATTCGCTTTGGATTTGCGTTCAACCCATGCAGCACAAAAGCGCATTTGATTGCGGGTGCTTCCATCACCGTCGAATGTGCAGGTGTGATCACAGGTCATACCTCTCGGATACGTGAACGGCTTAACCCGGGGATGATAACCCAGATCCGCTAAAAAAGATGCACCCTATCGAGGGGTTGTGTTCGATTTGAAGTTTCCGTGATTGGTTGCCTTGTGACTTTACTCACGGAATCAGCGCATTTTTCCGATGTTTTAACATGTACAGGGAAGAGAAGTGCCTCATGGGAGTGTTGTTTTCATGAATGCGATGGAAATCATAGCAGAAAATAAGATTCGAGAGGCGATCGACAACGGAGAGTTGGACAACTTGAGCCTTCGGGGCCAGCCACTCGATCTGGACGACGGCCAATTCGTTCCTTTGCATCTGCGTTTGGCGCAAAGGATTCTCAAAAATGCTGGATTTATCCCTCCTGTGCTGCAGTTGAAGAAAGAAATTGCCCAACTTTCGGAGCGACTGGCAGAATCCAGCGATGAATCTGTTCGGGAGTCGATCAAACGGAGATTGTTTGAGAAAATGCTTCGACACGACATTCTGATGGACCAGCAGAAATCAGCTTGAGCGCTGCTCCGGAGTGATCAACTTTGCGTCTTGATTGAATTTCTTATTTTTTATTCAAGATTTACCCATCAAAATCCGAAACGCCAAGAAATGCGCTGGCAAAAATTTTGGAGGCCCCAAGATGGCTTTCCCGCGGTTATTTCTGCTGACCGGAATTCTTGTGGTTGGATGTGTGGATTCAAATGAGTCACGCGTCTCGGGCTTGGCACCGGATCAAAAGCCCGAGGGTTTTTTGATGGCCGTCAACATTCAGCCCGACCCTCAGGTCGTTGATTCCTACACTGTGGTTTGTGCAACTTCGAATGGTCCAATTCTTCAAGAGAAACGCACTCGAGCCCAGATTGAGCGAAATGAACTTTGCAAACCGGTTTTGTCGACTTCGTCTTCAACTGCAACGCCATCGCCAGGCGGTGCGCAGGCTGGGCCGGTCAAGCTGGTTCTCAATACGAAGATGGCCACCGAGAGCTTCATCAAGTTTGCTCCGAATCTGAATATCTCAAAAGACAAGAGTTCGTTTCAGGAGCTTGTCCAGTATTGCCTCGTGCCTACTTCGTTTTCGCCGGAATCAATTTGCAAGTACAGCGAGATTGAATACCGCGTGACCAATTCCAACATCAGCGGATGTCTTATCAATCCTGGCTATCTGTATTCGGCCCATTTCATTCTGGAGCCAGCAACAGCATCCATTCCTGGCTGCAAGTGAGGATCGAGATGACCACGCAAGCAAAAGTGAAATTCGGTTTTGGCAGAAATGGATTTGCAGCTGTGCGTCTTTGCGCATTGATTTCTGGCTCCGCATTTGCAGCACTGGTTAGTTGTTCAGGTGAAACTGCAGATAGACGCTCAGCAGTGGATTCAGCCAAGCTCTGTGGCGCAGACAACAAAGCTTCTGTTTCGGGCGCCTGCTTGGAGCGTGGGTCAAATATCTCCGGGCCAGCGGGTGCCGGTCTGCCGGATTCGACTCCTGTGTCCACTCCTCCAGATTCTTCAGCGGGGGGTTCTCTTCCTCCGGATGGTCCCCAACCTGCGAGCGGACCGCAGCCTTCCGGTGAACCACAGCCTTCCGGTGGACCACAGCCTTCCGGTGGACAACAGCCTACCGGTGGACAACAGCCTGCCGGTGGACAACAGCCTGCCGGTGGAGGCGCGACTCCGCCAACTTCCACCAATCGAAGCCTGGTTTTCAATCAGGATTCGTTTGTCGCCGTGGCAGACACGAATGTGGCGAAGAATTGTTTTGTTCCATTGGGCTCAAAAATCGAATTTTCAGGAGATCTTGCTCCGTTGACCCAATTCAAGAATTGGGGTGTTAATCAAAACATTGCCGTGAACGTTGTTTCAGTCACCCCACCCGCCGGCAAAACTCTTGGTTGTGAACTTAAAGGAAGTGATATTGTATACTTGTCCGCCCATGCGGGTGAGTCGGCCAATCCGTGACAAATCGCTGACACAAAAATTCACCAAAAGTTGCAGAATTTTAATCCGATAGCCCTTTTGAAGAGATTCTTCAGAGGGGTGTTATGGTCCTGGTGCGCATGATTCGGATTGTACCTTTGGTCCTCGTTTTTCTGGCATTTGGAAAGACGTCGACAGCAGTGGCGTTTTCGCTTGGAATCCGACCATTGGGTGGCTTGGAAATCATCAGTATTCCGTCCACGAAGCTTCTGGATCCGGCGGACCCGAGCAAAATCCTCTCGGGCGATGAAAAAATTGTACAAAGAAATTTGATTTTTTTTGGAGCTGACGTCAGCGCAGCAGTTGTAGAAAAAGGATCACTTTCTCTTTCTGCGGTCCTGGGGTTCCGCATGACAAACAGCGCAGAAACCAAGGGCACAGTGAATGACACGATCAGCATGAGTTATGTTCCAGTGGGTATTTCGGTTGATTTTGCAATGAAGAAATTGCGCGCTTCCGGCTATTTTTCGTATGACTTGGGGATCGGACCCAAGTTTCTGTTGACGGCTGCCCAGCCAAGCAATTCTCTCGATCTCAAGATGTCGAGTTTGTCGCGCATGCGGTTCGGTGGGCTTGCTGAGTTTTTTATTCTCAAGTCGCTCAGCGTGTTTGGAATGGGTGATTACTCGATGGGTTCATATGCAATTGCCGGCGGCCCATTGACAATTTTCAATACTGTTTCAAACGAGGACGTACCCGTAAAGGTTGCCGATGGAACCAATAAATTCAAGGCTGTCACCTTTGGTGGCGGAGTGGCCTACTATATTCCTGTACCTGCAAGTCAAAGGGGCGAGGCTGAATCCAGGCCGACTCCCACGAAAAAATCCGGTGGCAAACCGGCGCCGAAAAAGGCTAAGCCACCAAAGCCGGCCGATGGTGGTGCTGCAACAGGCACGCCACCCTGACGAGGTTCTCCTGAAATTGCGCATAGCGAGGAATATGTGAACTTTGTATCAACCCAGAGCAAAGAAGACGCTTTTGATTTTGATTTTGTGATCGTCGGATCGGGATTCGGCGGAAGTGTCTCGGCATTGCGGCTTTCCGAGAAGGGATATCGTGTTTGTGTCATTGAACAAGGCAAGCGTTTTCGCCCGCAGGACTATGCAAAGTCGAATTGGGATCTGCAACGTTATCTTTGGGCACCATTCATAAAGTGCTTTGGAATTCAGAGACTCACATTTTTCAGGGATGTTTTGATACTCAGTGGGTCAGGTGTGGGAGGAGGCAGTCTCGTGTATGCAAACACGTTGATGATGCCCTCAGACAAATCCTTTGAAAGTCCGTCGTGGAAGCCGCTCGGGAACGCGCGTGATGTGCTCGCGCCTTTTTACGTGTTGGCAAAGAAAATGTTGGGTGCTGCACAAAATCCCAAGCTGACCTTCATCGATCACCACATCGAGGAGTATGCAAAGATCAACGGCCTTCAATCCAGTTTTTCTCCCACCGAGGTTGCGGTGTTTTTTGGAGAACCCGGGCGCAAGGTGCCCGATCCATATTTCAATGGAGATGGCCCAGAGCGCACGGGGTGCAATTTCTGTGGTGGTTGTATGGTGGGTTGCAGATTCGATGCCAAGAACACCCTGGACAAGAATTATCTTTGGCTCGCTGAAAAACGCGGTGCCGAAGTACGGCCTTTGACAAAAATCACCAAGCTGCGTCCACTCGACAATGATGGAGATGCAGGTTGGGAATTGAGCCTGCAACAAGTCGATAAATTGCTTTTTCCGAAGCGTTCGGTTCTGCGCGCGCGAAATGTTGTGCTGGCAGGAGGAGTTCTTGGCACCTTGAGACTCTTGCTGGAGAATCGCGACAAATTCAAAACCCTCACGCGGCTTTCTCCCCAATTGGGGCATCACGTCCGAACCAACAGTGAGGTTTTTACCGGTAGTACAGAATTGAATTCGACACGAACCCTTCCCTATTCCCATGGCATTGCAATTTCATCGATCTTCAAGGTCGACAGCAACACGGCGGTTGAGCCTGTGCGTTATCCTGTGGGTTCAAATTTCATGCGCCTGCTCGCTGCTCCGTTGGTAAGCGACCCCAGCGAGCTGCGCAGGTCGATCAAATTCATTTGGAGAATTGTCTCCCAGCCTATTGAATTTCTTCGCTTCACATTCAATGCGCGTTGGGCGGAGCAGAGTGTCATTTTCCTCGTGATGCAGGATCTCGACAATCGCATTCGCGTTCGCTTTGGTCGCAGTCCTTTCACGCTGTTCACAAGTGGTTTGGTTTCCGAGCGTGAAGAGGGAAGCGACAAGGTTCCTTCCGAAATTCCATCGGCAAATCAATTCACGGAATGGTTCTCAAAAAAAGTGGGCGGACAGGCCCAGTGCGCTGTCACGCAGGTCACCGTGAATATTCCGACCACGGCCCATATTTTGGGTGGATGTCCGATTGGCGAGACGATCGAAGATGGAGTCATTGATTCGCAGCATCGCTTATTTGGATACAAAGGTGTTTGGGTTTGTGATGGTTCTGCCGTACCTGCAAATTTGGGTGTGAATCCCAGCCTGACGATCACTGCGATGACCGAACGGGCGATGACCTTTATTCCTTCCAAGCCAGTTTGAGTTAAAAACACTTTCCAGCATCGCTCCCCGTTCAACAAAAAAGGCCTGGCTGTCTTGCGACAACCAGGCCTTTTAGAGGTCTGCGAAAAGCAATCAGCGAGGGCCCGGAACCAGAACGGCAGTTTCGTTGGCCTTGACCTGGACGATGGCTTCCTTGTCCTTGAACAAGAATCCAGCAGCCAAACCACCACCTGCTGCACCAATCAAAGGCGCCCACCAGGTGATCGAGCGATCTTGTCCCATACCGTCAATCAAGATTGCGATACCTGCACCACCCAATGCTCCCAAAAGGATGTTGGTGAAGCTCAGGTTGTTGCGGTCGATGCGCAACGACGTCACTTCGGCGTTCGCTGCCATGTTGTAGACAGTCGAACCGTACTTGACTCCTGTCACGTTGAAGATGGCTTTTGGTGCGCTCATCTTGAGCGTACCGATCAGGCGTGAACCGGCAGCAAAGACAGGTGCGCCTTGAATGTCCTTCACAGCAACGGTCACCTGAGGAAGCTTGTCTTCCGAAAGTGCGAGGTCGCCGGAACCGGGAAGGTTGATGCTCTTCTCTGGGTCGGAAGTGATTTCGACAGGGAACTGAATCGCAATCAGGCTGTTGCTCGGAATGAGGTAGCGTTGTGCGCCACTGGTTGCCTCAAAGTATCCTGCGGGCGCTTGTTGAATTGGAACCTGCTGAACCGGGGTGGTTGGGTTCGTCTTGCTGGCGTCCTGGTTTTGCTGTTGAGGGGTATCCGTTTTAATTTGCGATGCCGCGGGTGCTGGGGGTTGTTCACCGGACGAGCTGTCTTCGGAACTGCAAGCAACAACGCTGACGACAGTCAAAAGAGTACCAAGGGGCAGAATAAGTTGACGCATGGAAGTGTCCTCCAAAAGAGACGTTCACGAAACTGATGGCCCCGCAGACCTCTAGGCACAGGGGACTGCCCCCCCTCATCAAGTTTCGTGCCAATCCGAACGCCAGGTTTTGTTTTGAAATTTATCGACTTTTTGCTGCAATTCATCAGACGGTTTTGACAGTCTGTATAAAATATCGACACGCCTGTGCATTCGCTTCACAGCAGTTCACATTTTTCGCGATCTCAACACGGAACGGTCATTTGCTCTTCCTGCTGAGCATAACCATTCAATAATGAGGTTGTTTTCCGATATTGAATGGACATCGCCCGGCTGATGTTCTTTTATCTGCAAGATAAGATTAGACATCTTTCAAAATTTCGGAGTTCAAATGCCCGTCACAATCGGAGATGCCGGAGCAGGCGCCTGCCTCGCCGCCAATATGAAAACTCTGCGCAGAGAAATTGGCCTCAGCCAGGAACAGCTGTCCGACAGGTCAGGCGTGCCACGCAGCACCATTGCGAGTCTGGAGCGGGGCGAAGGCAACCCTACGCTGTTGGTGCTCATGGGAATTTCGCGCGGTTTCGGGGTGTCCATCAGCGAATTGCTGATGCAGCGCCAGCCGCGGGCGACTTTGTTCAAGAGCGACAGGCACTGCAAATTGTCGTACCCGCACGGTGATGATGAAAATCCGGGTTCCAATTCCACACATTCAATTGAAACACTTCGGCTGACGCCGGCACAGGCACGTCACCTTGTTATAGAGGAAGTGTCACTCAACCGTGGTCAGCAGATTGTTTCAGAGCCGCATGCACCAGGTACGGAAGAGTATTTTTTTCTCGTCGAAGGGCTGTGTGACGTCGAGGTTTCCGGAGAAATTTTCAAAATCGGGAAAGGCGACTTGTTGAGATTCGATGGCGACCAGAAGCATGCCTACCGATCGACGGATTCTGCAACTGATGGTCTTGTGCGCGGGTTTGCCGTTGTTGTGCAAACACCGCGCATTTGAGTTTCTGTGCGACGGTCAGGCGTTGTAGTTGTAAACACCCCGGCCTGATTTCCGACCAAGATATCCAGCATCCACGTACTTTTTCAGCAGAGGGCATGGGCGATATTTGCTGTCACCAAGCCCATCGTGAAGGACTTTCATGATCGCAAGGCAGGTGTCGAGGCCAATGAAATCCGCCAGTGTCAGAGGACCCATCGGTTGATTGGTGCCAAGCTTCATTCCGGCGTCGATGTCTTCCGCAGAAGCAATGCCTTCCATCAGAGTGAAAAAAGCTTCGTTAATCATTGGCATCAGAATTCGGTTGACGATGAAGCCCGGATAATCCTGCGAACAGACCGTTGTTTTCCCTGCCGATTCGGACAGGGATTTCGTCAATTGGTAGGTGTTTTCAGAGGTGGCATGGCCTCGAATAATTTCGACAAGTTGCATCACAGGCACAGGATTCATGAAGTGCATGCCTATGAACTTTTCGGGACGCTTGGTCACGCTGGCAAGTCGAGTGATTGGCAAGCTGCTGGTGTTTGTTGCCAAAATCGCATGCGCCGGCAGGATTTCGTCGAGTTGTTTGAAAATCGATTTCTTGAGCTCTTCCTGTTCGCTGACAGCCTCAATTGCAAAGTCACAATCGGCGAAGTCCTTCAATTGGGTTGTGCACTTGATGCGGCCAAGAATCATCGGCGGGTGTTCGGGTAATTTTCCCTTTTCAAAAAGTTTGGCGAGGCTTTTTTCGATACTGCCCATCGCCTTTTTCAAGGACGCCTCTGAAACGTCCATGAGCGCAACACTGAATCCTGATTGGGCCAGTACCTGAGCGATACCATTGCCCATTTGCCCGGCTCCAATGACTCCGACGCGCTTGATCTGGGTTGTTTGGGTGAGTTCCATGGTCATGTTTTGTGTCTCCTTGGGGGGTCAGACGGTCCTTCGGCACAAGGAAATAGGGTTTACCCAACAAAGTCAAACGGGGGGCTTGTCAAAACGGAACAAAATTCGGGTTGAATTTCTGCCTCTGTCGGGTTTAGGACGAAGGTTCGTGAATGCTGGGGAGTCCCTTCGATATGATTTACCAACAACCACTGCCGGCGCCCTACCCGACGCTGTCGGACGATGAACTGAAACAGCGCATTCTTTCGGTCAAGCAACGCCTGGGTTCAGATGTCGTCGTGCTGACCCATCATTATCAGCGGCCGGAAATTGTTGAAATTGGCGACATGCGTGGCGACTCATTGAAACTGGCTCAATACGCTGCGGCCCAGGAACGGGCCAAGTATATCGTCTACTGCGGCGTCCATTTCATGGCCGAAAGTGCAGATATTTTGAAGCGTGGAAATCAGGTGGTGGTCTTGCCGGACATGGGCGCTGGCTGCGACATGGCCGACATGGCCGATGCCGATGATGTTGAGTTCGCATGGGACGAGCTTGTCCAGACTTTGGGCCACGACAGCATCATGCCGGTGACGTACATCAATTCGACTGCGGCCTTGAAAGCATTTGTGGGAAAGAAGGGCGGAGTCGTCTGCACCAGTTCCAATGCCGAGAAAATAGTTTCGTGGGCATTGACCGAGCGTAAGGCGCTGTTCTTTTTTCCCGACCAGCATCTCGGACGAAACACCTGCAAGAAGATGGGCCATGCTCCGGAAAGCATGCTTCTTTGGAAGCCCGGAAAATTGTTGGGTGGCAACAGCAAGGATCGTATTCGTGATGCGCGCATCTTTTTGTGGGAAGGGCATTGCCCTGTCCATGCCATGTTCACGGTTCGGCAAATCGAGCAGCTGAAAACGCAGAGCCCTGAATTCAAGATCATTTCACATCCGGAATGTCCCATGGAGGTCGTCGATCTCTCGGACGCGGTGGGTTCAACCGAATTCATCGTCAAGACGATCGCCGACAGTCCTGCGGGCAGCAAATGGGCAGTCGGGACAGAGATGAATCTGGTGAACCGCATTGCAAAGGAAAACCCTGACAAGACTGTCGTCAGTTTGAATCGCTACATGTGTCTGTGTGGCACAATGAATCGTATCGACCTTGCACATTTGGCTTGGGCAATGGATTCACTTGTGGCAGGTCATCCGGTGAATGTCATTACTGTCGGCGAACCTACACGATCGCTTGCACAAACTGCATTGAACCG